>JBCCGJ010000250.1:0-9123 GCA_039029335.1 Actinomycetota bacterium | reverse complement strand
TCGCCATCGTCGGCGGCGTGTGGCTGAGCATCGCCGAGCGGCGGGCCGACCAGGCCTGAACGGCCGCGGGCAACCTCATCAGGAACGGCGACGACCCGCGCCGCAGACCGCTCGGCGACCGATCGGCGCTACGGTCCCCTAGGTGATCTTGGAACTCGGTTCCCATCGCTTCGACATCACGTATCGGGCGCTGGTGATGGGCATTCTCAACCGAACCCCGGACAGCTTCTTCGACGCGGGCCAGTACTGGGCGTTCGACGACTTTCTGGCCAAGGCGGAGAAACTGGTCGACGACGGTGCCGATTTCCTGGACGTCGGCGGTGTAAAAGCCGGCCCGGGCGAAGAGGTCGGCCTCGAGGAGGAGCTCGAACGGGTGGTACCCGCTGTCGACGCGCTCCGGAGCCGCTTCGACCTGCCGATTTCCGTCGACACGTGGCGGGCCGAAGTGCTGCGGCAGTGTCTTGAACGGGGGGCCGAGGTCGGCAACGACATCAGCGGCTTCGCCGACCCGGACTATCTGCCGGTGGCGGCCGCCGCCGGTGCGTCGGTCATCGCCACCCACATCCGGCTGGCCCCTCGGGTACCGGATCCCGACCCCGTCTATGACGATCTTGTCGTTGACGTCCGGGAGTTTCTGGCCGACCGGGCGGCCCAGGCGGTCGCCGCGGGCATCCCGCGGGAGCGGATCATCGTGGACGCCGGGCTGGACCTGGGTAAGACCCCTCGTATGTCGCTCGAGCTGCTTCACCACTCCGACGACCTGCGGAAGCTGGGTTACCCCATCCTGCTTTCGGCCTCGAACAAACGATTCCTCTTCGAGTTGCTGGAAACCGACCGCAGTGACATCGCCTCAGGTACAACGGCGGCCCATGCGATCGGCATCACCAAGGGATGCCGGGTGATCCGTGCCCACGACGTCCAGGCCGGTCGGCGGATGGCCGACATGATGGCGGAGATCCTGGCCGTGCGGGCCAGGGCGTAGGGTCGGCCGCCGCGATGGCTGTCCTGTTCCTCAAGGGCGACGACGAGACCCTCATGGCCCAGGCGCTTCAGGCGGCCGTGAAGGATCTGGTTGGCGACGGTGATCGCGGCCTCATGGTCGAGGAGGTCACCGAGGAGACGTTCAGCGACGGAGCCGAGCTGAGCCTCGCCCCACTGATCACCGCGGCCCAGACCATGCCGTTCCTCACCGACCGCCGGGTGGTTGTCGGCCGTCACCTCACGCTCTTTTCGACCGCCGCGGCGGTGCTGCCGCTTGTCGAGCTGCTGGCCACCCCGCCGGACACCGCAGACCTGGTGCTGATCTGGGAGAAGGCGTCAACCACCAACCGCATGCCATCGGTGCCGAAACCGCTCGGCGAGGCGCTGAAGTCGGCCGGGGCGGAGATCGTTGACGTTGTCCCGTCCCAGCGGGGCAGGAAGAGCTTTGTGGAGGACCGGCTGGCCACCGCCGCAGTGCGGTTCGACAACGGCGCCCGCCGGCTTATTGTCGACCGCATCGGCGACGACGTCGGCCGGCTCCAGGCGGTGCTGGACACGCTGACCAGCACGTTCGGCCCCGACACCAAGCTGTCGGCGGATGATGTGTCCCCGTTCCTCGGCGAGGCGTCCGGTGTCCCGCCGTGGGAGCTGACGGACGCCATCGACAGCGGCGACATCGGTCTTGCCCTCGAGAAACTGGACCGGATCACCGTCGGTGGTGGCTGGCACCCGCTCCAGACCCTGGCAACCCTCCACACCCACTATCAGCGAGCCCTGCGGCTTGATGGGGCCAACGCCACGGACGACCGCAGTGCGGCGGACGTGCTCGGTCTTGGAAACAAGCTGTTCCCGGCCAAGAAGGCGCTGTCGCTGAGCAAGCGGCTCGGCCGGGCCAGGACCGCACAGGCGGTGCGGCTGCTGGCCGCGGCCGACCTCGATCTGCGGGGGAACACCGCGCTCCCGTCCGACACGGTGATGACCGTCCTGGTGGCCCGCCTGGCAAGGATGAGCCGCTGATCAACTTCCGGCCGGGAGGAAACGCGAAAGAGCCGCCGGTGTTCCGACGGCCCTGACGGTTCTCTGGTCGACCTTGTCGTAGGTCGATCTGGTCGTTGGTCGATCCGGTCGTTGATCGGTCCGGTTGGACCCGGCGCGTCAGGCGCTCTCCGAGAGCGCCTTGATGCGGGCGCTGAGGCGGCTCTTCTTGCGGGCGGCGGTGTTCTTGTGAATCACCCCGGCCGATGCGGCCTTGTCGATGCGCTTGATCGTCTGGCGGAGGGCCTCCGCCTCACCATCGGTGCCGGCTGCGGCAATGGCCGCCTTCTCCCGGGTACGGAGCTCCGAGCGAACGGCGCGGTTGCGAAGGCGACGCTTCTCGTTCTGTCGGTTTCGCTTGATCTGACTCTTGATGTTCGCCACGGATTAAACCCTCGTGTAAATGGGACCTCTAGAGGATAGCCCGCTTCCGACGGCCCCCAACCGCCAGAACGGACCGAATGGGGTGAATTTCGCCTCGGCGGACGCCAGCGGTCTCGACGTGCACGTGTCGGTTGCCCGGGCGGTGCGAAAAAGTACCGCCAAATGACCGGTTCGGTCGCCCGGGAATCTAGCGTTGATGACGAGTCCCATGGCACAAAAGACCCGCACCTCCGTCAATCCGGACAAGATCCGCAACATCGCCATCATCGCCCACATCGACCACGGCAAGTCCACCCTCGCGGATCGGCTGCTGGAGATCTGCGGCGCGGTCGAGGAGCGGGCGATGCGGGAGCAGTACCTGGACACGATGGACCTCGAGCGGGAACGGGGGATCACCATCAAACTCCAGAGCGTCAAGCTCGAGTGGAAGGGCCACGTCATCAACCTGATCGACACCCCTGGCCACGTGGACTTCGGATACGAGGTGTCCCGGTCCTTGGCCGCCTGCGAGGGCGTCATCCTGGTGGTCGACGCGGCGCAGGGCATCGAAGCCCAGACCCTGGCCAACACTTACCTGGCCCTGGAGAACGACTTGGAGATCGTGCCGGTCCTGAACAAGCTCGACCTCCCCGCCGCCGACCCGGACCTCCACGCCGCGGAAATGGAACAGGTTCTCGGCACGCCGGCCGAGGAGGTCCTGCGGATCTCGGCCAAGACCGGCATGGGGGTCGAGGATCTCCTGGACGCCATCATCGAGCGCATCCCACCCCCGGAGGGGGAGGAGGACAAGCCCCTCCAGGCACTCATTTTCGACAGCCACTTCGACAACTATCGGGGTGTCATCTCCAGCGTTCGGGTCATGAACGGCCGGCTGAACGCCCGGGACAAGCTTCGGTTCATGCAGGCCGGGGCGGTCCACGACGCGGACGAGATCGGTGTCCGGACCCCGGACAACACGCCGGTCGACTCGCTCGGCCCCGGCGAGGTCGGTTACCTGATCGCCGGCATCAAGGACGTCAGGGAGGCCCGGTCCGGTGAGACCATCACCACCGCCGCCGACCCGGCCGACGAGCCGCTCGACGGGTACCGGGAACCACAGCCCATGGTCTTCTGCGGCCTGTACCCGGTGGACGGGGACGACTACGAGGACTTCCGCGACGCGCTGGACAAGCTCCGGCTGGACGACGGCAGCTTCACCTTCGAGCCGGAGACCTCAACCGCGCTCGGGTTCGGGTTCCGGTGCGGCTTCCTGGGGCTGCTGCACATGGAAATCGTTCGGGAACGGCTCCAGCGGGAGTTCGACCTCAACCTGATCGCCACCAGCCCGTCGGTCGAGTACCGGCTGACGATGAACAACGGCGACGAGGTCATCATCGACAACCCGTCCGCGATGCCGCCCTCCGGGGACCTCCAGTCAATCGAGGAGCCGTACCTCAAAGCCTCGATGATCACCCCGTCCGACTACACCGGCACGCTCATGGAGCTCTGCCAGTCCCGGCGGGGCCAGCTGGAGAAGATGGAATACCTGTCGCCGGAGCGCATGGAGTTGGTCTACCGGCTCCCCCTGGCCGAAGTGGTGATCGACTTCTTCGACCAGCTCAAGAGCCGGAGCCAGGGTTACGCCAGCCTGGACTACGAACAGACCGGGTACGAGAAGGGGGACCTTGTTCGGGTGGACATTCTGTTCAACGGGGAACAGGTCGACGCCTTCTCCACCATCGTCCACCGTGACAACTCCTACGACTACGGCCGCCGTACCGCCGAGAAGCTGAAGGAGATCATTCCCCGTCAGCAGTTCGAGGTCCCCATCCAGGCCGCCATCGGCGGTCGGATCATCGCCAGGGAGACGGTGCGGGCGTTCCGCAAGGACGTGACCGAGAAGCTCTACGGCGGCGATGTCACCAGGAAGAACAAACTGCTGAAGAAGCAGAAGGAAGGCAAGCGGAAGATGAAGAGTCTCGGTCGGGTGGACATCCCGCCGGACACGTTCATCCGCGCGCTGCGTCTTGATGACTGACCCGACCCGGGGTTCGACCTCGCAGCAGCGGCGCCCGCTACGGTCTGACCGATGGCACCCCCCACCGTCTTCTGGTTTCGTCGCGATCTCCGTCTGACGGACAATCCGGCCCTGTCGGCTGCGGCGGACGCCGGACCGGTGGTGCCGGTTTTTGTCCTTGACCAGGCTCTGTGGCGACCGTCGGGAGACAACCGTCGGGCCTTTCTGGTGGCCGCCCTGGAGGGGTTGCGGTCCACAACCAACGGCGCGCTGGCCGTCGTGGCCGGTGATCCGGCGCATGTCATCCCCGCGGTGGCGGCCGAGGTCGGCGCAGACGCGGTGGTCGCAGCCGATGACTTTGGCCCGTACGGTCGGGATCGTGACGCCGCCGTGGCCGATGCGCTGGCCGACGTAGGTCGCGAGCTCGTTCTGATCGACAGCCCCTACGCCGTCCGTCCCGGGTCGGTTTTCACCGGCGGTGGTACCTCCTACCGGGTGTTCACCCCGTTCTTCCGGTCGTGGAAGGAGCACGGCTGGGACCCGCCGGTCGCGGCGCCTGCCCCTGACTGGGTGCCCCTGGGTCGGTGGGAGGCCCTTGCCGCCCCAACCGTTGACATCCAACTCCCGGAGGCCACGGAGGCTGCAGCGGCCGACGTCCTCAACCGGTTCCTTTCCCACGCGGTCGGCACGTACGGCACGGACCGGGACCTGCCGGCGGTGAACGGGACGTCGCGGCTCTCGCCGTACCTCAAGTGGGGGCTCCTGCATCCTCGGCAGATCCTCGACCGTCTTGGGGCGTCGGCGGGGGAGGAGACGTTTCGGAGCGAGATCTGCTGGCGTGAGTTCTACGCCGAGGTGCTTTACAACCGGCCGGACTCCGCCAGGGCGGCGTATGTGGCGAAGATGGCCGGGATGGAGGTCGACGACGGGCCGGAGACCGACGAGTTGTTCCGAGCCTGGGCCGACGGACAGACCGGTTATCCCATCGTCGACGCCGGCATGCGGCAACTCCTGGCCGAGGGATGGATGCACAACCGGGTCAGGATGATCGTCGCCAGCTTCCTGGTGAAGGACCTGCACATCGACTGGCGTCGCGGGGCCCGGCATTTCATGGACCAGCTGGTCGACGGAGATCTCGCCTCCAACAATCATGGATGGCAGTGGGTGGCCGGCACCGGGACCGACGCATCACCGTACTTTCGGATCTTCAACCCGGTCAGCCAGGGCAAGAAGTTCGACCCAGACGGGGCCTACGTCAGGCGCTGGATACCCGAGATCGCCCATCTGCCGGACCGATCCGTTCACGATCCATGGACCGAAAAGACCGGTGCCCCGGCCACCTATCCGCTGCCGATCGTCGACCACGACGACGAGCGGAAGGAGTCGCTGGCCCGCTACGAGCGGCTCAAGCGAACCTGGGCGTGAGCGCATCGCCGGGAATCTGTCCGGTCGGGTTCCCACCCGACGACCTCGTCCGAGCGAAACTGGGCTTGAATCCAACCCTCGCTAGAATGTCCGGCAGGCCGATGGATACCGAGATGACGCTTGACGAACGCAAGGCCGCGATCCTGCGGGCGGTGATAGAGGAGTACACCGAGACGGCACAACCCGTCGGGTCCTCCGCCGTGGTTGCCGCGGCCGACGTCAAGGTTTCCGCGGCAACCGTCCGCAACGACATGGTGGCCCTGGAGAACGCCGGGTTCCTGCGTCAGCCCCATACCTCGGCCGGCCGGGTCCCAACCCAGAAGGGGTACCGGCACTTCGTCGACGGCCTGGATGCGGCCAAATTGCCGATCAGCGAACGTCGGCAGGTCTCTGCGTTCTTCGGTCAGATGCGGGGGGAGATCGAAGAGGTCATGCGGGAGACCGCGACCCTGCTGGCCAACCTCACCGACTATGCGGCCGTCGTCGTCGACGAGACCGACGAGGCCGCAACCATCCGTTCCGTTCAGCTGGTGTCCCTTGCGGAACGAACCGTGATGCTGGTGGTGGTCCTGTCAAACGGCCAGGTGGTCAAGAACAGCCTCGATTTCGACACGGACATCAACCAGTCGGACATCGACGGCGCCACGGCGGTCCTGCGGGAGTCGCTGGAGTTCCGGGCCCTCGGCGGTGCGCTGCAGCTGCCGAAGACCGGCCGCTCGAGCGTCGATGCTCTGGCCGAACAGTTCTACGTCGGGCTGACCACCGCCACCGATGACGGTGAGCGGGTCTACGTCGACGGCGCCTCAAAGGTGGCGAACGCGTTCGAGGCGGTGGACTCGGTCGGTCAGGTCCTGACCATCCTGGAGCAGCAGCTGGTGGTTGTCAGCCTGCTCGCCGATGTGGTCGAGCGGGGGTTGACGGTGGCCATCGGGACCGAGACCGGCGTGGCCCCGCTGTCGGAATGCAGCGTGGTGGTCTCGCCCTACGAGATCGACGGGGAGCACGCCGGTTCGATTGCCGTGCTCGGCCCGACAAGAATGAACTACCCCCAGGCGATGTCCGCTGTTGCGGTCGTCAGCAACCAGCTTGGGAATCGTTTGAGCGAGGGATAGGCGTTGGACTACTACCAGCTTCTCGGGGTCGACCGCTCCGCAAGCCAGGACGAGATCAAGCGGGCCTACCGGAAGCTGGCCAGGGAGCTCCATCCGGATGCGAATCCCGATGATCCGGATGCCGAAGCCCGCTTCAAGCAGGTCGCCGAGGCGTACGAGGCACTCGGTGACCCGGAGAAGCGCGCCCGCTACGACCGGTTCGGCTCGTCCGGCGCCCGCGGCGGCGGTGATCCGTTCGGCGGTGGTGGCCTCGGTGATCTTTTCGATGCGTTCTTCAACACCGGCGGCCGGTCCGAAGCAGGCCCGCAGCGCGGTGCGGACCTTGAGGTGGTGGCCCAGCTGACGCTGGAGGACGTGGTCCGCGGTGTTGCAAAGGACGTGACCGTCCGGACCGCCGTCGCCTGCGACACCTGCGAGGCCACCGGTGCCGCCCCGGGATCCCAGGTGATCCGGTGCGAGCAGTGTGGCGGCAGCGGCCAGGTTCGCCAGGTCCGCCAGTCCATCCTGGGCCAGATGGTGACCACAACCGCCTGCGCCCGATGCGCCGGCGAAGGTGTCACCATCGACACGCCCTGTGAGGACTGCTCCGGTGAAGGACGCAGGGTCGAGGAGCAGACCTACTCCGTGGAGGTCCCGCCGGGGGTTGACCACGGGTCCACCCTCCGGCTCAGCGGACGGGGTGCCGTTGGCCGACGGGGTGGCGGCGCCGGTGACCTGTACGTCCAGGTCCAGGTCCAGCCGCACCAGTCCTTCATCAGGGACGGCGACCAGCTCCTCGCCGAGATCCACGTCCCGGTCACCCAGGCGGGCCTCGGCGCCACCGTCGAATTCCCGACCCTCGACGGCGATATCGAAGTCGACGTCCCGCAGGGATCGCAGACCGGGCGCCAGTTCCGCTACCGGGACAAGGGTGTTCCGAGGCTCCGGGGCCGAGGCAGGGGAGACCTGGTCCTGACCCTGGTGGTCGACACACCGACGGACCTCACCCCCGAACAGGACGAGCTGCTTCGGCTGCTGGCCAAGGAGCGGGGCGAAGACGTCAAGGACCCCGGCGAGGACGGCATCCTCGGCCGGTTCCGGTCGAAGTTCCAGTAGCGGTCGCCCCAACCGTCCCCGCTTGTCGTCCATGGGCCCCGAACCCCGCAGCGGCCACCGGGCCCTTCGCGACCGGCCGATGGTGTTCGTCGACGACCTGGACGTACCGCAACTCACCGACGGGGACCGCAACCACCTCGAGCGGGCCCTCCGGCTCCGCTCCGGCGATCCGATCGCGGTTGCCGACGGTGCCGGTCGGTGGCGTCCCGCCCGGTTCGGGCCTGACATCCAGCCGGATGGCGCCGTCATCACCGAGGCTGAACCGGCCGGTCACCTCACCGTCGGGTTCGCCCCGGTGAAGGGCGACCGTTCCGATCTGATCGTCCAGAAGCTGACCGAGCTCGGTGTCGATCGGATCGTGCCCCTGCTGACCGAGCGGACGGTTGTCCGGTGGGACGAAGGACGGGCGGACAAGAACCTGATCCGACACCGGAAAATCGTCCGGGAATCGGCCATGCAGTCGCGCAACCTGCGACCGCCGACCGTCGGACCGCTCTGTGCGCTTGCCGAGTTCCTCAAGGCTGAGGAGCCGGGCCGGGTGGTGCTGGCCGATCCGGCCGGCGAGCCGCTGGTCGGTCCAGTGTCACGGATCGCCATCGGCCCGGAGGGCGGGTTTTCGCCCGAGGAACTCGCCGGTCGGGAGATCGTCGGGCTGCCCGGCCGGATCCTGCGGACCGAGACGGCCGCCATCACGGCCGCCGTGTTGGCCGTGAACGCTCGGCGTGGTTGATGTTGCTCTGAGTGGCGGTTACCGTTACCACCAGGGCCAACGACTGCCCGGAGAAATCCGGCGAACAGCATGGGTGAACGCATGGGTGAATTCCAGGACGAAGACGACGCAGGTTCGGCATACGGCCGCCGGGTGGGGGAACGCCTGCGGGCTATTCGCCGCCAGAAGCGTCTCTCCCTGCAGGACGTGGAAGCCAACTCCGGTCAGGAGTTCAAAGCGTCGGTGCTGGGCGCCTATGAGCGGGGGGAGCGGGCCATTTCGGTTCCCCGCCTCGAACGCCTCGCGCAGTACTACAGCGTCCCCGTCGACCAGCTGCTGCCCCGGTCAACCTCGGCACCGGCCGCCCCGGATGTGGTCGACCTGAC
>JBCCGJ010000249.1:0-9138 GCA_039029335.1 Actinomycetota bacterium | reverse complement strand
GCAAAACGGCGACGGGCCCCGGTCCGAAGACCGGGGCCCGTCAAACGCCTATTCGGCTAGGTCAACCTGATCAGGAAGCGAAGACGTACTCGTCCAGGCTCTCGTCCCGACCGTTGTCGCCGTAGGTCTCGATCCGGAAGGACGCTGCGGCCGGCTCGCCGGCCTCAACGAACTCGTACGGACCACCGAGGCCGTCGTAGTCGGGGTCGCCCCCGCCTTCGATGATGGCCTTGCAATCGGCGAAGGTGGTGCACTTCTCGCCACCACCGGTCACGCCGTTGATCTCGGCGGCGATTGCCTTACCGTCGTCGCTGCCGGCCAGCTCGGCGGCCAGGGCGACGATGACAACCGAGTCATAGGTCTCGGCGCCGTAAGCGGCGATCGAGTCCGGAGGCATGGCGCCCTGCAGACGGTTGATGAAGTCGGTGATCTCACCCTCATCGACCGACGGCACGGTGAAGCGCATGGTCTCGAGGATGGTCGGATCGGCCATTTCACCTTCAATACCGAGGTTGCCGTCAACACCCCACACGTTGGTGGCGCTGGTCGGGCCAACACCCCGCTCGTGCATGGTGGTCAGGATGTTCGCCGACTCGGCGAAGCCGATCACCACAACCGCATCGCTGCCGGCGCTGACGATGGTGTCAACCTCGGCGTCGAAGCTCTCCACGTCAATGGCGTAGGGCAGGAACTCATCGATGACACCGCCGGAGCCTTCGAAGTTCTCACGGAACGCATCGGCAAGACCCTGACCGTAGGACTCCTGACGGAAGAGAACCGACACGGTCTCGTTGCCCTGGTCGAGGACGGCGTTTGCCAGCACACGACCCTGGAGGAGGTCGGACGGCGCGGTACGGAAGTACAGGCCATTGTCGTCATAGGTGGTGAAGTCCGGGGACGTGTTCGCCGGCGAGAACTGGATGACCCCAGCGCCGGTGATCTTGTCGATAACGGTCTTCGAAACAGCCGAGGAGGCGGCGCCCATGATGGCGTCGGCTCCGAGGGCCAGCAGACGGTCGACCTCGGTGTTGGCGATGTCGGTGGTGGTGTCACCGGAGTCACCCTGCTCAAGAACCACCTCTCCACCGAGCACGCCGCCCGCCGCATTGATGTCCTCGATGGCCAGCTCCGCACCCCAGACCTCGGCCGGGCCGAGGAAGGCCAGGTCACCGGTGACCGGGAAGATGGTGCCGATGGTCAGCACGCCATCACCTTCGGCCATGGCGTCTTCTTCCTCCATGGCGTCTTCTTCATCTTCCATGGCGTCTTCTTCGTCTTCCATGGCGTCTTCTTCAGCAGGCTCCGACGCGGACGCGGATGCAGACGCGGAATCCGACGCAGATGCAGAATCGGAACCGGCTTCGGTACCCGCATCTCCATCGTCATCGCTGCCGCACGCCGCCGCGATCAAACTCAGTGCCATGAGCAAGGCCAGTAGCCTCGCTAGTTTGCTTCTACCCATACCAGAATCTCCCCTGTTGGATATTGTTGCGGCCCACGACGGACCGGTCTTACGTACGACCCGGGTTCGGGCCAATCGCTTACCTTAGCAACTCGCCTTGCGTTCAGGTGGGCAACCACGGGCGTTCACAAAGTGGCAACCCGGCTGAGATATTAGCGACGTTCCGGCGCAGCTCACTCTATGTGATTCGAAACCACTTTGGGCGTTCAGTCGGCGAACCGGCTCAGTCGTCGTCGCTGTCCCGCAGCACCTGACCAACCGGGACCGGCACCGTCCACCACGCTTCGGGCAGGTGATGCTCGGCGGCCCAACGGCTGGTCAGCGGGGCTGCGCCGGCGGCCTGCAAAAGCTCCGAGCCCAGCCGGGGGTGTTTGCGATACTGGGCCAGGCGGAACCGATACCCCCGGGATCGTTCGGCCAGCCACCGGTCGGCCGTCTCGTCCGGGGCAACGGCCCAGACCACCGTGGCCAAGACCCGTGACGGCGTCCGAAATCGGCACAGGATCTTGCCGGAATCATGGAGCAGCGCAGCGGCGACCACCTCACGGTCGATCTGTTCACCCGGCGGAACGGCGAGGCGTGGATCGGCCACCACCGACCGGGCGACACCAACAGCGTGCCGCCTGTCGGGGTTGTTCATCCGGGTCCAGATCTCGACCTCGCCGGGCAGCAGGTGGGATCTGGCCCACCGCTCGTCATCCTGGCCGGGCGGACCGGGGCGGATCGCCCCGAAGAATCGCTTCGTCAGGTGCCACAGTCCGCCCACGAACCGACCTATCCGGTACGTCGCCGGTGGGCAGCGGCCAGCAGTGCGGCGATGGTCTTGGCGTCGGTGATGCGTCCGTCGAGGCACATCTCGACCGCCTCGCCCAAGGGGGTCCGATGGATCGTCATGACCTGTTCCTCCGGTCCCTCCCGGCGTTCCGGCACTGCAACAAGGTCGGTGGCGAGGAAGATGTGACCGTACTCATCGCAGAATCCCGGCGAGTGATGCACGTTGATCAACGGCTCCATCGAACCGGCCCGCATCCCGACCTCCTCCTCCAACTCCCGGTGGGCGGTCTCGATCGGCGGCTCGCCTGCGACGTCGCGCTTCCCGGCGGGGATTTCGATCAGCTCGGCGTCCAGCGCGGCCCGATACTGCTGCACCAGGAGCACATCGTCACCGTCGAGGGCGACAACGGCGACCGCGCCCGGATGTCGCACGAGGTCACGGTTGAACCGGGCGCCGTCCGCGTCCTCGATCTCGGCTTCGAAGAAGGTCACCACTGCGCCACGGTGGATGACGGTCTGATCAACGACGGAGAAGTTCTCGGTCGGGATCCGACCCTTTTCGGTTTCGGTGACCGGCTCGGCGGCGCCGGACGGGTTCATCGGTCCTGGCTGTCGACGCCGGGACTGACCGCCCGGGCCGGCATCACTGCGATCTCGTCGGCCTGATCCGCCGGTTCGCCCTCGGCGGTGCCGTTGGTCATCCCGTTCGCCGCAGCGGCCCGATACCGGGCGGGATCGGCGGCTTCTGCCCTGGCCAGCGAGGCGCCGATGAACGCATCAAAAAGCGGCGCAGGCCGGTTGGGTCGGCTCTTGAGCTCCGGGTGGGCCTGCGTGCCGACCCAGAACGGGTGGTCCGGGAGTTCGATGAACTCAACAAGCAGCCCGTCCGGCGACGTGCCGGAGCAACGGAAACCCGCCTCCTCGAACCGGGTCCGGTAGCCGGGGTTGAACTCGTAGCGGTGGCGATGCCGCTCGCTGACAACGGTCTCGCCGTAGATCTCGGCCACCTGGGAGCCCTCATCGAGGACCGCCACGTACGCCCCGAGGCGCATCGTGCCGCCCTTGTCGGTGACGCTCTTCTGGGTGTCCATCAGGTCGATGACCGGGTGTGGGCTAGTGGTGTCCTGGGTGTCGAACTCACTGGAGTTGGCCCCGGACAGGCCAAGGACGTTCCTGGCGTATTCGATCGTCATCACCTGCATGCCAAGGCAGAGCCCGAGACACGGGGTTTTGGACTCACGGGCGTAGCTGGCCGCTTCGATCTTGCCCTCCACCCCCCGTTCGCCGAAACCACCCGGCAGGACGATGCCGTCCAGTCCGGCCAGCATCTCCTCCACCATCAGACCCTCGACGTGGTCCGACATGATCCACTCGATCTCAAGATCGACCTCGTGCCTGAACGCCGCATGGCGCAAAGACTCCGCCACCGACAGGTATGCGTCCTGCAGGCTGACGTACTTGCCGACGATGCCGATCTTCAGCGGTTTCCAGGCCTGCTCGACCCGGCTGACCAGGTCCTGCCAGTTGGTCAGATCCGGCTCGACGGCCGGGATGCCCAGCAGCTCGCAGACGTAGTCATCCAGGCCGGCCTCATGCATGACAAGCGGAATCTCGTACAGGCTGGATGCGTCCGGCGCGTTGATGACACCCTCGGACGGCACGTCGCACAGGTCGGAGATCTTGCGCCGCAGACCGTCGGAGATTCTGCGGTCGGACCGGCAGACGATGACGTCGGGCTGGACCCCCCGGCTGCGCAATTCGGTGACGGAGTGCTGGGTCGGCTTGGTCTTCAGCTCACCCGCCGGGCCGATGAACGGCACAAGCGTCACGTGGACGTAGCAGACGTTCTGCCGTCCCACGTCAAGCCGGAACTGGCGGATGGCTTCCAGGAACGGCAGGATCTCGATGTCACCGACGGTGCCACCGACCTCGGTGATGACCACATCAACGTCGTCCTTGGCCAGCATGGAGATCCGACGTTTGATCTCGTCGGTGATGTGCGGGATGACCTGCACCGTCTTGCCCAGGTAGTCGCCCCGACGCTCGGCGGCGATGACGGACGAATAGATCGAACCGGTTGTGGCGTTGCTGGCCTGGGACAGGCTCTCGTCGATGAAGCGCTCGTAGTGGCCGAGATCGAGGTCCGCCTCTCCCCCGTCGTCCGTGACGTACACCTCACCGTGTTCAAACGGGTTCATGGTCCCGGGGTCCACGTTGAGGTAGGGGTCGAGCTTCTGCATGGTGACCTTGAGTCCCCGGGATTTCAGCAGGCGGCCCAAAGAGGAGGCGGTGAGTCCTTTGCCCAATGAACTCACAACGCCGCCGGTCACGAAAATATGCTTGGTCAATGCACGCTCCTAGTGCCTAGCTTCGCTCGACCCAGCTCCTGGAACACCGGTACTCCGCCTGCGGTCCCCTGCCCCGGGAACACACCTGCGAAGATCCCCAGTCCCGGATCGCACGTGCAGCCATCTCGGCTCCATCCAACTTAGCGCGGCCGCGGCCCCGGTGTGGCTGATCGTCTGTGACGTCGGACAAAACGTCGACGGCAACCACCAATTCGGGTTGGTCACGGCCCGGTCGGGCCACAGGCTGGAATCGACCGTCGGTTCCCGCCTACCGTGCGAGGCCATGGACATGACAACAAGCTTCACTGCGCTGCTGCTGGAGGAGTCCGAGGACGGCGTCGCCTCTCGGATCACCGAGCTGAACAACGAACAACTTCCAGAGGGCAACGTGACGATTGCGGTTGAATACTCGTCACTGAACTACAAGGATGGCATGATCCTGAACGGCATCGGCCGGCTGGTCAGGGACTATCCCCACGTGCCGGGGATCGACCTGGCCGGGACCGTCGAATCGTCCGAAGATGCCCGCTACAACCCGGGTGACCGGGTGGCGTTGACCGGCTGGCGGGTCGGTGAGACCCACTGGGGCGGCTACGCCCAGCGGGCCCGGGTTAACGCGGACTGGTTGGTGAAGATCCCCGAGGCGATCAGCACGCAAGAGGCGATGGCGGTCGGCACCGCCGGTTTCACCGCCATGCAGGCCATCGTGGCGCTCGAGGGCAACGGCCTTGTCGCCGGTGAGGACAACCCGCTGCTGGTGACCGGCGCATCGGGCGGCGTCGGCGGTTCCGCGGTGCTGTGGGGCGGGTTGCTCGGCCACCACGTCGTCGCGTCGACCGGTCGGCTGGAGAACCGGGATGACCTGGTCGCGCTCGGCGCGGCGGACGTCATCGACCGGAACGAACTGGCGGAGAACCCCAGCAGGCCGCTACTGGCCGAGCGCTGGGCCGGGTGTGTCGACGCGGTCGGCGGGGACACGCTGGCTCACGTGCTGACCGAGGTTCGCTACGGGGGTAGCGTCGCCGCCTGCGGCCTGTCCGGGGGGAACGGCCTCGCCACCACCGTCATCCCGTTCCTCCTTCGGGGGGTCAGCCTGCTCGGCATCGACTCGGTCATGTGTCCGGCAGACCATCGAGCGACCGTGTGGAATCGCATCGCCGACATCGTCGACCACGACAAGCTGGCGGCCCTCACCACCGAGGTGCCGCTTGCTGACGTGCCCGGGCTGGCCTCGGAGATCCTGGCCGGCAAGGTCAAGGGCCGGGTCGTCGTCGGCTGCCGCTGACGCCTCACGGCCACCGGACCAGTCGGCGTTCCGCCGCCAGGGCGGGCCGGACTGTCGCGAACCATCTCGGTGCTGGCACTATTGGCCAATGCCCTCAGAACTTTCCGTTTCCGACCCGGGCGAGCTGGGCCTCGACCCGTCCCGCCTGGACCGCATCGAAACCTTCATAAACGAGCGGTACCTGACACCGGGCCGGTTCCCCGGCTTCTCACTGCTTGTCAGCCGAGGCGGTGAGATCGCCAAGCTGTCCTTTCAGGGCAACGCCAACGTCGATGCCGGCAGACCGATGGCCGAGGACACGCTGGTCAGGATCTACTCGATGAGCAAACCGGTCACATCGGTTGCGCTGCTCAGCCTGTACGAAGAGGGTCGGTTCAAGCTGGACGAGCCGGTCAGCACGTTCATCCCGTCCTTCGCCGACCTCCGGGTCTTCGTCGACGGCACCGCGGCGAACTACAGCACCGGGTTCCCGGAGCGGGAGATGACAATCCACGACCTGCTCACCCACACGTCCGGCTTGACCTACGCGTGGATGGGGCGGCATCCCGTCGACGGGCTCTACCGCCGGGCCGGCGTGGACCGCGGCCACAAGCTGGAGTCCTACGTCGAGCTGCTGGCCCAGCAGCCGCTGCTGTTCTCCCCCGGCACCGAGTGGTCCTACAGCGTCGCCACCGACGTGATCGGGCGCCTGATCGAGGTGATCAGCGGTCAGCCGTTCGACCAGTTCCTGACCGACCGGATCTTCCAACCGCTCGGCATGACCGACACCGGTTTCTGGGTGGATGACAACCGGGCCGACCGGTTGGCCGCCAACTATGCCGTGCCGTCCCTGTCCCCCTTCCCGCTGCCGGAGGGAGCGGCGGGCGACGCCATGGTCATGATCGACGACGGCGGACCAGACAGCGCATTCCGGTCGAAGCCGGAGTTCCTGTCCGGCGGCGGTGGGTTGGTGTCGACGATCGGGGACTACCACCGGTTCACCCAGATGCTGCTGCGAGGCGGCGAACTGGACGGCGCCCGAATACTGGGCCGCAAGACCGTTTCCTACGCAACAACCAACCATCTACCCGGCGGGCAGGACCTGGCCAGCATGGGTCAGCCGGTCTTCAGCGAGACGAAGTACGGCGGGATCGGGTTCGGCCTCGGATTCTCGGTGGTGGTCGACCCTGCAGCGACCCAGGTCGTCTGCTCGGCCGGCGAGTACGCGTGGGGTGGCGCGGCGTCGACCCTCTTCTGGATCGATCCGGCCGAAGAGTTGACGGTCATCGGACTGACCCAGCTGATGCCCTCCGCGGCGTACCCGATCCGCCAGGAACTCAAAGCGCTGGTGTACAGCGCACTGACATCGTGAACTTCGTCGGACACGTCCGGGTGGCCATCGACCAGGGTGGCGACCGCGACCGGTTGGGTTTTTTGATCGGCGCCGCACTTCCCGACATCGCGGCCATGGGGCGGTTCCGGCTCACCAACCGCCCGACCGATCCGGATGTACAGGCCGGGGTGGCGCTGCATCACCGGACCGACGATGCGTTCCACGGCCACCCCTGGTTTCGGGATCACAGCGCCGCCGTCACCGGCAACCTGCTTGACGCCGGTCTGCCGAGGGGCGCGGCCCGGGCGTGTGGTCACGTCGGAGTTGAGCTGCTCCTCGACGGCTACCTGCTGGCGTCGGGCACCGACAACCTCGGCGGGACGACCGGCGAGGCGATGGCCGCGGTGAACCGACCCGAGTTCGGTCTTGCCGACCTGGTCGACGCCGAACATCGGCCGGACTGGGGCAGGCACCTCCGGCGCACCGCGGGTTGGCCGCTGCCGGACGATTACCGGGAGCCGGCCGCGGTGGCCCATCGTCTGCAGCGGATCCTGGACCGACGACCCCGTCTCCGGTTCGACGCCGAACAGGCGGATCGGGTGGCCCAGATCCTGGCCGACCGACGCCCGCTGCTCGAGCAGGGGGCGGACGAACTGCTTGCCGAGTTGGCCGTTGCCGTCGGCCCATCCACCGCCGAGCACTAGGGCGAACCTTCCAAAACCCTGCGGAACCTGCCCCAACCCCCCGCAAAATTTGGGTCGGCAGGCCACAAATCGTGTGGGCTGAGCGCCCAGATTTCGCTGATCTTTTTCGGGCGGACCTACCGCGCCGGACGTGACTTCGTGGCCTCGGCGATCAGCTCGGCGGCATGGGTCCGAGCGGTGGTCGAATCAGGCTGACCGGAGAGCATCCTGGCGATCTCGGTCTGCTGCTCCTCCTGGTTGAGGAGGCGGACGTTTGAGACGGTGTCGTCCTCGCCCTGCCGCTTCTCCACCGCCAGGTGCGCATCGGCAAACGCCGCGACCTGGGGGAGGTGGGTCACGACCAGCACCTGGTGACGATCCCCGAGGTGGCTGAGCGATCGGCCGACGGCAAAACCCGCCTTCCCGCCGATCCCGGCGTCCACCTCGTCGAAGACCAGGATCGGGGGTGCCTCCGACAGCACGCTGCGCAACGCAAGCATCGTGCGGGCCAGCTCACCACCGGACGCCACCTTCGACAGCGGTTGCAGGTCCGCTCCGGGATTGGCGGCCAGTTGGAAGGAGACCTCTCCCCCATCCGCACCGTCGACCGAGATCCCCACCTTGGCCTTCGGCATGGCCAGATCGGGAAGGTGGCCCTGGATGGCGGCGGCGAGTTCCGGCGCAGCGGCTTCCCTGGCGGCCCGGACCGTGGCCCGGGCGGCGTCGAGCGCGCCGAGGGCGGCGGCCCGGCGGCCGTCGAGCTCCCCGGCCAGCACGTCGTGGTCCTCCAGTTCCTTCAACCGGGCCCGGAGCCGGTCCCGTTCGGCGATGACCGCACCGACATCGTCGCCGTATTTGCGGCACAGCTCCCGCAGCATCCGCCGCCGAGCGAGCACATGCTCCAACTCCTCCGGGTCGTTCTCTATCCCGTCCCCGATAGTCCGGATGGCGTCACCCAGATCATCGACCTCGGCCACGACGTTGCGGAGCCGGACGGTCACGTCCTCGAACGGGCCCCGGTGCTCCAGCGCGACCAGGGCGGTTGCCATCTGGTCCCGAGCGCCGTCATCACCGATCAAGGAACCAAGCGCGGCGGTGGCGGACTCCTGGTGGGCCACGGCGTTCGCGAGCAACTCCTCCCGGGCTTCCAGGACCTCGTCCTCGGCCTCGTCTTCCAGCTCGGCGTCCTCACGTTCGGTCACCTGGTAGCGGACAAGGTCAAGCTCCCTGGCTCTGGCCCGCTCGTCACCACCCATGTCAGCAAGCGCCAGATC
>JBCCGJ010000248.1:0-9190 GCA_039029335.1 Actinomycetota bacterium | reverse complement strand
GCTGACATCCCGACCGGGGAGTCGATCTTTGCGGACTGCATTGTTGAGCTGGTGCTGGCCGGGGACACGATCACCCGATTCGGGCCGCTGGTCACGGCCAACATCGGCACCGACATCTGGGACGTTGACTACTGGGTCATCGACTGCAATCCAGGCTCGCTGGACGGTCTCTACTTCTACCCAGACGGCCCGGTTCCCCCGCCGCAGTGGGTCATCGACGACATGATCGCCGACGCCTACCGCCGCACACCGGTCGTTGCGTTCAACCCGATCACCTCACCGGACGGCGACGAGGCCATCTCCCTCATCGTCCACGTCCCCACCTACCTATGGGTCGACAACGCCGCATGGAACACGCCGGTCAGCGCAACCGCCTCCATCCCCGGCGGCTTCTCCGTCACCACCTCCGCCATTCCGAGACTGGCCACCTGGTCCGGCGGCGAGGCCGAACTGGACTGCGACGAGGACGACATGGTCCCCTACGACCCGATCCGGGGCGAAGAGAACCAGCTCTCGAACTGTGTCACCTTCTACCGATACTCGTCGGCCACCGACACCCACAGCATCGACCTCGCCGTCACGTGGACCGTCGGCTACACCTGCTCCACCGGCACCTGCGGTGGCCCGCTCCCCGACCTCACCACCCGGTCAACCCGAGAGGTGATCGTCGCCGAGATCCAAGCCGTCGCTGCGCCAAACCCCTGACCGACGACTCAGGGAGTTGAGGGGCGTTATCCCAGAAACCTATACATCTGTATATGTTTCTCAAAAATCGGTCCCCGACCCCCGCCCCGGAGCCGTCAACCGCCGACCAGGCGAGCCAGAGCCCGGTCGAAGGCCTCGACCGTGAAGGCCAGAGCCTCGTCGTCGTGGGCAGTCGACGGCAGCCAGGTGCGATGGTAGGCAACGACCCGTTCATCTCGCAGGAGCAGACTGAGCCGCTCGCCTCGCTCGATGGCCGCGTCGTCCTCGGCGAGTCCATCAAACACCGACCAGAACGCCGGGCCGAACCCCTCGGTGGTGAAGTCGACACCGCGAGCTGCGGCAGCCTCGGCCAATGCCCGCCGAAGCCCGTCGCCCCACGCCGTCAGAGCCCGATGCGCCTCGCCGTCGGCCGTCGCCGCCACGGTCGCCGTCACCGCAGCCATCGCCGCGGCGTTGCCGTTGTAGGTTCCCGAGAGCCGTACCCGATCGTCGGCCACGCCGTCGAACAGCGCCTCGACCCCCGCCACCGCAGACACCGGCCAGCCGGAACCCATGCCCTTCGCAAACGTCCCGAGGTCCGGCGTCACCCCGACCATGGACGCACACGAGCCGGGTTGGAAACGGAAACCCGTCACGACCTCGTCGAAGATCAGCACCGCCCCGTGAGCCTCGGTCACCGAACGGAGGTGGGCCAGGAATCCAGAGGCGGGCAACCGGGTGCCGAACACGACGATCGGTTCGGTGATAACCGCAGCGATCTGATCGCCCCATCGGCTGAAGGCGTCGTCTACCGCCGCTGGATCGTTCCACGGCAGCAGCACGGTCTGGGATGCGCTGTCCGGCGACTGACCGGTGGTGGCCGGTCGAGCAGACCGAGGATCCGGGCCGGCGACCAGTGAGACCCCATCGACCCAGCCGTGATACTGGCCTTCGAACTGCACGATAAGCGACCGTCCGGTTGCGGCCCGGGCCAGACGGAACGCAGCCTGGACCGCCTCGGTCCCGCTGCTGGTGAACCGAATCCGATCGGCCCACGGTATGACCGACAGCGCAGCCTCCGCCGCCTCGACCTCCAGCGGCGTGGCCTGACCCAGCGTGAGGCCCCCGGCCACTGCCCGGGCAACGGCGTCAGTAACCACCGTCGGCGTATGGCCGAGGACCGCAGGCCCCCGTCCGAGCATGTAGTCGACGTGCCGGTTTCCATCCACATCGAACAGCCACGGCCCGTCACCGCCGGCGAAGACCGTTTCGGCTCCGATCAGCCGGGCGTTGGAGTGCACCCCGGCCGGTGTCAGACCCGTGGCCCGGCCATACCAATCCGTGGAGCCGTTCCCTGCCGAACTCCCTGCCGAACTCGCGGCCGAACTCCCCGCCCAACTCGATGCATCTCCCACATCAGCGACTCTACTCCCGAGCCCGGGAGCGGTCCCCATTCCCCGGTCGGCACGGTTGATGGGGCCGTGGGAGGCGCTTCTTTGGAGAAACATACACCGGCGTCTATGTTCCTCGGACTCGTCTCTCGGTACCTCGGCCTCAGCTCATAAAGCCGATCGGTGCCGTCGCGCTGCTCGGAGAGTAGAACTCGCCGAGGTTCGGCAATACCTCGAGCAACCTCGAAGCCGGGACACCGAACCACAGGGCAAGCTCGGCCAGGTACTCGTCGGCCGACGTCGTCGGGATCAAACGCCCCGCCCCGTTCCCGTCGGTGGCCAGATCGAGGAAGCTGTTGGGCATCAGATCGTCGGCATTCGGGTACTCGCCATAGATGGTGCCGCCCTGGACCGCACCGCCCATGATCATGTGGTTCCCGCCCCAACCGTGATCGGTGCCGGTCCCGTTCGACCGCAGCGTCCGACCGAAGTCGCTGGCGGTGAACGTGGTGACATCGCTCCACCGGCCGATGGCCTTGAGTCCCTCGGAGAACTGGAACATCGCCTCGTTCAGTGCGGCCAATCGGGGACCGTGACCGGCGATCAGCGCATCGTGATCGTCCCAACCACCGAACCGCACAAAGAAGATCTGACGAGACACCTGATCGATCGGCGCCAACACCTGCTGCATCTCGATCGAGCGGACAACGGCCTCCAGCTGGGCCGCCGCGGTGTTCCGGCGGTTGAAGTAGTCCCGGTCGATCGCCGAGTTGGCGAACGCCGTTTGATAGCCGGTGGAAAACGCGTCCGCGTTGGCCACCGCCGTCTCCATGTGCCGGGCGTACGCCTCCTTGAACGGCCCGCCGTAGCCGCCGTTGTAGAGCGTGGGCGTCGACGACCCCGGCGTGGTGCCGATGGCCGCCTGAATGGAAATTCGGGACCGGGTTGGGTCGACCCCGGCGCCGTTGAACTTCACCGGCCCGCTCAACGAAATTGTGTAGTGCCTACTGCTCGCACCTCGCTGCATCAGGTTGGTCCCGGCCACCGAGATGCTGCTGCTGATGCTGGCCAGATCGCTGGTGGCAGGTGCGTCGTAGACGTCGTCGACCCGACCCAGCACGCCGGTGCCGGACCCGCCGACGACCTGCCAGGCGTCGATCTGATCCCGATGGGAGAAGAGCCCTCGCGGCGAGTTGGAAACCGTCAGCGGAATCCTGGTGGTGCCGTCGATGATCGGTGCCACCAGCGGGCCCGCATTGGCCAGGAATGCCAGCTCGCCCGAGTCGTACATCGTCGGGATGTCGGCAAGGCTCTGATGCACGGCGAACTCGCCGTCACCGATGGTCAGCAGCTGTCCCAGCGGCATCGCAACACCACCGTTGCCCCTGGTGTAAAGCCCGCCCCGGGCTTCGACATAGCTGGCGTGCTCGTCGTGCGGCACCAGCATGTTGAACGAGTCGTTGCCCCCGGACAGCAGGATGCACACCAGCGCCTTGTAACCCGTTGTGTCCGGATTCTCCATCGCCGCAGCCCGGACCGCATCCAGGTTGAGATGCATGCCGGAAAGCGCCGTCGCCCCCAGGGCCATCGCTCCGGCCTGGCCGATGAACTTCCGCCGGCTGAGTGGCCCGGCCGCCGCCGACCCCTCTTGGTTCTTGTCCGCAGTCATGGTTCGATCCGATCCCCAGTCCCCGAGCCGACCAGTTACACCAGCACCGCGCCGTCCGGCGACATGCAGATCAGGTAGACCAGTGCCATGGCGATGCTGTAGTTCGGTTTGCCGTTCTGTTTCATGTCCTCGATCAACGTCCTGGCCACCTGCTCGGTGGCGGGGCTCAACTCGCCACCGGCCACCAGAGCCTCCGCCTCGGTCAACATCCGGTCGGTGTCGTCGGCCAACGCCGCCAGCTCCGAGAAATCGAAGACATGATGATCCGGCAGGTCGTAGTTCACGTCCGCCGTGTAGCGGTCGAA
The DNA here is from genome assembly GCA_039029335.1 of Actinomycetota bacterium. Lineage (GTDB taxonomy): Bacteria > Actinomycetota > Acidimicrobiia > Acidimicrobiales > SZUA-35 > JAHELU01. The sequence continues at coordinate 5,141 of JBCCGJ010000248.1, read as the reverse complement.
GATCATCGTCTGCAGCCGGTTCCCGAAATGGATGCTGCTGGCCGGGGTCGAGATCTGGAACTCCGGAGTGATCAGATCCCCCAGGATGTCATTCCCCTCCCGATAGTCGGGCAGATAGAAGTTGAAGACGGTCGGGCTGTGCAATGGCAACTGACCGATGTCGATCCCGACCAACCGGCTCAACGCAAACGTGAACTGCTCCTTCGGCAACTCGACCAGCGTTCCGCCGTCGGCCATCGACAGCGGATCGTTCGACTCGGTGTTCATCTTGACCCCGAAGCTGGCGAACAGCCGGGCGATCCGGGCCATCGGCTCCAGGAACTTCCCGTCGGGATGGTTCACCGGGTCCGGCGACCCGTCCCGGGCCTCGGTGTCGGTGAGAATCGCCTTCACCGTCGCAAACAGGTCGCCCCGGACGCCCTGGCCGTTGTCGTTGAACACCGCTGCGACCCGATCGACGTAGGCCGGGGTTGGGTTCGACTTGACCAAGGCGTTGATCAGCCGGGTCGCCATGAACGGCCCGACGTTCGGATGGTTGGCCAGCTCCCGCATCGCGTTGCGGATGTCGGCGTCACCAGTAAGCCCGGTGGGCAGGTCGACCGCAAGCTCCGGATGCAGATGGAAGAGTGTCTTCGGCCCGGTGTCATGGCTGTCCTCGTCGAACAGGACGAGGGACTCGTGCTCGCTTCCGAGGTCGATCTTGATGTTCATGACCCGACCGATCGGCCAGTTGCGGCGCTTGTGCCGCGGCAACATGATCCCGGTGAACACCCGGGCCAGTTCCTGAATATCGACATTGTCGTAGGTTGGCACCCGATCGCCGTTGCCGTCGGTCTGCGGGGTGCCGTCGTTGTTCAACATCCACAGCCCGATGCTGAACAGCTGCATGACCTCGCGGGCGTAGTTCTCGTCCGGCTGCTGACCGGGCCGGTTGATCGGATCGGCCTTCCGGTTGTTGATCGCGGTGAGGTAATGCAGCATCACCGGGTGCAGCGACGCCGCAGCCAACAGGTCCTCGTAGCTGCCGAACGCATGCTCGGAGAGGATGTCGTAGAAGTCGGCAAGGCCGGCCCCCACCCGCTCCAGGTTTCCGGAGCTCTCCGACACCACAAAGATCTGGCTCAGCGCCCACGTCACCTTCTGACGGAGCTGATCCTCTTCGTAGGCGATGTTGCGAGCCCACGGTGTCCCGAAGTTGACCGCCTTCGGGAAACGGTTCCGGTCGTTGATGAAGTACCGCTCGCCGGGGATCAGCGTCCGGGGGGTGAGCTTCGAGCCGATGTCGAACATGTACGGATGCGTGAGGCTGCGGGGTTTGAGCCGCTGGGCGTCGATCCACGCCTCGAACCCGATGGTCCGCACCTCGTTCAGCGCCGCCCGGTTGCCGCCGAACCCGGCCTGCATCAGGAACCGCGACGCCTGCCTGTCGGTGATGTCGCCCGGAGGAGGAGGTGGAGGCGGGGGCGGAGGTGGCGGCTCACCGACCGATGGGTCCGAGAACGCCACGTACGCAACCGCAAAGGTCTCCCGCAGCACGTTCGGCCGACCGTCCGTCGTGATCGCCGCCGAGTCGTCCGGGAAGACCTGGTCGTAGTTGTCACCCCAGAAGATCGGCCACGACAGCCTGGTCCGGACCCTGGCTCCGGCGTGACCAAGCACCGCCGTGTCGGTCTGCGCACCGAACGGCAGGTTGTAGGTGTTGGTGGCCGCCAACTTGTAGGGAACGGCGTTTGCCGTGTACCCGGCCTCGATTCGCACGTCCTCCCCGGCCACCACGCCACCCTCGAAGATCATCACCCCGAGCGTCTCCGGGCGGTTCCGGCGGCCGCCCCAGAGGCCGACAAAGACGTCAGGACCGGGGACGTCGCGGTAGGTGGCGCCGCACGCCCAGAACGAGGCCCAGATGCCGCCGTTGTTGGTCATCACCTGGCCGACCGCCACCGGCAGGTCGTAGGCCTGGCCGAGCGGCACCCGCACGCCGGGGTCGCCACGACCCCTTGCGTAGTTCGGCCGCACGCCGTCGATGGTGTGCGCCTCGAACTTCATGCCGTCGCCAAAGTCGTACGTGCCGGCCTCCATCACCACGTACACGACGTCGTAGGTACCCTCGGTCCGCACGTCGTGAACCTTCACATCGAACGAGGTGGCGGTGACGCCGGTAACCACCGCAGTCGGCTGCCACTTGCGGAGCTCGTCGGTGTGAATGAGCGTGGTGACAACGACCGGATTGGTGTAGGTCTCCGGCAGATCAACCGTGGTCGGTTGACTGGTCAGGCCACCGACGATTCCCCGAACGACGCCGCGAACAAGCTTCGCCGCCGTCACCGCGGTTGCGGTGGTCTCCACATCGGACGTCTCGGCCAACATCCTTCTGCCCCTCCGTGCTCACCTGTTGGACGCATACGCACCTGCGCCCGTGGCGAGGAGTCTAATAACGAGGTTTTACGAAGCCAGTTGTCGTGCACTTTTGCCTAGGCACCCCCAGACCAACCCGGATCATCCCGGTCACCCCGGCGGAAGGGTCGAACAGCCGGAGGGTCAAAGGGCTCAAAGGTCCCGGCCAGCACACCGCTCCGATCGCACAACGTGTCACGCCGGCAGCGCCCGCTGTAGACATCGGTCACACGACACCGGTTTTCTGTAGCACCGGTTCTGATCGCCCTTCTGACCCCACGAACGACGAACCCGGGAGGGGATGGACAATGAACGGAAACCGCGGGCCACGCATGGCCACAACCACGGCACTCGTCACGGCACTGGTGTCCGCCTTGTTGGCGGCAGTAGTTCCGTCAGCGGCAAATGCCATGACATCGGTGCCAGGACGGGTCTTTGTCACGTCATCGTCCGGCGGCAACGTGGACGGCATCGCCTTCACAAACGGGGACATCCTGGTTTACGACGGCCCCACCGACACGTGGTCCATGTTCTTCGACGGTTCCGCAGCCGGACTGCCCGCAGCCAACATCAACGGGTTCAACATCGTGAGCTCCGAACCAACGGCAACGGTGATCGAGATGACCTTCGCCGGTTCCCCGAACGTCGCCGGTGTCGGTCCCATCGACGATTCCGACATCGTGACCTTCACCGGCACCAGCGGCCCCGCCACCGCCGGTACCTTCACCCTGCTGTTTGACGGATCCGACGTCGGGTTGGCCGCCGGCGGAGAAGACGTCGACGCGCTCACCACCAGCGGTGCCTACTATGTGCTCAGCACCGAAGGGAGCGGCAACATCCCCGCCGCCGGGGGAGGCAACCTCACCGTACGAGACGAGGATCTCGGCCTGTTCGACGGCACCACCGGCCAGACGACGGCCGGCACCTTCACCGCCTTCTTCGACGGCTCCGACGTTGGGTTGACCACTGAGGTGGCGTCGGCATGGATCGATCCCGACAGCGGCGACGTCTACGGGTCAACCCTCGGCAACTTCAACACCGGCGGACTCAGCGGCGACCTGGACGACATCTTCGTCTTCTCCGGAACCACCGGTGACCCCACCTCCGGCACCATCGACCTCTTCTTCGACGGCGACCAGCACCGATTCGGCAACGAAGGCATCAATGGCCTCCACATCGAGCTCGCTCCAGTCGCTCCGCCCGCCGCCACCGGCTGGGCCGTCGGCATCGGCGGCGGCGACGCCGACACCGTCGCAGCGATCACCGTCGACGAGTCCGGCAACACCTACACCACGGGGTCCTTCCGTGGGACGGTCGACTTCGACCCGGGACCCGGCGTGGCAACACTCAACAGTGGCAGCAGCACCGGGTTGTACGTAACGAAGATGGATACCAACAGCGGGTTCCTCTGGGCCCGCGGCATCGCCACCGCCAGCACCTACTCCAGTGCGATCGCCGTCGACGGATCTGGCAACACCTACATCGCAGGCCACTTCAAGAACACCGTCGACTTCGACCCGGGCCCTGGGACGACACAGCTGACAAGCCAGGGCCGACAGGACATCTTCATCCTCAAGCTCGATGAGGACGGTGACTTCATCTGGGCTCGCTCGATTGGGAACACCGATGTGGATATGAGCTACGGGATCACCGTCGATGAAAAGGGCAACAGCTACACAACCGGACGGTTCGCCGACAAGGTCGACTTCGACCCCGGGCCCGGTGTCGAGGAACTCAAGAGCAACGGTCGCGCCGATGTGTTCGTGGTCAAGCTCGCCGCCGATGGCCGGTTCGAGTGGGCCCGCGGGATGGGTGGACTGTCCGACAGTTGGGGCCGAGACATCGCCGTCGACGAATCGGGTAGCACCTACACAACCGGCAGCTTCCTCGGGACTGCTGACTTCGACCCCGGCAACCGCTCGACCGAGCTGACGAGCAATGGTCTCTACGACGGGTTCATCGTCAAGCTCGACCCGGACGGCAACTTCGCCTGGGCTCACCAGATCGGTGCCAATGCCTATGACCATGCCCATGCCGTCGCCGTTGACGAGGAGGGGAGCGTCTACACCACCGGCTCCTTCGGAGCCACGGTGGACTTCGACCCGGGCGCCGGAGTCGAGGAACTCACTACCGGCGGTGCGTCCAACACCTTCCTGCTCAAGCTGGACACTGAAGGTGACTTCACCTGGGTCCGCAGCGTTACCGGGGCTCATCACAACGGAGGCCATACGTTGGCGGTCGACCAGTCCGGCGGTGTGTACGCCGCCGGCTACTTCTCCGGCACGGTTGACATCACCACCGGACCGACAACGGCCCAACTAGCCTCCAACGGTGATCGTGATGCCTTTGTGGCCAAGCTGGACCACGATGGTCAGATCATGTGGGCCCGCAGTATGGGCGGCACCGGTCACGACGCCGGTGAGGGCGTCGCCGTCACCAAGGACGGCAACACCTACCTGACCGGCGTCTTCAGAGGAACGGCCGATTTCGACCCGGGGCCGGGGGTGCTGAACCTGACCAGCAACGGCCACTTCGATGTGTTTGTGACCAAGCTCGACCCGAGTGGCAACCTGCACTGAGGTTTGATCGGCCGGCCACCGGCCGTCTCAAACGAGAGTCGGGGGGGGGGGGCCGCCCCCCCCACGGAGTTGTTGTGGGAAGGGGGCAGGGGGGGGGGTTTTACCACCGGGGGGGGGGGTGGAACCACCGGGGACAAAAGAAGGCGCCCCCGGGGCGGACCCCCGCCG
>JBCCGJ010000247.1:0-9207 GCA_039029335.1 Actinomycetota bacterium | reverse complement strand
GACGACCCCAATGGGTCAAACGGGCATTAGCGTGCACAACGAGCCTCCCGGCAGCTGTAGTTGGTAGAAGAACCACAGCCTCCCCGGGAGGCTCAACTCACTGGTGGACCCGAGCTAACAACGTCCGTGGTCAATACAGCTAGCCGGGCCCGGCACCGCCGGTCGACGCTCGAATCCCCGAGCGTCACCGGAATTCAAGAGACTCCGGCACGAGACCGGGATCGGGGAGCGTCCGTTCGCCTCCGGCCCCGGTCTCTGCCAGTATCTAGACGATCGGTTTCGGACGGGTGGGATGTGCCATCCGGATCCCCTTTCTCCAGGAGTAAACCGTTGGCCATCAGCAAGTTCGAAACCACGGACGGGTTTGTCGCCCTCGACTTTCCGGATGCGCCGGCCGCCGGGCCGATGCGGCGGGCCAAGAAGATCCTCCAGGGCGGCGCAGCGGACCTTGCCCGGTCCGCGAGCTACACGTTCGCCAGCTTCGAGATCGAGCGGGGCGGCGCATCCGGCGGACTGAACGCCGTTGGTGACGCGATTCCCGGGGCGGTTGACGCGATGGTCACCGAGGTGCTCCCGAAGGCGGAGGACGGCTCGCTACACCTCTACCCCGCCAAGGGCCTCTCCGCCGACCAGTTGGCCCCGCTGCATGACGCCGCCGGGCTGGCGTCGATCGCCGGATCGGAGCGGGCCGTCGTGGCCGGGGTCATCACCGCGGCCAGCTGGGCGGTCGGTGGTTCGCTGGACGGCAAGACGGTGGCGATCGAACAGACGTCGGCCGCGCCGGCTCCGTCCGGCCTTGCCGAGGCGGTCACAAACGCCGGCGGCCAGGTGGTTGAGGTGCCCGGCGTCGACGAGAAGCCATGGATGATCTGGGGGGCGGATGCCGACGTGATCCTCGCCGGTTCAAAGGCCGGCACGCTGTCACACCAGGGTGTTTCGTTCATCAAGGCCGCCGCGCTGGTGCCGTGGGGACCGATCCCCTTCACGACAAAGGCGATCGCCATGCTGCTGAAGGGCGAGAAGACCACCGTGCTCCCGGACTTCATCACCGCCGCAGGCGGTCTGGTGGCCGGGTATCTACCGGGCGATGAGGACGCGGTCATCGGCCAGATCGTCTCCTCCGTGGCCGCGTTGTTGACCGAGGTCGGAGCGCATCAGGACGGCCCGCTGCTCGGGGCGTGTTACCGGGCGGAGTCGTTTATGGCCGCCTGGCAGGGGAAAGCGCCCTTCGGACGCCCAATGGCCGCCTGACGGCCGGTCGAGCGGCTTCGGGCAACGCACCAACGCAGTCCACCGGGTCCGGTGTGACCGGGGGAGGCCGTGAGCGGACGTCACCGCGGCTAGCCTTGGAGCCGGGTTGGTGGTCGGTCCGGCATTTGTCCGGGTGCCGTCAGGGGCAACTGCTACCGCTCGGGCGATCGAAAGACGGGGAGCAGGCATGGTCCGGTACGACAAGGAAACGGCTGAACAGGGCAGAAAGTACGTCGAGGACCGTCGAGGTTCCGGCGGTCGACGCCGTCGTGCCGGAGGCGGTCGGGTTGGCGGCGGACGGGCCGTTGGTGGCATCGGCGGTTTGATCATCCTGATCCTCGGTGCCCTGCTCGGCATCCCCGCTCTCTCCGGAGGCGGCAGCAGCTTCAACATCGACAGTGGATCCGGGCTCGGCTCGGGCGGCGCCGTCGACTCGGTCGGCGTGGAGGAGACCGTCGATCCCGACCGGGACACCGTCGAGTTCATGCAGTTCCTCATGATCGACATCCAGGACACCTGGGATCAGTACTTCGACCAGGCCGGCCTGGCCTACCAGTACACAACGTTGGTCATCTTCGAGGATCAGGTCAGTACCGGCTGCGGCAATGCAACCTCGGCGGTCGGCCCGTTCTACTGTCCGGCTCCCGGCGACAACCGGGTCTACGTCGACCTTGGTTTCTACGACGAACTGAGCCGCCGGTTCGGTGCGCCCGGCGATTTCGCCCAGGCGTACGTGATCGCCCACGAGGTCGGCCATCACATCCAGTCGATCACCGGCATCTCCCAGGGGGTCCGGGAGGCCCAGCAGCGGGATCCCGGCAACCGGAACGAGTACTCGATCCGTCAGGAACTGCAGGCCGACTGTCTGGCCGGGGTGTGGGCGTTCTCCGCGGAGGGCCGGCTCACCCGCGTGTCCGGCCTGCCAATCCTGGAGCGGGGCGACATCGAGGAGGGTCTCGCGGCGGCGGCCGCGGTTGGCGATGACCGCATCCAGAGCCAGGCCGGGATGACCGTCGACCCGCACACGTGGACCCACGGTTCTTCCGAGCAGCGGATCCGGTGGTTCAAGATCGGCTTCGACAGCGGGGACCCTGAAGCCTGCGACCCGTTTGCGGTCGACAACCCCTAACCGTCCGCCGCGCCGGGCCGGACGACCGGGCGGAGCGGTCCAGCAGCCGGCGGCTACCCGTCGTGCGCCGGAGGGTCGCCGGCGAACCGAATGATCTTGGCCGGTACCCCCGCGACCACGGCCTTGTCCGGGACGTCGGCGGTGACAACCGACCCGGCGCCGACGGCGACGTGCTCCCCGATCGTCACACCGGGCAGCACGACCGAGTTTGTCCCGATCCACGATCCGGCACCGATGACCACCGGCTTCTCCGGCTGGGACTGCCGACCTATCGGAAGGTCAAGCCGATCGACGCCGTGGTTCTGATCCGTGACGTACACGTTCGGGCCGAAGAAGACGTTGTCGCCGATGGTGATGCTGAGGTGGCCGACGATGCTCGACTGGCGGCCGATCAGGCAGTGATCACCGATGGTGACGATCTCATCGCTGATCAGTTCCTGCGTCGGTGACATGCCGGCGGACAGCGAGATGTGGGGGCCGATCAGGACGTCCCGGCCGATGCGGATCGCCCGTTCGCCGTACAGCGCGGTCGGCGGAAAACAGATGATCGAGCCCTCCCCGAACGCGGCAAACCGCTGGGCCCGCCTGGTTTTGCCGTGGATGGCGGCCCTGGTCGAGAACCACTCGTAGGCCGACAGTGCGATGTCCCCGACCGTCCGGCGCCGCCGTGTCATGCCGACCCGGCCAGTGCGCCGGCGATCTCGGCCGCGACCGCGGCGTTGTTCTCGGCCAGCGCCAGGTTTGCGGAGACGGTGCGGCCGTCGCTGAGCGCGCCCAGCTGCTCCAGCACGGCGGGTGTCACCGCGGCACCGGTCACCGCGGCAGTCTCCGGTGCGTCGAGGGCCCGGGCGATCAGCTCGTTCAGCTCATCGAGGGGGATGCCGTCCGCCTCCGGGACCGGAACCGCAACCACCACTCCCCCGCCACCCAGCGCCCAGTGGGCCGCGGCGATCGCCGCAACCTCGGCGGCATCGTCGGCCCGGACGGTGAGCGGCAGCCCGCTTGACGGGGCGTGGAATGCGGGCAGCTCATCCGTGCGCCAGCCGACGACCGGCACCGATGCGGTCTCCAGGTACTCGAGCGTTGCCGGGAGGTCCAGGAAGACCTTGGCGCCGGCGGTGACCGTGATCACCGGGTGGGTGGCCAGCGCCGGTAGATCGGCGCTGATGTCCCCCGTCCGGTCCCAGCCACGATGCACCCCGCCGATGCCGCCCGTGGCAAAAACCGGGATGCCGGCCGCTGCGGCCAGCGTGACACTGGCGGAGACCGTCGTGGCCCCGTACGGCCAGCGCTGGGCGATGGCCGGTCCGAGATCTCGGGCGGCCACCTTCCTGGTCGGGCCACAGATCAGGTCATGCTCGTCCACTCCGACGCCGGCCCGGGGAGTCCCGTCGATCACGGCCGTCAGGGCGGGCACCGCACCGCCCTCGGTCACGGCCGCCAGCACCCGACGTAGCGCCTCGCTGTTGTCCGGTGACGGCAACCCGAGGTGGGAGAAGATCGTGCTCTCCAGGGCGACGACCGGGCGACCGTCGGCGAGGGCGGCTTCAACTTCGGGCGCGGGTACCGGCGCTACGGGTGGGTTGGTCACAACAGGCTTCCCCGATCGGTTACTGGCCGGCGATACAGGTTGCCGCCGCGTCGGCGACCGCCGGCTCGACCCGGTTGACCTCGGCTTCCAGGACCTGCGGTTCGTCGAAGTTGGCCGCCAGGCCGTCCAGCGTGGTGTCGGACAGGTCGGTGTCCAGGAGGCGGTCCGCGATGCAGCGGGCCTGGTCCTCGCTGAGGGTGATGGTCGGGTCGTTCTCGGCCGCAACCAGGATCGATCGCTGCAGCTCCTGGGCGGTGGGGCGGTTGGCACAACTGGCGAGGACAAGCCCGCCGAGCAGCAACCCGACCGCCGTGATCCGAGCGGCCCGTCCTGTGCGCCGTCGTGTTGCGGAAACCGGCACGTCGGCCACCGACCCGGCGCCGCCCGTCGCGGCGGGAACTGTGAAAAATCCGGGCGCCGTCGAGAGCGTCGACCTACCTCTGCCAAACACCGCTACCCCGTTTCAAGCCTGCTTGATCACCAGCGACCATAGCCCGATTTGACCCGTCCACCCCCGGAACCGACCGGTTTGCGGCGCGGCCGGACGCCGGCTGATCGACGGCGATCGTCGCGGGAACCGCCGGGATGCGGGTTCGGCGCCCGGGGGCCGGTAGGTTCGAGCTCATGACTGATGGCGTGACCGAAACACCGGCCGGGGAAACCGAACCTGGAGCGTCGGGGATCGCTGACGATGCCGGCGGGTCAACCGACGACCTGCAGTATCTGTCGGCCATCGACCTCGCCGCCGAACTGGCTGCCGGGAACGTGTCAGCGGTTGAGGCGCTGGATGCCGCGGTCGCCCGGGTCGAGGCCAGGAACCCGACGGTGAACATCGTCGTCACGCTCGACGTTGAACGGGCCAGGCAACGGGCGGCGGAGATCGATGGCGCCAGGACCGACCCGGGCCGGGCGTCGACCCTTGGCCCGCTTGCCGGGGTGCCCATCACGATCAAGGACTCGCTGATGGTCGAGGGGACCCGCACCACCTCCGGTGCCCCCGAGCTGTCCGACTTCGTGGCCGATGTCGACGCCGTTTCGGTGACCAAGCTGAAGGACGCCGGGGCGATCGTCTACGGCAAGACGAATCTGCCGCTGTACGCCGGTGACGTGCAGACCTTCAATGAGGTCTTTGGCCGCACCAACAACCCGTGGGACCTCGCCAGGACGGTCGGTGGCAGCTCCGGTGGTTCGGCCGGCTCCCTCGCTGCGGGGTTCACGTCGATGGAGATCGGCAGCGACATCGCCGGTTCCATCCGGAACCCGGCGGCCATGTGCGGGGTCGTCGGCCACAAACCGAGCTACGGCATCGTGTCCGGCCGGGGGCAGATTCCCGGCCCGCCCGGCACCCTGACCCAGGCCGACATCGCGGTTATCGGCCCCATGGCCCGGACCGTCGATGACTGCACCCTCGGTCTCTCGCTGATGGCCGGCCCCGACGACTGGCACGCTCCGGCGTGGAACCTGACCATCCCGCCGCCACGCCGGTCCGATCCGACCGGCCTTCGGGTTGCGGTGATGGCCACCGATCCCTACTGCCCGGTCGACCCCGAAATCGAGCAGGCCATCACCGACACCGCACGCGAACTTGCCGACCAGGGCGCCACCGTCGACCTGGCGGCCCGACCGGACGGCTTCGACTTCGCCAAGGCCGACAGGACGTTCCTGACGCTGCTTGGTGGCGCCATGTGCGGCGGCTACAGCCGGGCCGAGATCGAGGAGATGGCGGAACGGGTTCGCCAGTCCGAGGGTGGTGTCATCCCTGGCGAACTGGGCATCGAGGGAGCGACGATCCGCCATCGGGAGTGGTTGACCGCCAACGAACGCCGGCTGCAGATGCGGGCCAGGTGGCGGGAGTTCTTCACTCGGTGGGACGTCCTGCTGGCCCCGATCTCCCCAACCGTAGCGATCCCCCACGACCCGTCCCTGCCGATGAGCGCCCGGGAGATCGACGTCGCCGGCACCACCCGGGCCTACACGGACCAGATGCAGTGGATGGGTTTGTTCGGTGCGGTCTATCTGCCCGCAACAGCGGTGCCGATCGGTCTGCACTCGTCGGGGCTGCCGATGGCGCTGCAGGTGGCCGGTCCCTTCCTGGAGGACAACACCTGCCTGGCGGTGGCGAAGATGATCGAGACCAACCGGGGCGGGTTCACTCGGCCGCCGGGCTGGTAAGCGAGGTCTGATCGGCCGCGTGGGCGCGCCGGGCCCCGTCGAGATCCAACGGTGTGCCGGCGTGCGGTGGTAGTGGCCGCGATGGTGGCGGCGCTCGATGTGCCGGCGTTCGGATCAGGCGGCGGACGAGGAGTCCAGCGCGCCGAGCAACCGGTCCACAAACTCTGCGGCGCCGCCCGCCAGGTCGTTCCGTTTGATGGCGTAACCGCCGACCACGTCCCCACCCCGCATCCGCACCAGGCGAGACAGCTTCGGCAGCGTCTGACCGGCGTTGATGGCGTAGGTGCAGTAGACCGCCGCCTTCTTGCCGTCGATCACGGGCAACTTGGCAAGTCTGGTCGACCGGCCGGGGCGTTGGCCGAAAAAGAAGAACCCATCGGTCCAGCTGCCGACCACAACCAGTTCCGCGTCGGACAGGGCCTGGGCGTCGATGTGTGTGATGGGATTGGCCACCGTCGGAATACCGGCGTCGGTGAGTTGCTTTGCGATCAACAGGCCGGCCTCTTCGGTGTTCCCGGTCAGGCTCTCGTACACGACGATGGCGTTCATGCGATCAGACTACTGGCATCCAGTGCCCGCTGCGGGATTCGGGCGTTGATCCCGGCGCCCCATCGGATTCGCCGTCGGGCTCTCCTTCCGGCGGGATTCCGGCCGGCATTCTGGCTCGGATGTCGACCGGCGGGCAGTAGCATTGATCGCCATGAGCCATCGCATCGAAATCACCTACTGCGTTCCTTGAGACTATTCCGCCCACGCCGTGAGCGTGACCAGGGATCTTCTCAGCAACTACCAGCATGTCATTGAGGACCTGCGGCTGGTCACCGGGGGCCAGGGCGTCTTTGACGTCACGGTCGACGGGAACCTGCTCTACAGCAAGCACGAAACCGGCCGGCACGCCGAGGACGGAGAGGTCTTGAAGCTCTTCACCGAACATGTCGGACCGGACATCCGTCCGTACGGGACCTGATTCGTCTTCTTGCGCATCGTCATCGACCAGCCGGATGATCCGCGTATCGCGGTCTTCCAGGGCCTCCGGGACCACGTGCTTCGTAGGAAACGGGAGCGACCCGGCGGTGACATGGCCGGTGTGTTTGTCGCCGAGGGCGACATCGTCGTTGAACGTGCCCTCCGGGCCGGATATGAGCTTGAATCGCTGCTGATCGACGGGAAACGGACAAAACCGCTCCCCGAGGTCATCGACGATGCCGTTCCGGTGTACGCCTGCGGGCCCGAGGTGCTCCAGCGCATCACCGGGTACCACCTCCATCGGGGTGTCCTGGCCTGCTTTCGGCGGCGGGAGCTGCTCTCCTTCGAGGAGGCGGTCGACGGGGCGAGCACCGTGGCGATCATCGAGGGTGTCAACAACCCGACAAACCTCGGGGTGATCCTCCGCTGTGCGGTGGCGCTCGGAGTGGACGCGTACCTGCTGGACCCGACCTGCTGTGATCCGCTCTACCGCCGCTGCGGTCGGGTGTCCATGGGTGAGGCGTTCGCCACGCCGTATGCCAGGCTCGAACCGTTCCCCGACGGGCTCGAACCGGTCAAGGCCGCCGGGTTTTCCGTGCTGGCACTAACCCCGGCGCCTGACGCGGTTGCGCTGCCGGAGGTGCGGCTTGGTCCGGACGAACGGGTGGGTCTGTTGCTTGGTGCCGAGGGCCCCGGGCTGACCGACGAGGCCATGGCGGCCAGCGATCGGCGGGTCAGGATCCCGATGTCCGGCCTGGTCGACTCGATCAATGTCGGTTCGGCCGCAGCGGTGGCGTTTTATGCAATCGCCCAGGCGAGGAGTGCCGAGTAGGCGTATCGAGCAAGGGGTCTCCGGCCCCGACCCCCTGTCGCGTCCCGTTGAGCGTCGCGTCAGGTCGACGCCTCGATGAGGATGGTCCTGGCCAGCGGACGACGCTCGATGTCGAACCGACGAGTGCTGATGGCACATTCCCACGCCTCGATGAGCGAGAAGAACAGGTGGACCGTCCGCCAGTCCGGGAGCGTCGCGGCGGGCCGGGCCTCGGCGTATGACCGCCAGAGCCGCTCCCGGATGGTCGGAAAGTCGCGTTCGTGAGCTCGGTACCAACCCCGTCCCCACTCCCGGAAGTTGAAGTCCCGGACGGGGTTGTCCAGCGCCGCCGTCTCCCAGTCGATGATGCCGGTGAGGACGTTGTCCGCGGTGATCAGCTGCTCGCCGTGGACGTCACCGTGAGCAAGCACCGGCGGGAGGGACTGGATCGCACCGATGGCGTCGATCCAATCGGGTCGGCGGGGAACGTCCAGAATGGTTGCGGCTTCTGCGGCCAGCTGCGACGGGTCGTCGGCCAGGGCCCGCCCGAGGACTTCCCCGGGCCGCGGGACGGCATCGTGGAGGATGGGCGCCAGGTCCGTTGTCGGGCGCCGGTGCCAATCGGCGATCGCCGGGCCGAGCTGGGACATCAGCTCGAAGACCACGTCGAGTTCGGCGGCCTCGTACACCTCTCCGTAGAAGGGTGCCCCGGGCACCCGTTGGACCTCGAGGAAGGGGTAGGGCGAGATGCGGTCGTCCTGCCGGTAGGCGATCAACCGCGGGGCGGGCCCGACGCCGCCGAGCGCCTCCAGGGCCGCCCCCTCACGGTCCAGGTTCGGGACCCTGGTGTGGTCACGGGGGAACAGAAAAACCCGATCGGCGGTCAGGATCACCCGCTTCGACCAGCCGTGAAAGTGGGTGTCGACCGGGCCGACCACACCACAGACCTCCCGGAACGCCTGCTCCTGCGGCGGTGTGAGGACGGCTCGAACCGTCACGGCGTCATCGGCCGGTCGCACGAGGGCTTGTAGCGCACGCTTGCGGTTTCGCTCACCCCTCCATCATGGCAAAGGACTGCCGGCCGCCTGTGTGTTGCCTCGCCGTTGACGAGCGTGCGGTTGCCGAGCGTGTGGTTGTCGCGCATGCGGACGCTGCGCAGGCGCAGACGCCCGGAGATCGCGGGCTACGCCTGGTCGACCGGTGATGCGTAGACCACCACGTTGTCCTCGTAGGAGCGGACCTCGCGGTTGAAGTCGCCGCCGCAGGTGATCAGCACCAGCTGGGGTT
>JBCCGJ010000246.1:0-9213 GCA_039029335.1 Actinomycetota bacterium | reverse complement strand
TCACACAACGGTCCACGAGGGCGGTTGGCAGTTAACCCGTGCCCCCGACGGCTCGATTCAGGTCACGATGCCGTAGCACCGGCCGGTTGGTCCGGGTCGATCAGGCCGAAACAGCTGAACTCCTCGAACCGCTCGGGCTGTCGCCGCTCGGTTCGAGGGATTCGGTGCGCCCCGGGGGCCGGGGCCGGTGGGTCCGGGCCGGATTCTTATGCGATTCGTTCGAACAGGTAGGCGAAGGGGGAGCGGGTGTAGCCGATACCCCGCCCGTGCTCGTGCAGGAACTCAGGGGTGATGGTCTGCGGCTTCTTGGGGATCAGGTAGCGGTCAAGGTCGGTGTCGTCGACCCGGTAGTCCCCATCACCGGACTTGACCACCGCGGCCAGCCGATATCGGGGGTCGATGGCGGCCATGGCCGCATCGCCGTGGCTCGGGTTGACCAGCAGCGTCCCGCCGATCCGGAGATACCGGGTACAGGCTTCGGAGATGAATCCGGCGTAGAGCGAGACCAACAGGTCGACCGATTCCGGCTCGACGGCAAGCTCCTCGCGGTAGTCCTGCCCCAGGAACAAAAACGCCCGGGCGCCGTCATCGGTTCGGTTCTCGTCGATGATGCGCTCCACCCCGGGCTGGTCGGAAAAGAACCGCACCGCTCGGCGGTTGTTGTCGACATAGGTCACGCTCGGAAACACGAACGACGCGGCGATATCGACGAACGAACCGGGATACAACACCTCCGTGGCCGGAACCGCCGCAGCGACGGCCGAGAACAAGCGCAACCGATCACCAGGATGCCGATCCTGCTCCGACCAAAGCCCCTCCGTCCAAGCCCCCACCCACCCAAGCGTAGAACCCCACCCGCCACTACCCGCCCCGAGCCCCCGTCGCACAAGTCCACTAAACCAAACGCGTGCCCCGACCGAGCGCCACAGCCCACGCGCCCCCAACCGAGCGCGAGGCGGGACTGCGGTGGTGCGGCGAAAGCGAGGACTCGGAGCGAAGCGACGCCGCAGCTCGCCGGCACTGTCCGCAGGTCCGCCGGACCGCGCCGCTGCGCCTGCGAAGATTTATGCGCCCGCTGATGCAGATCGTTCCGATCTGTGGGAGTCTCTAGTTTCAACGGATTCCACCAAATAGAAGGTAAGGGAATCCCGAGAATTTCAGTAAATGGTGCTTTACAGAATCAAAGGGGGATCTACTTGTGCGCGTCCAAATGACGGTGAACGGGCAGGAGCGGTCGGCTGAGGTCGAACCGCGTACGCTGCTCGTCCATTTCCTACGAGACGATCTTGAACTGACGGGGACGAACATCGGCTGCGACACCTCATCCTGCGGGGCCTGCACGGTCCACATCGAGGGCGAGTCCGTGAAATCGTGCACGATGCTCGCCGCCCAGGCCAGGGAGGCGGAGGTCACCACCATCGAAGGCATGGCCAACGGCAGCGGGCTCCACCCGATGCAGCAGGCGTTCATGGAGTGCCACGGCCTCCAGTGCGGCTATTGCACACCGGGCATGGTGATGGCGGCGACATCGCTGCTGAAGGAGAACCCGAACCCCACCGAGGCCGAGGTCCGAGAGGGCCTTGAAGGCAACCTCTGCCGATGCACCGGCTACCACAACATCGTGAAGGCGGTCCTCCAGGCCGCGGGAGGTGGACAATAACGATGACTGTCGCAGCGCCGGAGGCGCCACTAACCGAGTTTCGCCTGGCGGCGAAACGTCGTCCGCTTGACCGATTTGTGTGGGACAAGGAGATCACCAAATGACTGCCGCAGCGCCGGAGGCGCCGCTAACCGAGTTTCGCCTAGCGGCGAAACGTCGTCCGCTTGACCGATTCGTGTGGGACAAGGAGATCACCAAATGACAGCAGTAATGGGTACACCCCGTCTCCGAAAGGAAGATCCGAAGCTACTGACCGGTGAGGGCAAGTACGTCGACGACATTCAGGTCCCCGGCCAGCTGTGGATGGGCATGGTGCGCAGCCCGATGGCTCACGCCGCCATCCGCTCGATCGACACCTCGGCGGCCGAAGCCGCTCCCGGCGTCCACGCCGTCTACACCGGCAACCAGTTGCAGGAGATGGGCCTGTGGGCGGCCCCGCTGCCATGCGCCTGGCCGGTCACCGAGGACATGGTCAACCCAGCCCACTATCCGGCGGCCACCACCGAGGTCCACCACGTCGGTGAGATCGTTGCGGTCGTGCTGTGCGAGACCCGCTACGGTGCAGCGGACGCTGCGGAGCTGGTCGAGGTGGATTACGACCCGCTTCCGGCGGTGGCGTCCATTGCCGCCGCAAGGGACGGGGACGCAACCGCCCATTCCGAGCACGAGACCAACAAGGCCTTCCACTGGCCGCTGATACCGGACCCCGACGCGCTGGAGGCGGCGTTCAACAACGCCACCCACACCGTCAAGGCCGAGTTCACCCAGCAGCGGCTGATCCCGTCGGCCATGGAGCCCCGTGGTGTGCTGGCCATCCCATCACCGGCCGGCGGCGACATCACCCTCTACAGCGCAACCCAGGTGCCGCACATCCTCAAGGTGATGATCGCCGCAACAACGGGTCTGCCGGAGAGCAAGCTTCGGATCATCGCCCCCGCCGTCGGCGGCGGCTTTGGTGCAAAGCTCAACGTCAACCCGGATGAGCTGCTGGCGGTCACCCTGGCCAACAAGCTCGGCAAGCCGGTTCGCTGGACGGAGTCCCGGTCCGAAGCTGCATTCTCCACCCACCAGGGTCGTGGCCAGCTGCAAACCATCGAGGCCGCAGCGGACGAGAACGGCAAGCTGCTCGGTGTTCGGGTTCACCTCGACGCCGACATGGGCGCCTACATGATGCTGATCACCCCCGGCGTCCCACTGCTCGGCAGCTTCCTGTACACCGGCGTCTACGAGGTGCCGGCGTTCGGGTTCACCTGCGACGGGTACTTCACCAATCTCACCCCGACCGATGCCTACCGCGGCGCTGGCCGACCGGAAGCCAGTTACGCGATCGAGCGGATCATGGACATCCTGGCCACCGAGGTAGGCATCGGGCCGGATGAGATCCGTCGCCGCAACTACCTGGCCGGTGGTGGTGAGTTCGAGAATCTGGAAACTCCGGCAACCCTGGTCTTCGACTCCGGCAACTACAGCCCGAACCTGGACGCGGCGCTGGACATGGCCGACTATGCCGGGCTCCGGGCCGAACAGCAGTCGCGGCGCGACGCCGGGAGCAGCAAGCAGCTCGGCATCGGCATGTGCACCTACGTCGAGATCTGCGGGCTGGCCCCCAGCCGGGCGCTCGGCGGCCTCAACTACGGTGCGGGCGGCTGGGAGCATGCGGTTGTTCGTTTCCTGCCGACGGGCAAGGTCGAGGTGGTCAGCGGTTCCACACCGCACGGCCAGGGCCACGAGACGGCATGGTCGATGATCGTGGCCGACAAGCTCGGGGTCGACCCGGACGACGTCACGGTGCTCCACTCCGACACCGCGATCAGTCCGCTTGGCATGGACACCTACGGGTCCCGTTCGCTTGCGGTCGGCGGTGTCGCCATCGACATGGCCTGCGACAAGGTCATCGACAAGGCGAGGGAGATCGCCGCTCACCAGATGGAGGCAAACCCGGACGACTTGGAGTTCAACGCCGGCATGTTCTCGGTGAAGGGGTCGCCGGACAAGGAGATGCCCATCCAGGCCGTCGCCTACGGTGCCTTCACCGCCCACGACCTGCCGGACGGCATGGAACCGAACCTCCAGGTGCAGTTCACGTTCGACCCGCCGAACTTCGCGTTCCCCTTCGGCACCCATATCGCGGTTGTCGAGGTCGACGAGGAGACAGGCAACGTCGAGCTGCTGGACTACATCGCCATCGACGACTGCGGCAATCAGGTCAACCCCCTGATCGTCGAGGGTCAGGTCCACGGCGGCATCGTCCAGGGCGTGGCCCAGGCCCTCTGGGAAAGCGCGGAGTACGACGTTGACGGCAACTGCAAGAATCCGTCCTTCCTCGACTACCTCGTACCGTCCGCCGCAGAGGTGCCGAGCATGAAGCTCGGCTTCACCACAACACCGAGCACCAGCAACCAGCTCGGCGTGAAGGGTGTCGGCGAGGCGGGGACCATCGGTTCGGCCGCCGCCGTCATCAATGCGGTGTGTGATGCACTATCGCCGCATGGCATCACCGACATCGAGATGCCGGCGACACCCGCTCGGGTGTGGAAGACCATTCAGGAGGCCAGGACCAACTCGGCGAACGGCTCGACAAACGGAGGTGGCCAGTGATACCCGCAGCGTTTGACTACATCGAGGCCGGTTCGGCCGATGAGGCCATCGCCGCCCTCGGGCAACACGGCGACGAGGCCAAGCTGATGGCCGGTGGCCACAGCCTGATACCGCTGATGAAGTTCCGGTTGGCCGCCCCATCGGTGGTGGTCGACATCGGCCGGATCACCGATTTGAGTTACATCAACGATGGCGGCGACCACGTTGCCATCGGTGCGCTCACCCGCCATTCTGCGGTGGAGACCAGCGAGATGCTGAAGGCCGAGGCACCGCTGTTGGCCCACGTGGCCTCGCAGGTCGGTGACCCGTCGGTCCGTCACCGGGGGACCATCGCCGGTTCTATCGCCCACGGCGATCCGGCGTCGGATCTCCCGGCGGCGCTGCTGGCCCTCGGTGGTTCGGTGATGGTGAAGGGTCCGAACGGTGAGCGGGAGATCGCCGCTGCTGACCTGTTCACCGGTTTCCTGGAAACCGCGGTCGGAGCCGACGAGATGATCATCGAGGTGCGGATCCCCAAGATGCCGGGCGCAGGGTGGTCGTATCAGAAGTTCAACCGTCGGGCTCAGGACTGGGCCATCGTCGGAGTGGCCGCCGTCAGCGCCAACTCGAATGGCGGTGCAGCCACCGTGTCGCTGGTGAACATGGGTGCAACGCCGATCCTGGCAACTGCGGTCAACCACGCGCTGGCCTCCGGTGCCGACGTTGATGCAGCTGCCGCAGTGGCGGCGCAGGGCACCGAACCACCGGAGGATCTGAACGGTGACGTCGAGTACCGGACCCATCTTGCCCAGGTTCTGGTCAAGCGGGCCCTGACCGAAGCAGCCGGCTAGGTCCGGTGCTGTCCGGCCACGGCCGGACCTCATGAACGGTGGGGGAGCCGGGCCGTCGGTGGCCCGGCTTCCGCCGTTTTGCCCTCAGCCGACCGGCGGGTCGGAGAAGTTCAGCGGGAGCCCCGGGCAGTGCCACTCGTGGGCCATCAGCGTGCCGAACGCCGATGCGGTGATGTAGGCGGTCCGCAGTTCCGGCCCGCCGAAGCAGATGTTGGTGACCATCGGATCGCCGGGGACCGGCACGATCGCCCGGTAGGACCCGTCGGGCGAGAACGCGGTGATCGAGCCGGGCCCGAGGGTTGCAACACAGACGTTGCCCTCGCTGTCGACGGCCAACGAATCAACCCTGCCGTCGTCCGGCACGATGCCCAGCAGCGTTGATGGCGTTCCGGATGACGAGGCGAGCGCAGTCCCCGGTTCGGCGACAACCCCCGGTTCCACCAGATCCCAGTACCGGACCCGACCGGTCATCGTCTCGGCGAAATACAGCCGATCCTCGTCGGGGGAGAGGCCGATCCCGTTCGGGGTGATCAGCGGCCGAACGACGGTGGTGATCGACAAACCGTCCGCGGCGGCGTAGTAAATGGCACCTCGATCGAACTCGGTCCCCCGGCCCTTGCCGAGGTCGGTGACGTAGAACCCACCGTGGCGGTCGAAAACGATGTCGTTCGGGCCCTTCAGCGCCCAACCGTCGCACTCGGTGTAGAGCGTCGTCACCGAGCCGGTCGAGAGGTCGACCCGCTGGATCGAGCCACCGGTGTAGTCGTCCGGTTGGGTGCCGGGCAGGAGCATCCCGTTCACGTGGCGCCAGTTGAACCCGCCGTTGTTGCACACGTACACCGCACCGTCCGGCCCGAGCGCAGCCCCATTCGGTCCGCCCCCGCAGTCGGCAACAACCGAGACCGAGCCGTCGGGCCCCACCCGGCTGAGCGTGCCACGCTCGATTTCGACCACCAGCACCGACCCGTCGGCCATGGCTATCGGACCTTCCGGAAACCGTAATCCCTCGGCAATACGTCGCATGAGACCGTTCTACTACCACGGGAAACGGGTGGGCGAATGTAACAAGCAGATCGCCGGTTGGTCACCCATGTCGTCGATCGGCCCCGCTCCGTGGCGTTTGCGGGCCGAAACGTACAGTGTAGGTGCTACTGATCGCGGGACGTATTAAGCTGTCCCGAGATCGTTCGTGGACTCACTCCCGGGGAGAGGTTAGGAGTGGGTCCACGAACGGTCATTTACGTTTTGGACCGATGTCGAGTGGGGGTCCGGGCCGATGCTCGTACCGGCCGGAGCGGTTGTGGTGCCGCGGCGGGATTGCTTCGCCGGTCTTCGGCCGTCGGCGATAACGGTGTCTTCGTTCGTGGCTACTACCCTGATTGGTTGTGAGCGATCTGAAACAGCCAAAGTCGGTTGAGGACGTCCGGACCGCGCTCGGCGAGCATGAGTATCTGTCCGACGAAGGGCTGGCGACGGCGATCTTCCTCGCCCTCGAATTGCGGCGACCGCTCTTCCTGGAGGGGGAGGCGGGCGTCGGGAAGACCGAGGTGGCCAAGGTCCTGTCGCGGTGGCTCGGCGGGACGATGATCCGGCTGCAGTGCTACGAAGGCATCGACTCGGCCCAGGCCGTATACGAGTGGGACTACGCCCGCCAACTTCTCCACCTGCGAACCGCGGAGGCCACCGGGCAGGCGGAGGGGCTCAACGCCGCAGAACTCGAGTCGGAGCTGTACAACCCTCGGTTTCTGATCCGTCGGCCGTTGCTCGAAGCGCTCAGCCCAACCGACGGTCCGCCGCCGGTCCTGCTGATCGACGAGGTCGACCGGGCCGATGACGAGTTCGAGGCGTTCCTCCTCGAAGCACTGTCGGACTACAGCATCACCGTTCCCGAACTCGGCACCATCCGGGCCGAGGACCCGCCGCTGGTCGTGCTGACCTCCAACCGGACCAGGGACGTGCACGACGCCCTCAAGCGGCGGTGCCTCTACCACTGGGTGGAGCATCCAGACTTCGACCGGGAGGTGGAGATCGTCAAGCTCCGAGCTCCCGGTGTCGGGGATCCGCTGGCCCGGCAGGTTGCCGCCGCGACGGAGTCGATGCGGGGTTACGGCCTCTACAAACCGCCGGGTGTCGCCGAGAGCATCGACTGGGCGCTGTCGTTGGCCGCACTCGGCCGGGAGAAGATCGACGAATCGTCCGTCGAAGCCACCCTCGGCACCGTGCTCAAGTACCGGGAGGACCAGCAGCGGGTCATCCAAAAGGGTATTCCGGAGATGGTCCGCAATGCGGTACTCCGGGGCGGAGGCTGATCGGTGACAACCGCCGATCCGGCCACTCGGTCTGCGGATCAGGACGAAGGCGGAGAGCGGCTCGCAGTCGGTTTCTGCCGGGTGCTGCGACGGGCCGGGCTCCGGGTTCCGGCGTCGGCCACCATCAACTTCACCGAGGCGCTGGGTCTTGTCGGTCTTGAGGATCGGCCATCGGTGTACTGGTCCGGCAGGGCGACCCTCGTCCACCGGCCGGAGGACCTGAACCTCTACGACCGGGTCTTCGCCGCCTACTGGGAAGGACGGGTCGGGGAGGGGATCCTCGTCGAGGGCACGCCACCCCCGGTGACGCTGGCCCTGGACATCGCGGACGAGGACGACGAGGACGAGCAGGAACAGGAGCCGGCCGGTGACATTCAGCCGGTCCGGTTCAGCAGCACCGAGGTTCTGACGAACAAGGACTTTGCGGACTGCACCAGGGAGGAGCTGGCGGAGCTGACCAGACTGATGGCCCGGCTCCGCTTCACGACCCACCGTCGGCAGAGCAGGCGATACGTGCCGGTCAAAGGTGTCGATCAGCGCCCGGACCTCAGGCGAACCGTCCGATGGGCCCTCCGTCACCAGGGGGAGCCGGTCAAACGGGCGTATGCCGCGCCGGCCACCAGGCCCCGCCGGCTTGTGCTGGTGGTCGACGTGTCCGGTTCGATGGAGAGCTACGCCAGGGCATTGATCCGCTTCGCCCATGCGGCGGTGGTGGCCAGAAGCAAGGTGGAGGTCTTTGTTCTGGGAACCCGGTTGACACGGCTGACAAAACACCTGACCAGCCGTGATCCGGACTCGGCCATCCGGTCCGCCATGCCCCAGGTGAAGGACTGGGCAGGTGGTACCCGGCTCGGTGACGGGATCCGGGAGTTCAACGACGAGTGGGGGATCAGAGGTATGGCCCGCGGCTCGATCGTGGTGATCCTCAGCGACGGCTGGGACCGGGGTGACCCGGCAACCCTCGGCGGGGAGATGGAGCGGCTCCACCGGGTGACAAACCAGCTGGTCTGGGTCAACCCGCTCAAGGCCACACCGGGGTACGCCCCACTCGCCGCCGGGATGGCCGCTGCGTTGCCCCACGTGGACCGCTTCGTCGAGGGGCACTCCTACCGATCGCTCGAACACCTGGCGATGATCCTCTCCGGAGACGAGCGTCCGGCATGACCACAATCGTTGGACAGCCGGGATTGAGCTCCGACCACCGAGGACGGGTCCGCCCCTGGTGGGGCATCGGCGACGCACTCATGGTGATCCCGATCCTGATCGTGGTCTCCCTTCTGGCGGCCGTCGCCGTCATTCTGCTCGGCGACGACACCACCGGCGGGGAGGATGCGGACCTGCCGCTGTGGGCCATCGCCGTCTTCACGCTGGTCCAACAGTGCGCGCTCCTGCTGTGGCCCTTTTGGGTCTCGCGACGGAAGGGCCTCGGCCCCGCCGCCGACTGGGGGTTCGATTTCAAGCTTGAGGATCTCGGCATCGGCCTCGGCGTGGCCATGATCGCGATGTTCAGCGCGGGCATCGCCGCCGCCATCGCCGCGGCGATCGTCGGCCTCGAAGAGGAGTCCGACGGCGAGAACCTGCAGCTGCTGACCGACGCCGAGGGAAGCCCGTGGCTCTGGACACTTATATACACGGTGGTGATCGTCGCCCCCGTTGCCGAGGAAGTCCTGTTCCGGGGCCTCATCCTCCAGGCGTTCAAGAAGCGGTTCGGCACCGTGATTGCGGTGATCGTGTCGATCATGGCGTTCGCCCCACTGCACGTTGCGGACGGCGGGTTCTTCTCCGGGGGCCAGGTGGTGCTGCTGGCGGCCATCGG
>JBCCGJ010000245.1:0-9233 GCA_039029335.1 Actinomycetota bacterium | reverse complement strand
TGTCGTCCATCGGCCGGTTACCCTCGACCGGGCTTCGCCAAACCGCTAAGAATCCCCTCCGATGCCGCCGACTGCAGAAGAGACGGCTTCACCACCAAAGGACGTTCCCATGTCTTCAGCCAGCAGTTCGGCCGGGCACAAGCCCGTACGCAAGGCGGTCATACCCGCTGCGGGACTCGGTACTCGATTCCTTCCGTTCACCAAGGCCGTTCCGAAGGAGATGTTGCCGGTGGTCGACCGGCCGGTCATCCAGTACGTGATCGAAGAAGCGGTCGATGCGGGGATCGAGGACATTCTTATCGTCACCTCCCGTCACAAGAAGGTCATTGAAGACCACTTCGACCGACTGACCGACCTGGAGACCCAGCTGGAGGACAAGGGCAAGCTTGAGGAGTCGGCCCAGATCAAAGCCCTGAGCGAGATGGCTCAGTTGCACTACGTCCGCCAGGGCGAGGCGCTCGGCCTCGGCCACGCCATCGGTACCGCCAGGAACCACGTCGGAGACGAACCGTTTGTTGTCCTCCTCGGTGACGACATCATGGCCCCCGAGGCCGGAGTGGTGAAGGGCATGATCGAGGCCTACAACGAGCACAACTGTTCTGTGGTGGCGCTCATGGAGGTGCCGAAGGAGGACATCTCGTCCTATGGCTGCGCGGCCGCAACCGAGGTCGGCCCGTCGCTGGTCAAGGTCACCGAACTGGTCGAGAAACCGGCGGTCGAGGATGCACCCTCCAACCTGGCCGTGATGGGCCGCTACCTGTTCACCCCGACGATCTTCGACGAGATCGCCGTGACCAAACCGGGTGTTGGCGGGGAGATCCAGATCACCGATGCGATGGCCGCGCTACTGGAGAAGGACCAGATGCTGGGCTTCACCTTCACCGAGGGCCGCTTCGACACCGGAAAGAAGCTCGACTACCTCCGGGCCGTTGTTGAGATGGCGCTCCGGCGGGAGGATCTCGGCGACGGATTCCGACAGATCCTGGCCGATGTGGCGCTTCGTGAGGGCCTTGTCGACTAGCCGCGGGCCCGGGTTTCGACCCGGCTCAACCCGGTTCAACAGGGGCACACCCGCAGTCCACCGGAAACCGCGGCCGGTATCGCTCAATTCTTGACGGAACGGCCCGTCATCCCCCTAGTTTTAGGGGGATGATCGCTCTGGAAGAAGCCAAGGCCAAGGTCAATCGGGACCTGGCCGTCCTTCCCCCCGTTGACCTCCCCATCGCCGACACCCTCGGCATGGTGCTGGCCGAGACCGTGGCCGCAACCGAGGCCATCCCGCCCTTCGCCAACACGGCCATGGACGGGTTTGCCGTTCGCTCTCAGGACACCAGGGGCGCCTCAAAGGACAAGCCGGTGACCCTGGCCGTCGCGGCCACGATCCCCGCCGGATCCGTGGCACCGCGCGCCCTCGGCGCCGGTGAGGCCATGCGGATCATGACCGGGGCACCGGTGCCCGACGGGGCGGATGCCATCATCATGGTCGAGCTGACCAGGCCCGCCGGTTTCGATGTGAAGCTGCTGGCCGAGGTCCCGGCCGGGAACCACATCCGGC
This sequence comes from Actinomycetota bacterium, assembly GCA_039029335.1. Classification (GTDB taxonomy): domain Bacteria; phylum Actinomycetota; class Acidimicrobiia; order Acidimicrobiales; family SZUA-35; genus JAHELU01. Next base: position 7,678 of record JBCCGJ010000245.1, on the reverse strand, counting down.
CCGCCGGGGACGACATCGCCTCCGGGACCGAGGTCCTCCATCCCGGGACCATCCTGGGTCCGGGACACCTCGGTGTGCTGGCCAGCGTCGGCCGGGAGACGGCAAACGTGTACCGCAGGCCCCGGGTCGGGGTGATGTCGACCGGTGACGAGCTGGTCGAGGGGTCGGCGCCGTTGCGGCCCGGTCAGATCCGGGACTCGAATCGGATCACCCTCCTGTCCTTGGCCAGGGACGCGGGGTTTGAGCCGGTGGACCTTGGGCTCATCGCCGACGACGAGGCGGCAATCGAGGCGGCCCTCAATGACGGGGTGAACCGCTGTGACGCGGTCATCACCTCGGGCGGCGTCAGCATGGGGGACTTCGACTACGTCAAGGCAGTGCTCCGCAAGGTGGGGGACTTCTCGTGGATGCAGGTGGCCATCAAGCCGGCAAAACCGCTGGTGTTCGGCCTGCTGGACGATGTGCCGGTCTTCGGCCTCCCGGGCAACCCGGTCTCCTCGATGGTCAGCTTCGAGCTGTTCGCCCGGCCGGGGCTGCGGCGGATGATGGGACGTCTGGACGCCGAGCGCCCCCGGGTGATCGCCATCGCGGACGAGCCGATGCCCAGAACGCCGGACGGCAAGACCCACTTCAACAGGGTGACGGTGAGCCGCTCGGACGAGGGTGTCTGGCGGGCCAGACTGTCCGGCGGTCAGGGCTCACATCAGCTGATGGCGATGGCAACCGCAAACGGCCTGGCGATCCTCCCCGACGGTGACGGGATAGAGCAGGGCCAGGAGGTCGCGGTCCTTCACCTGGACTGACGTCCCGGCCGGCTTGTTCCGGGCCCCGCGTCGCTGCGGCGGCCGTGCACCGGTCGATTGCTGTCAGCGATGGTGGGAGGGGTACCCTGACAAGGATGGCTACAGAGCTGGTTGACCGCTTCGGGCGGCTCCACACCGATCTTCGTATTTCGGTGACCGATCGCTGCAATTTTCGCTGCCAGTACTGCATGCCTGCGGAGGGAATGGACTGGCTCCACCGCTCCGATCTGCTCACGTTCGAGGAGATCGAACGGATCGCCCGGGTCCTGGTGGAACACGCCGGGGTCCGCTCGATCCGCCTGACCGGTGGCGAACCGACCGTCCGGGCCAGGCTGCCGCTGCTGGTCGCCAAGCTGGCAAAACTCGGCGTTGACATGTCGATGACCACAAACGGCGCAACGCTGCCGATGTTCGCCAACGATCTCCGGGCGGCCGGGCTGCAGCGGCTGAACATCAGCCTGGACACCCTCGACCAGGCCCGATTCGTCGACCTGACCCGTCGGGACGATCTCACCAAGGTACTCGAGGGGATCGACGCCGCCGTGGCCGCCGGGTTCTCACCGGTCAAGGTGAACGCGGTGCTGATGCGGGGCATCAACCACGACGAGGTGCTGCCGTTCCTCCGTATGGGCCGTGAGAAGGGTGTGATCGTCCGTTTCATCGAATTCATGCCCCTCGACGCCCAGGGTGAATGGTCCGCCGATCGGGTCATCTCGTACGAGGAGATCCTGAACGAGGCCGGAGAAGAGTTCGATTTCACCCCGATCGCCCGGGGTACCAGCCCGGCGGAGCGGTTCGCCTACGACGACGGCGGGGGAGAGTTCGGCATCATCGCCAGCGTCACCGAACCGTTCTGCGAAAGCTGTGACCGGATCCGGCTGACTGCGGACGGCCAGATCAGGAACTGTCTCTTTGCACTGGACCACGTCGACCTCCGAGCCATCCTCCGCGGTGGTGGCACGGACCAGGACCTTGTTGCCGCCGTGGCAGGCGAGGTTGACCGCAAATGGGCGGGCCACGCCATCGGCCAGGTTCACTTCCTTCGCCCCTCCAAGTCCATGAGTCAACTCGGGGGCTGAAGAACCACATTTCCCCCTCTATTGGCACTAAGTTTGGGGATGTGGCAGAGCGAGAACTAACCCATCTTGATCCTCTAGGCCGGGCCCGGATGGTCGACGTGACCCCGAAGGACCCGACCTTCCGGCGGGCGGTGGCCAGGGGCCGGGTCTACATGGAACCGGAGACCACCAACCTGGTGGCTCGCGGTGCCGTGATCAAGGGCGACGTCCTGGCGGTGGCCCGGGTCGCGGCCATACAGGCGGCGAAGCGGACCTCGGACCTCCTGCCGCTGTGCCACTCGGTGGCCATCGGCGCCATCATCGTGAATTTCGACATCAAGGACGACTACATCGAGGTTGAGGCATCGGTGGACACGGTCGACCGGACCGGTGTGGAGATGGAGGCGCTCACCGCCTGCTCCGTCGCCGCCCTGACGATCTACGACATGTGTAAATCGGCGGACAAGAGCATGGTGATCGGCGAGATCGCCCTGTGGGAGAAGACCGGGGGCCGTTCCGGTCCCTATCGGCGGACCGCCGATGCCGCAAGCAGCGGCGATGGGAGTCGTTCGATGTGAATTCGTCGACGCTCCAGTTCCTCATTGCCGGCGCATTGATCGTGGCCTGGGGATGGATGCTCGGGCGACCGATTCTGACAAACCTGTTCCGCCGCTCCCGCAGGGATTCGGTCGGCCACTTCCGCTACCAGCAGGCCGTCCTCGGCCGTCCGCTGGAGGATGACCCGTTCTTCAGCCGCCGGTCGGTGGTTCAGACCGCCATTCAGCCGTTTCGGGATTGGCGGGCCCAGCCCCGCGAACGGCGGCGGCTGCAGGTCATGTTGGGGTTTGCGTTCGCCACGTTCTTCTCTCTGTTGATGGCCATCGCCCTTCGTGGCAGCGCCGTTCGCCTGTTCCTCATCATGCTGGCCTGTTTTGCCGTGTACCTGGGGTATGCGGCCGCGGTCGGCTCGGCCCAGCTTCGCCGGGAGGAACGCGCGTTGTCCGACGCCGCAGGCCGTGCCACCGCGCGAGGCGGACAACAACGGCAGGCGGTCGCCGACCAGCCGGAGGACGCGGGGCAGGCGGAGGACGACGGTCAGCGCCGGGACCGGTCGGCTCGGCGCCGGGGTGACCGTGTGATCGCTCCGATGGCCGGTCGAGACCTTGAACAGGACGTTGACGGTGAGGAGTGGGAGGACGACGACCACCTCGACCAGCGGTACGCGGTGGCCGAGGTTGAGGCCGAATCCGACGATCCGTTCGATGAGTATGACGGGTTCGGAACCGGCGAGTTCACCGACGACTTCTTCGAACCGATCCCTGAGTTGCAGTTCGCACCGCTGAACCTGGATGCGTCGCTCATCTCCCCGCCGATGGAGTCCCTCGAACCGGTCGCGGCGGAGGTTGCGGCGGTCGCCGATGGTGAGATCGACATCGATGGAGCAGTCCACGCCGACCCGGATCCCTTGGTCGAGGAAGCGGCGGCCGTCGAAACGGCACCGGACGGGGTGACCGCCGAGGCATTCGAACAAACTGCGGCGGAGGAACCACCGACCCGGGAAGCGGCACCGGAGACGCCGGACGCACCCGGCGAAGCTGCAGAAGAACCGCCCGGCTCGGGGCCGTCGTTCACCGCCCCACCGCGGCAACGGCAGCGACCAAAACGCACAAAAGCCCGCCCCATCTACATCGAGTCCCAGCTGGACGAGGCCGACGATCAACAGCGAGTGGTGAACGACTAGCGACGCTATCCTGGGCGTTCCCCTACGGGGCTGTAGCTCAGCTGGCTAGAGCGCCTCGGTCGCATCGAGGAGGCCAGGGGTTCGACTCCCCTCAGCTCCACGGGAACGCTTTGCGTTCCGTCAAGTATCGCCCAAGGGGGCGATACTTGCGACGTTGCTACGCCCTCTGCCGCACCGGCTACGGCGGTTTACGGCGGCCAACGGGAGAGGCGGAGCGGCCTGCGGCTCGTTGGAGAACCGTCGTCCGGGCGACTGAACGAGGGTTTCTTCAGCCGGCAGACCGCTCCTTACACAGTACTACCCGTTGCTCGGCGGGAAATCCAATGGACCGCCGGCAACGCTAGCTGTTAGCAAACCCGAAACATTGGGTTCACAAATCGCTCCTACTGTCCGGGTATGGACACGCACATCACCTATCTCGTCCGGATCTGGCTGCCGGACAGGCCAGGCGCCCTGGGCGCAGTGGCGTCTCGGTTCGGGGCGCTCCGGGGTGACGTCACCGGCTTGGAGATCGTCGAGCGGGGCGGCGGTCAGGCCATAGATGAACTCGTTGTCTCCCTCCCAGCGGACGTTCCGATCGATCTCATCGTCCGGGAGATCAGCTCGGTCGAGGAGGTGGAGGTTGAAGACATCCGCCGCCTCGACGGGTCCAGCTACGACCCACAGCTCGATGTGCTCGAAGCGGCAGCGATCGTGCTCGGGGCCGAGAACCGGGACGAGTTGGCCGACGCCCTCAGCGAACATGTCTGCCGGGCCATTCACGCCTCGTGGGCCTGTGTGATGCTTGCCGACGGTCCGATCGTCGGGGCCTGGGGTGATTGCCCGAACGAGCGGTGGCTGCACGGGTTTGTCACCGGCAGCCCATCCGCCGCAGGCTCGGAGACGGACGTGCGTAGTACCGCCGACGGTGGCGGACAGCTGGCCATGGACACGATCTGGATCCCCCTCCCGGCGGCCGGGGCGTCGCTTGTCGTTGGCCGTGACGGGGTGTTCCGGGCCAGGGAGCGGCAACGGCTCGCTGCGCTGGCGAGGATCGCCGATGCCTGGTTTCGTCGCATGAAGGAGCGGTCGGACTGGGAGGCGTTGTTCTTTCACCCCAGCCGGGGTTGACCGCCGGGACCGGATCGTCCGGTCACCACTCGTACTCGCCGCCGCTCTGATCCTCGATCGCCGCGAGGTACTCTCGTCGCCGTCGGTTGTCCGTCCGCCAGACAAAGAGCGCAAGCAGCGCCGCAACCACCACCATGCCCCCGGCGGACAGCACCAGCGTGTTGTCGAAGATCCCGCCGGATTCGGAGAGTTCAAGCCGGCCGGCCTGACCTGCTGCGGGGTCGAAGGTGAAGAAGTAGCCGCCGGTGGTGAAATCGGTGTCGAACGAGATCATCTGGTAGCCGACCTGATACCGGCCGGGTTGGGTCAACGGCTCGGTCAGGGCGAAGGTGATCAGTTCACCCTCGGAGACCGTGGTCCGGCCCGCCACCGGCACCCCGTTGTACGTGACCTGGACCTCCGCCTCCGAAACCGGCTCCAGGAACTCCAGATCCACGTAGGCGATGGCACCGCCGGCAACGGCGTCACGGTCCGGCGAGGCCCGGAGCATCGCTGTGTGGGCCGGTGCAGGCGGCCCGACGGCGACCGACACGACAGCGGCGACAATCACGGCAAGGAAAAGCCTGCGGACGCTCACTCCATCCACTCCTCGTCATCGAGGTCGTAGGTCGGCCGGTTCCGGATGATCAGGAAGATCGCCCCGGCCAGCGCAAGCCCGGACACCCCAAGCGCAAGCGGGGTACGCAACCCCCAGCCGTCGCCCTGGTCCGCTGCGGCGGACTGGAAGGCCGGAACACTGGGCGGCGGTTGGGTTCGCTCGCCCTGGCCCTGATCCGCAAATACCGGTAGGAGTGAGCGTTTGGTGAGGAACCCGTTCGCCTCCTCGGCCTGCCATCCGTCATAGGCCGCCGGGCGGTAGGCCATCCGCCACGCCGGGTAGTACAGGACCATGACCGGCAGGTCGGCAGCCAGGATGTCCTGGGCGGTGTTGAGGGCCTGGGTCCGAACCAGGGACTCCTGTGGTTCGAACATCAGCTGCTCGATGGCTGCGTCGAGTTCCGGGTTCTGGTATCCCCCGAACAGGTCGGTGGCCGCACTGGTGCTGTGGAACAGGAAGTACAGATGATCGGGGTCGTCGTGGTTGTGGGTTTCCAGCTCACCGATGACCAGATCCGTCGGCGGGAGCGTCCCCCGACCACCCACCCGGGGCGGCAACGTGGCCGTCGGTAGCGGTTGGATGGTCACGCCGACGCCGATCGTGGCCAACTGTGCGACAACGGACACGGCGGCGCTGGCGTGGCGTGGCCTGGTCTCATCAACCCCGAGCGTGAACATGGCGGGCTGGCCGGCCGGTGTCAGCAGCGCGCCGTCGGCACCGCTGGTGAACCCGTTGGCCTGCAACAGCTGCAGTGACGCCGCGGCGTCCGACAGGTGGGCGCCGAGGGGGTCCCGGGTCCAGATCGAGTTCGGATGGGTCCAGGTGTCGGTTCCCAGACGGCCGGCCCCCTCCTCCACCGCGTCGAGGACGATGTCCACGTCGATCGCCAACCCCAGGCCTCGGCGGACGTCGGCGTTCGCCAGGAGTTCGTTCCCCAGGTTGAACTGCAGGTGGACGGACTGCTGTCGGCTGCCGACCAGCATCTCCACCTCCTCATTGAGGTCCAGCTGCTCGATCCAGGCCAGCGGGGTGCTGCGGGCGACCATGTCGACGTTTCCCGCCTCAAGCTCGGCAAAGGCCTGTTCCCCGGGCACCACCAGCAGTTCCAGCGTGCTGACCAGGGGCGGGCCCTGGAAGTAGACCTGGTTGGCCTCGAGCCGGTACGAGACACCCGGCTGGTGGTCGACGAACCGGTAGGGCCCGGTGCCGACGGGGAGCGCCGGCGCCTCGGTGCGTGGGTCACCGATGGCGGACCACACGTGCTCCGGCAGGATCGGCAGGTCACCGCCGGGGAGCTGGGGGAACGTGGCGATCGGGTTGGCGAACGCCAACTCGACCGTGAGGTCGTCGATGACGGTTGCGGTCTGGAACACCGGGTGCTGGTACACGTGGTGGCCGTATCGACCGGGTCCGCCGACGTCCCGGAAGTAGCCGAAAGTGAATGCCACGTCCTCGGCGGTGAAGGGCTCCCCGTCGTGCCACAGCACACCGGGGCGGAGCGACACGGTCCAGGTTCGAAAATCGGCCGACGGGATCGCGTCGGTGGCCAGCCACGTGTCCGGGGCCACCTCGCTCTGACTCCAGAACAGCGAGTCGTAGACCAGCATGGTGAGGTCGTGCCCGAGCGTGACATCGTTGTGGGGCACAAACGGGTTGAACGGCCCCTCGTCGGCCCGGATGGCCACCCGAACGGTCGTGTCCCCGGCGTCAACGGCCTGTGCCACCTCGCCCATCGAGTCCTGAGCGGTTTTGGCCTGACCGGCTTGTGCCGGTGCCGCCAGGACCAGAAGGACGGTGAGAGCGAGGGCGACGGCCCGCCACCCGGGTACCGACAACACCGCTACAACTCGACGGTCCCGGCGTGGAGCATCGGAGCTGTTCGACATGCAGTAACGCCTTCGTTTCCTGTCCATCCGGACGTCTGACTAAAAAACAAGCCCGCCGTGTGAGGAGAGGCCGACCGGCGGCCTCTCCTCCAAAGCGGGCGGGTATGGATATCGGTTCTAGTCGGCCGTCAGCCGGAATCCTCAGCCGGGTCCGGAGGTGCCGTGGTGTCCGTCGGGGCTTCGGGGGTCGGGTCTTCGGCCGCCGGCGGGTCTGCATCGCTCGGCGGGTCACCCTCGGTGTCACCGGGGTCCTCGGCCGCAGGTGGGGCCTCGTCACCGGGCGCTTCCGCCGCCGGTGCCTCACCTTCTGCCGGGGCGTCGCCTTCTGCCGGGGCGTCGCCTTCAGCCGGGGTGTCGCCTTCAGCCGGGGCGTCGCCTTCTGCCGGGGTATCACCCTCTGCCGGAGCTTCGTCGTTCGCCGGGGCTTCTTCGACCGGAGCCTCTTCGCCGGTTGTAACGGCGCCGAGGTCGAGGATGCCGCC
>JBCCGJ010000244.1:0-9235 GCA_039029335.1 Actinomycetota bacterium | reverse complement strand
AGGCCGATCCGTTCGGTCGCTGCGGCCATGAACGACAGGAGCGGGATCGGATCATGCTCGGGAGCCTGGGCCGCATACCGAAGCGCCGGGTCGAGTGAACCGGTGTAGGTGTCGGAGATGTAATTCAGGTCGGCGAAGAAGACCATGTCGAACAGGCCCCGTTCACAGACCCTGGCGATGTGCTGGTACAGCTCGGGCCTGGCCCACGTGTCGGACTCCCACTCGGTCCGGGGGTGCCGCCACATGGCGTGGCTGTGGTAGGTCGGGCCGTGGACCAGGAACTGGGCAAGGTGGATGTGACCACTCATGGTCGCCGTACCGGGGCGGGTCGGCGGTCAGCCGAACCGTTCGCCGGGATCACCGGACGGATTGGACGGGCGACGTAGGCTTTATCTGCCGTGCCGGCGGCCGGCGCACGGAACCACATCGCCGTGATGCTAGCTGCTGGCCTCGTTCTGAAAGAATCCGATCCGAGGGGGACCCGCCCTGGCCCAGCCAACCAACTCCGATCGGCGGCGACCGGTCGTCCGGGGTCGCGCGCTCCGACAGCGGCTTACCTCGGTCAGACAACCTGTCCTGGGGCTGCTCGTGATTTTTGTTTTGATTGCCGGATTCGGTGTTGCCGGCTGGTACCAACGGGTCTCCTCGCCACCGTCGGGCACGACAACCTCCGGTCAGCCCGAACCGGCCGACCTCGAACCGGCTCTGGTGACCCAACCGGATAGGCCTACGCCGGCCGGCCCGTTCGAGGTGGTGGCCACCGTGCCGGAGGACGATGCAACCGGCGTCGATCCCCAAACCGGATTTCGGCTGCAGGTCACCGCCCCCGTCGACCAGGCCGCACTGTCGGCGGTGGACATCGCCGTCACCAGCAGCGGCGTACAAACCGGTCACTCGGTGCGGGCCGGATCGCTCAGCACCGACCTCACCGGCCAGAGCCTGACCTTTGCGCTCGACCGGCCGCTTGCCCCCCGAACCGGCCACGCGATCACCGTCTCCGGCATCCGGTCCATGGACGGTCAGATGCTGCCTGCCACGACCGTGGTGTTCACCACCGGGGTTCGGGCCGTGGCCAGTGACGCGTTCGACGGTCAACTGCTGGCCGAGCTCCCCGGGGCGACCACCGTGGCCGTCGGGCCGGACGGCCACCTCTACGCCTCCAGCTTCTTCGGCACCATCACCCGCTTCGAGTTGGCCGCCGACGGTACGCCGACCGGTCGCCGGGAGGTCCTGCTGGAGCGAACGGACCGGCACTTCATCGGCTTCGACTTTCAGCCGGACGCCCCCGGTGTCGTGTGGGTCTCCCAGTGGGCGGTCGCCCCGACGGACGCGTTCTCCACCGAGATCGCCCGGTATGACCTGACGGTCGGGGTCGAGTCTGAACAGACGAAGGTGACCGGCCTTCCCCGTCACCCGTCCGGCGACCACAGCGTCCAGTCCATTCGATTCCGAGGGTCGAAGCTGTACGTGACCGTGGGCAGCGCCACCACCGGCGGGGCTCGATCACTTCGGTCGTGGGGTGAGCCGATACTGGTCGAGACGCCGGTAACTGCGGCGATTCTCGAGGTCGACTGGGCCGATCTCGGTTCCGGCATCGACCTTTCGGACGGCGCCGTCGGCCCGGCAACGAGACCGGTTCGGCTCTTTGCCACCGGACTGCGAAACCCTTACGACCTCGTGTGGCACGCAAACGGCAACCTTTACGCCAACATCAACCAGAACGGCGGCCTCGGCCAGGGGGACTCCGGCGCACCGACCGAGGGACCCTGCGCCGGATTGCCGGAGTTCGTCGACTCCCACCTGATCGCCGACACCCTCAACCTGGTGAAACGGGGCGGCTATTACGGCCACCCCAACCCGGTGAGGGATGAGTGTGTGGTCATGGGCGGGGGTTCCGGGCCGTTCGCCGTGGGTGGCTATCCGGCCGGGCAGACTCCCGAGCCTGCCTTCGACGATCGGTTGATCCTGTCCTACGGCGACACGGCGTCCGGTCCGGGGATCAGTGTGAACGGCATCGACGAATACCGGGCGGGCGGCCCGCTGGAGGGCCGGTTGCTGGCCGCCGACTCCGCAGGGTCACGCGCCGTACTGGTCATCGACGTCATCGGCGGTACCGAGCGCCTTCAGCTGGCGGGCCCGATCGAGAAGCTGTCCAACCCGAGCGGGGACGCGTTCACCTTTGTCCATCCGCTTGACGTGGCCGTGCACCCGCTGGGCTCGGTGGCGGTGGCCGACTTCGGCGGATGGAGCGGGACGGACTTCGGCGAAGGCGGCGCCATCCACCTTCTCACCCCGACCGACGGCTGACCCGTTCGAGCACGGAACCGCCGGTCACCGGTGGTCGTCCGGGTTGTTCATCGCGGTCCAGACCCGCTGGGCGATCGTCGGGATCTCTATGTGGCGGACCCCCAGGTGGGCCACGGCGTCGACCACTGCGTTGTGGACGGCCGGGGTGGAGCCGATCGTGCCGGACTCGCCGATGCCCTTTGCCCCGATCGGGTTTCGAGGGGTCGGCGTTTCCAGCGGCAGCCGCTCGAAGCTGGGCAGCTCGGCGGCGGATGCCAGGCCGTAGTCCATGAAGTTGGCGGTCTGCGGGTTGCCCGCCGCGTCGTAGACGAACTCCTCCATGAGGGCGTGGGCGATGCCGGAGGCCACACCACCGTGAACCTGCCCGTCGACGATCAACGGGTTCACCAACACTCCGGCGTCGTCGCAGGCGATGTGCCGCAACGGCGTCACCGCCCCGGTCTCCCGGTCAACCTCCACGACCGAGAGGTGCACACCGAACGGAAAGGTCGGCGCCTCGGGTTTGAAGTCCACCTCGGCCCGGAGGTCGTCCGCCGCCTCGGCGACGCGGGCCGCGATCTCCGGCCAACCGGTACTGACCGCCGGTGTCCCCACAACGGCGAACCGACCAGCTGCGGTGTCCAGGACGATGTCGGCCGGGTTGGCCTCCAAAAGATCGGCTACCACGTCCTTCGCTCTGGCCACCATCTCTTCGCTTGCCTGCAGCACGGCGCTGCCGCCCAGCTGCAACGACCGAGAGCCGCCGGTGCCGCCGCCCCGGGGTACCTCCGCAGTGTCGCCGTGGCGAACCTCGATCCGGTCCATGGGGATGCCGGTCACCCCGTGAGCCAACTGGGCGAACGTGGTGTGGTGACCCTGACCGTGGGCCGACGAACCGGTCAACACCAGGGCGCTGCCGTCCGGCCTGACCTCGATACTGCCGAACTCGCCCATGTTCGTCGGGTTGGTGATCTCCACGTAGGCCGACCAGCCGAGGCCGAGCAGTGGTTTGGTCGGATCGTGCCGCCTGGCGGCCTGCTCGGCCCGGAGTCCCGGGTAATCGACCGCCTCCATGACGGCGTCCATCGCTCGGGCGTACTCGCCGCTGTCCATGTCCGCACCGGTGGACGTGACGTAGGGGAACGCCTCCGGCGGGATGAAGTTCCGGCGGCGAACCTCTGCCGGATCCATGCCGATCTCCGCGGCGAACAGGTCGATCATCCGCTCGATGGCGTGGGTGGCCTCCGGGCGTCCCGCGCCCCGGTATGCCCCGACCGGCGCGGTGTTGGTGACCACCGACGTTGCCCGGAACGACACGTTCGGAATGTGGTACACCCCGGACACCATGGACCTGGTGAACGTCGGCAGGATCGCTCCGACCGCCGGGTAGGCACCCGAGTCCTGGATCGCGTAGAGGCGGTACCCGGTGATCAGACCGTCCCGGGTGCCGCCGATCGAGGCGTCGAACTCCATGGCCCGTCCGTGGGCCATGCCGATCATGTTCTCCGAGCGGGTCTCGGTCCACCGAACCGGCTGCCCGATTCGCCTGGCCAGCATCGCAACGACGATGTCCTCCGGGTACGCACCGCCCTTTGCCCCGAACCCTCCGCCGACATCGGGGGTGATGACCCGAACCTGATCCGCCTCGACACCGCAGGCCTTCGCCAGGTTGTCCCGGGTCGCGTGGGGGAACTGGGTGGAGGACCACTGGGTCAATGCCGGGGTGCCGTCCGCGTCGCCCCAGCTGGCGACCGCGGCCCGGGGTTCCAGCGGGGCTGCGGTCAACCGGTGGTTGCGGAACGAACGGTCGACCCGGACCTCGGCATCGGCCAGCACGTCGGCGTCGTTGGTGCTGGGGAACTCAATGGCCGCATTCGTTCCGGCGTCGGGGAACAGCAGCAGCTGATCGGTCAACGCCTCCCGCATGTCCACCACGGCGTCGAGCGGTTCGTAATCCACAAAAACCAGCTCGGCGGCGTCCACCCCGACCTCCCGGGTGGTGGACAGCACGACGGCAACCGGCTCGCCGACGTAACGGACCCGGTCCTCTGTCAGCCACCGTCTGGTCATCTCCTGGTTGAGGACCGGGATGGCGGGTGGGATCGCCGCAAGGTCCAGGTCCGCAGCGGTGTAGACCCCGACAACACCGGGCAGCGCCAGGGCCTCCTCTGTGTCGATGCCGGTGATGTCGGCGTGAGCCATGACCGAACGGACAAAGGTGGCATGCAGGGCGTCCTCGGGAGCCAGGTCGTCAACGTAGGACCCGCCGACGGTGAGCAGCGCCGGGTCCTCCCGCCGAACCACCCTGGTTCCGATCATGCTCATGGGGTTACTCCTTGTCCTGCCCGATCGGGCTCGTCGCTCCCGCCCCGGATGGTGCCCTGCCGGCCTGGTCGTCGCAAGTCTCCGGGAGGCCAGATTCCCCGGCGTTCCGGCCACGGGCAGGCCAAGATTAGGGGATGCCGGAACCCTGGTTGCCAATCGACTTCATCGCACCGTCCCGGGTTCCGGTGCCGGGAACGGACAATCACCTGCGGCCGATCCACCCCGACGACACTCCGCTGGACATGATCGCGGTTATGGGTTCGCAGGAGCGGCTGTGGTCGATCTACGGCCCGGCCTGGGGATGGCCGCCCGCGTCCATGACGGCCGAAGCCCACCGGGCTGACCTGGCACGTCATGCGGACGAGATGACCAGGAACGAGTCCTTCAACTACGCACTCTTCGACGCCGACGAAACCGCGCTCCTCGGCTGCGTGTACATCGATCCGCCGGAACGGGAGGGAGCGGCGGATGCCGAGATCTCTTGGTGGGTCATCGACGACCTTCACGACGGTCCGGTCGAGGAGGCCCTCGGTGCGTTCGTTCCGCAATGGATCGCCCAGGACTGGCCGCTCACCAGGCCCCGCTACGTCGGTCGAGATCTGACAGGGGAGGAGTGGTTGCGGCTCCCGGAACTCTGAGCGGCCGGACGCTCGATGCGCGGCGGTTGTGTCAGCCGTCGGAGGGTGAGGGGTCCAGCGAGAAGAGCTCGGTCCGGAGTTGCCGACCTTCGGCCGTCGTGATGACCAGACCCGCAACCGATCCGGTGACCGGAAGCTGGAACCGCCCGTGCTGGTCGACGTTCAGATCACGATCCGGTTGGCCCGGCTGTATGAGGGTGACCCGGAGGTTGGACGGGTCGACGGAGCCGCTGAGCATGGTCTCGTCCTGATCCTCGACGGTCACCGCAACCTCCGCCACCCCTTCGAGCTCGTAGGTCAGATCCCGGGCGACGGTGGTGCTGCGCATGGCCATCGCCTCGGTTGCCGAGTCGAACGTTGCGAGCAGTGTCTCCATGTCGGTGTCCCAGGTCAGCGCCCGGAGCGCCGCGTCCCGCAGTCGATCCGGCGGTTGGTCGGACGCAAGAACGGCGTCCCGTAGCGTGGCGAGCAGTTGGTCGTCCGCCGGGTCCTGACCGGGCTGGTCCCGGTCGTCGCTCTGTCGGTCGTGGTCGGTCATGAGAGCCCCGCTTCGGTCCGCAGTTGCTCCAGACAGCGCCGCCGGGTCTCACCGATGGAGCCCATGGCCATGTCGAGGGATTCGGAGATGTCGACATAGGACACGTCGGCCCAGAGCAGCGACAGCAGCTCCTGGCACCGCTCTCGCAGGCGATGGAACGCCGCGGTCAGTCGCTCGTTGTGATCGGTCACGACGGCAATGTCGTCCGGGGCGGGATGGGCGGTCGGGATGGCGGCCAGCCGTTCCTCGGTGAGCGTTGCGGTCGCCCGGGCGGCCCGCTTGGCCACGGTGATGGCCTGTCGCCTGGTGGTGGTGGCCAACCAGCCGGGCAACGCCCGCGGGTCGCTGATGGTGTGGCCCTTGTCGCGGAGCAGGTACCAGACGTCCTGGCACACATCCTCGGCGTCGTCGTGGCTGAGGCCCTGGCTTCTGGCCCAGTACCACATGGTCCCGCTGAAGTCGTCGACGATCTTGGCCCAGGCGACGGTGTCACCGGCCAGCGCCCGCTGGAGTTGCCAGGGGTCCTCAGCGCGCTCGGTCATTCCCACCCAGGTGACGGTCCGCCTCGGCCTTCGCCCGGAAGGGATTCTGGAGGGGTTTTTCAGGTTCACATCGGGTCAGAGCGATCCACGATGGCCGTTGATACATATCCGCTGTCGGCACCCGAACACAGTACCGCAGAAGCCAGTGCACGATCATGTACGGAACCGCCCATTTTTTGCGCTCTGGCGGCGGCCAGTGCATCGCTCGGGCGGCGTCCGGGCAACTCCTCATAGAAGGTACCGATAAACGCCGACATCTCCCGATCGGCCACCGGGACAGAGGGCGCCACCACGTTTGTCGCCCCGGCGGTGAGCAGCGTCGGCCCGAAACCCAGCAGCTCGCTGCCGGTTCGTGATGCGGTTCGGCCTGCGTCGCAGGCGGCCAGGACGACCAGCGGCGCAACGGTGGTCTCGGCGTCCAGTTCGTAGAGCGCCAGCGGACCGTCGTCGAACAGCAGCGTGGAGAACCGGGGGCTGTCGGAGCGGAAGGTGCCGTGGGCGGCGATGTGCATGATCCCGCTTCTGGCGATCAGCGATCGCACCGCATCGGCGGTTGCCGCCGGTCCGCTCAGGGTCTCGGTCCGGTCGAAGGTGCCGGCGATCCGCTGCATGTCGTCGGATCCGTAGGCCAGGTCGGGGCCGACGGCGATGCCGACGCTGGCAGGGATGTCCCCCGTTCGTCTGCCGAGCCAGGTGGTGGCACTGGGGGTCACGCAGATCGGCAGATCCGGGCGGTCGACGACCAGGGACCACGGCAACCCGGCCAACCACGGCGGGGGAGACAGCACCAATCCGGCTCCAACGTCGAGCGAAGGCGGCAGCAGCGTCCCGGCCGCGGTCCGACAGTCGGCCAGGAGGGCTTCCCAGGTGCGGTCCAGGCCGCCGGGGCCAAGGCCGGGCCGCAGGATCCTGGCGAGGGTGCTCATGATCATCGCACCGCCGGCCTGCAGGTCGGCGGCGGCACCGCACGCCCAGGACTCGACCCGGTCGGGGGTGACCATCACGCCGGTGACCGTCGACCCGATCTCCACCCACTCCAGGAACGTCCGTCCGTCGAGGGCCTGTCGCAGCCGGGTCAGGTCGAGCGGCGAGGTCCGGTCCGGCGCCTCCAGGAACCGGGACCTGGTCTGCAGGGAGAGCGGTTGGATCTCCGCTTCCAGCCGCTGCACCGTGGCCGCCGCCTGGGGGTCCCACCGATCGGTTGCGGCCAGGGTGGCCGCGGCGTGACGAAGCTCCTCGGATTTTGCCGCCAGTCGCTCGTCCGAGGACGGGACGACGCGGGGCAGATCGAAGCTGAGCGCCCGCCAGCGCTCCTCGGTGATCAACAGCTCGGCGGGTTCGCCACGGTTCTCGACCTCATCGATGCTCAGCCGGCGGAACCGGCCGGCCAGCCGAGCCGCACCGGCCCGGAGTTCCGGGTCGACAAGCCGCTGATAGTGGGAGGTGATCAGGGCGTGAGCGGCCAGCAGGTCATCGGTTGCGGCCCGGCCGTTCGCCCTGGCCGACACGACCGAGGCGAACAGCGCCTCCAGCTTGGACATGATCGACTGGTCCGGGTTGTCGGGTCGGTTGTCGAGCAAGCGCTCGATCCGGCCGACGTCCGGTCCGCCGTTTTCGTGGGCCAGAAGCCGCTGGGCCACTCGGTTCCGGATGCGGAGGCCGTCGGTCAACCAACCCGACCGCTCCAACTCCTCTGCGGCCCTGGTTGCGTCGGCCACCGTGTCGTCGTCCGGTCCCAGGTCAGCGTCACCGACGTCGAGTGAGATGGACCAGGCCCGATGCATCCAGACCGTCCGCCCCGCCGCAGCGAAGGCGTCCGCGGCCAGCGCGCTCTGGGCGGTTGCGGTGGCCGCGTCACCGTCATCCAGTGCGCAAGCCGCCAGCCGGTAGCGGGCCTCGGCGATCTTGTCCTGGTTGCCTCCGTCCAGCACGGCGTCCAACGCCGCCGAGGCGTGCCGAACCGCCGGGCCGGTCATCCCGGCGATCCGGTGGGTCTCCGCCAGGTCGTCGTAGAGAGTGGACAGGTTCCTGGCCGGCGCGTTCATCGCCCGGTAGGTCTGCTCGGCCTCGGTCAGCCGCTCGATCGCCTCGCCGAGGTGACCTCGCCGCATGGCGAGGTAACCCAGATTCTGCAGGCAGCCCGCAACAACCAGGCCCTCGCCGAATCGGGTGCCGAGGTCGACGGCCCGCTGGTAGCTGGCCTCCGCATCGTTGAGCAGTCCCAGGGCCATCTCGCAGTAGGCGAGGTTGCCGACGGCTCGTGCCGCGGCGTCACCATCGGACTCTGACTGTTCGAGCGCGCCGATCGATTGGCGAAGGTCGGTCGCGGCGTTCTCCAGCGCCCCGTCACCGAGCGCCAGCAGCGCCCGCTGGGAGCGGGCCAGTGCCGACAACACGGGATCGTCGTTCGTGACGTTTTTGTCCAACAGCGCCTCGGCCTCGCTTCGTCGTCCCCCGGCCGACAGGGCCGCGCTGAGACTGATCTCCACGCGGCTGATCAGCTCGGGAGCGTCTGCCGCAGCCCGGGCAAGCTCCAGCTCGTTGAGGGCTTCGTCGTTCCTGGCCAACTCGAAGAGTGCCCGACCCCTGGCGAAGTGGCCGGCTGCTCGGTTGTCCGGATCGTCGTCGGTGACCAGCTCTGCGCCGAGCTCGAGGGCGCGGTGAGGGTCGGCCTTGGCAAGACGAATCGCCTCGTCGGTCAACGATTCTTGCACCGGATGTATCTTTCCATAAACGTGGAGCCTCTTGAACAACGGTTGGCAACACCACCGCGCCCCGTTGCAACGCTAGGAGATGATCATGGCGACCCCGAAGATCCCAGTAGATCCGAAGAATGCCTGGAGCGCATTCGATTTTGTCGGAGACGCCCAGGGCAGACCAACCGCGTATTTGCGGGGCCGGGTGTT
>JBCCGJ010000243.1:0-9243 GCA_039029335.1 Actinomycetota bacterium | reverse complement strand
CGGCGGCCGGAGTTCATCGACTACTTCGACCACCATCGGCAGCAACTTCCGCTGACCGACGGCGATGCGATCTTCTTCAATCCGGCGGTGTTCCACGCTGCGGGCAGCAACGTCACGGCCACGGTCCGGAGGATGGCAAACCTGCTCCAAATCTCGTCGGCAATGGGCCGAGCGTTGGAATACGTCAACCGTCGGGCGATGTGTGTGGCGCTCTACCCGGCCATCCGCCGGGCGATCACCTCGGGTATGGGCACGGCCGACATCGAACGGGTCATCGCCGCGTCCGCCGAGGGTTACCCGTTCCCGACAGACCTTGACCGTGACCAACCGGTCGGGGGTCTTGTCCCGCCGTCTCAGGCCGACCTGGTCCGCCAGGCCGTCCGGGAGGGCTGGGATGCGCCGCACCTGTCGACGGCACTGGCCGATCACGCTGCCGTTCGCGGCGCATGACCATCCGGGTCGGGGTGTTCGGCACCAGCTGGTGGGCCGACACGATGTATCTACCACCGGTCGACGCCCATCCGGACGCCGTGCCAGCGGCGATCTGTGGCCGCCGAGCCGAGCCCGCAAAGGAGCTGGCCGAGCGCTGGTCCGTACCGCTGTGGTATACCGATCCGGCCACCATGATCGCCGAGGCCGAGCTGGACGCCGTGATCGTGGCGACCTCGAACAACAGCCATCATGATCTGGCGCTGGCCGCCATCGATGCGGGCCTGCACGTGCTCTGCGAGAAACCACTGGCCATGACCGTCGCCGAGGCCGAGATTATGACCAGTCGGGCGTCGGCGGCGGGTGTCAAGACCATGGTGCCGTTCACCTACCATCACATGCCGGTCAACCGGTGGGTCCAGCGGCTGGTGGCCGACGGCTATGTCGGTCGACCGCTGCATGTGAACCTGCGCTACTACACCGGGTTCGGCTTCGACGAGGGGTACTCCTGGCGGTTTGATCCGGCGATCGCCGGGACCGGGATCATCGGTGACCTCGGTTCCCACTGGATCCACCTCGCCCGGTGGATCCTCGGCGAGGACGAGACCTCCATCTCCGCCGTCTCCTCCACCTTCGTCGACCGGGCACCACGGCCGGACGGTCAACCGTACGAGCCCCTTGAGGACAGTGTTGCCATGACGGTCCGATACGGGTCCGGGGCCTACGGCATCATCCAGACCAGTGCGGTTTGCCATGAGGCGGGGGAGACGTTCGGGCAGACCCATCACCTCGAGGTCCACGGCACCGAGGGCACGCTCTACGCGACCTGCGACTGGGAAACGGTCCAGGAGGTTCGGGGGTTCCGACCGGATCAAAACAGGGATCACGGCATGACGGTGCTTCCCATCCCGGACGACATCTGGGGAACGGTGCGCCGGGATCGGGTCCACGACACCTACCGTGACGTCTTCCGCACCACCGATGTGATGACCCGGGGCTGGTTGAGCGCCATCCGCGACAACACTCCGAGCGAACCCGGGTTCGCCGAGGGCCTCGCGGTGCAACGGGTGCTCGACGCCGCAGCGGCCAGTGCCGAGCAGGGCGGCTGTCCCATCCCCGTTGTGCAGACCAACCAGGATCCGAGAGGGACAGAATCGTGACCGATCAGCGAGCCACTTCACCCGCCGGGGCCGCCGAACAGGACCCGCCTGCGGCTACCCCGACAAGCCCGGTCTTGTTCGACGCCACAAACGCCGCGTCGCTCAGAATCACCAAGTCGGCGGTGCTGAAAACCGGCCCGAACGGTTCGTCGCAGGCCGCTCAGTTCGGCGGCGGATATCTGGAGGGGACGATCGATCTGCCGGAGCCCCCACCCGGTTTGGCCCCCGGCCCCCACATCGACATGTTCGTCTGTGGGGCGGACGGCAGTTGCGAACCGACCGGGTCGAATCAGGATCTCATCGCCCTGTGGCAACCGGCGGTCCAGGACTTTGCCGGAACGGTCTACTCGGCGATGGCGGCCGCAGGCGTGACGCTGGCGCCGGTGGCCTACGTCACCGCTTCGCTCACGCCGGGCACCGACATCATCGGCGACGCCCACTTCGACGACGACCAGTACCTCCCGGACGCCGGCGTCGGGCTGGTGGCCATCCTGGGGTCGGACGCCGGGCCCCGGGTCGCCACCGAGCCGATCACCGTCGTGGACGCCCGACCCGGGCTGCCGATGGCCGTCGAGGAGACCGCATTCGCCCGATTCGCCGCAGGCCGGCTGGCCCACCAGCAGGCCGGTCCCGGCCGCATCGTGGTGTTCCCCCAGTTCGGACAACTCCACGCCGGACCGGCCCTCGCCGCAACCGACCCGACGGCCACCCGCCGGTTGCTGGTCATGCGAGCCGAGACCGTTCCCGACGCCGGCTAGCCGACCGTCTGGGACACCCGGGCCGGTTCCGGGCCGGTGTAGCGGGCCTTCGGGCGCATGATCTTGTTGTTGGCCGCCTGCTCAAGCAGGTGGGCGACCCAGCCGACGGCCCGGCTGGTGGTGAACGTCGGGGTGAACATCTCCTGGGGGATGCCGGCCAGGTGCATGACAACCGCCGCGTAGTACTCGACGTTGGTGACGATCGTGGCGTCCGGTTTCCAGTCCGCCAGATACCGGAGCATCCGGGCTTCGATCTCCATCGCTCGATCGACCAGTTCTCCGCCGAGTCCGACCGCCACCTCCCGCAGGAGCAGAGACCGCGGGTCGTCGGCCCGGTAGACGGCGTGACCGAACCCCATGAGTTTCTCCCCGGCCTCCAGCCTCGTTGCCGCCCAGCGTTCTGTGCCGGACGGATCGCCGATGTCGTCGAGCATGTCCAGTACCCGGCTCGGCGCACCGCCGTGCAGTGGACCGGACAGGGCGGCGACCGCACTGGAGAGGGCGCTGCCGACGCCCGCGCCGGTGCTTGTCACCACCCGGGTGGTGAAGGTGGAGGCGTTGAAACCGTGATCGGCGGTGAGCAACAGGTAGGTCTCGACCGCCCGGGTGATCCGGGGACTCGGCGTTGCGCCGGTGACCAGTCTGACGTAGTCCGCGGTGTGACCGAGGCCGGGGTCGGCCTCCAACGGCCGCTCGCCGCGGCCGATCCGGTACAACCCGGCGAGGATCGTGGGGACCGCACCGGCCGCGGCGAGCGCGATCGACCGGCGTTCGTCCTCGCTGAGGTCGATCACCGGGGTGTCGTCGACGATCAGCCCCAGCGCGGCCCGGAGGCCGGCCATCGGCGTGAGGTCCGGCCCGACAAACGGTGACAGCGCATCGAAGACCCGCTGGTCGACTCGCCTGGCTCTGGCAAGCTCAGAGCGAAACGCCGATTCCTCCCCGCCTTCCGGCAGGGCGCCGTCGATCAACAGATGGGCGGCCGCCTCGAAGGTCTGGTGGCGGGCGACCTCGACCGCGTCGTACTCCCGGTAGTGAAAGAACCCCTCGGCGCCCCGGACGCTGCCGATGGTCGTGTCGGCCACCACCAGATTCTTGAGCCCCGGGGGCGCAATGATCTCCGGATCTCCGCTGCTGGTCCTCACTGGTTGGTCGCTCATGATTGCAGCATGAGCGTTCGGCACGGCCGGGACAAGCTTGATATCGTCAATGTTGATCAACATCAACATTGATCGATGATCAATCCCGACCGGGCACCGAGAGCCGGCTCCCGAGAACCGGCATACCGACACACCGACAACACGCAGAGACCGATGAGGAGCAGCCGAGATGACCGAACCGGACGGCCCGACCGGGCTGACCACCTCCGAGGCCGCCGAGTTGCTCGGGGTCAAACCGCAGACGATCTATGCCTATGTCAGCCGCGGCATTCTCCATCGCCAGGTCGCCCTGGACGGCCGCACCAGCGTGTTCGACCGGGCCGAGGTGGAACAGCTGCGGCTCGGCAGGCACCCGGAGCGGGACGGGGAGCTGCGGACGATCGTCGCCACCAGGCTCACCCGGGTGTCCGATGAGGGCATTTGGATCCGGGGCCATGACCTGATCGCCGCCGTCTCCGACGGCGCCGGGTTCACCGACATCGCCGATCTCCTCTGGGACACGCCGCCGGACGAGCACTGGACCATGCCGACCGCCCGGGCGGCCGACAACCGACCCGGCGGTACCGACCGGGATCCCGACGCGGACCGTCCCCGGTTCGATGCGGTCGGGGGGTGGCCATCGCTTGGACCACTCGATCAGTTCCGAGTTGTCCTGGCCACCGAGTCGGCGGCCGATCCGCTCCGCCACGACCTCACGCCCCGCAGCGTCCGGGCCGCGGGCCGGCGGGCCATCATGGCCATGGCCACCGGGCTTCGGACACCGGGTGTCGATCCGGCCGCCGTCGATCCGACGGGTCCCAGTCCGGCGAGGGAGGCGGGGACCATCGGCGGGCTCATCTGGGATCGACTGTCGGCCGATCCGGCGACGCCGGCGAAGCGTCGGGCATTGGACACCGCGCTCGCCCTGTTGGCCGATCACGGTCTGGCCGGTTCGACCTTCGCCGCCAGGATCGCCGCTTCGGTTCGGGCTGATCCGTATGCGGTGGTCGGGGCGGGCCTCGGGGTGGTCAGCGGCGTCCTCCACGGCGCAGCCAGCGGGGCCGTCCACGATCTCTACGCAACGGCGGAGTCGACCGGCAACGTTGCCGGCGTCGTCGGCGACCGGCTGCGGCGGGCGGGCCGGGCGCCGGGCTTCGGCCATGCCGTCTACCGGGTCCAGGATCCACGCTACGGGCTGCTGATGACCCAGATCATCGAAGGCTGGGCGGAGGACAGCCGGCTGCGCACCGTCTTCCGTGTCCGTGACGTCATCGCGGAACGCAGCGATGCGGTGCCAAACATCGATCTTGCCCTCGGTGCGTTGACCTATCTGGCCGACATGCCGCCCCACGGCGGCGAGGCGGTCTTTGCCGTCGCCCGAACGGCGGGATGGCTGGCCCACGCCATGGAGGAGTACGAGGAGAAACCCCTCCGGTTCCGGCCACGGGCCCGCTACATAGGCCCCGCAGCCGGATCCTGAGCCGATCCCACGGATCGGAAACGACGCCTCGACGCGTTCATCGTCAAGTTCATCGAGCCGCTCGCCTGCTCGTTGCTGGGTGTGGAACAATGGCGCACAGCGACGGGCGTCTTGCAAAACAGGGGGATCAATGACCACCACCGAGCCCATCGCGTCTCCGACCGATGCACTGACCGGCTGGCTGGCCGACTTCGAGGCCAAGCTCAGCGCCGGCGACATCGACGGCGTCGCCGGACTGTTCGCCGAGGAATGCTACTGGCGAGACCTGGTCGCCTTCAGCTGGAACCTCGTCACCGTGGAGGGCCGCGACGGTGTGGCCGACCTGCTCCGCGAGACCCTGGATCGCACCGGCCCCGGCGGGTTCACGCTCGTCGGTGACGGAACCGAGGCGGACGGGGTGGTCGACGGTTGGTTCGACTTCGAAACCGAGGTCGCCCGGGGCCACGGCCATCTCCGCCTCATCGGTGGTCAGTGCTTCACCCTGCTCACCACGATGGTCGAGCTGAAGGGCCATGAGGAGGCAACCGGCGTCACCCGGGAGAGCGGCGTCGAACACGGGGCCAGAAAGGGGCGACAATCGTGGCTGGAGCGTCGTACTCAGGAGGAGGCGGAGCTCGGCTACGAGACACAGCCGTATTGCGTGATCATCGGTGGCGGCCAGGGCGGCATCGGGCTCGGTGCCCGGCTACGTCGCCTCGGCGTCCCGACCATCATCGTCGAGCGGAACGAGCGGGCGGGTGACTCCTGGCGTAAGCGGTACAAGTCGCTCTGTCTGCACGACCCGGTGTGGTACGACCACATGCCCTACCTCAAGTTCCCGGACCACTGGCCGGTCTTCTCCCCGAAGGACAAGGTCGCCGACTGGCTGGAGATGTACACGAAGGTCATGGAGCTGAACTACTGGGGTTCGTCCGAGGCCACCAGCGCCACCTACGACGAGTCGGCCGACGAGTGGACCGTTGAGGTGGTCCGCCACCGGGACGACGGTTCGGCCGAGTCGGTGACGCTCCGCCCGAAGCAGTTGGTGCTGGCCACCGGTATGTCGGGCATGCCGAACGTGCCCGAGATTCCCGGGGCCGAGTCCTTCACCGGTGATCTGCACCACTCGAGTCGCCACGGCGACAGCGCCGAGTACGAAGGCCGGAACTGCATCGTGCTCGGGTCGAACAACTCCGCCCACGACATCTGCGCCGCCCTGTGGGAGAACGGCGCAAACGTCACGATGATCCAGCGCTCGTCCACCCACATCGCCCGCTCCGAGACGCTGATGGAGCTGGCCCTTGGTGACCTCTACTCCGAGCGGGCCGTCGCCGATGGCCTGACAACCGAGCTGGCCGACCTGATCTTCGCCTCGATTCCGTATCGGATCATGCACACCTTCCAGATACCCGTCTACGAGGAGATGGCCCGGGTCGACGCCGACTTCTACGAACGGCTGGAGGCGGCCGGGTTCCTCCACGACTGGGGTGATGACGGGTCCGGCCTGTTCATGAAGTACCTCCGTCGCGGCTCGGGATACTACATCGACGTCGGTGCGTCGGAACTGGTCGCGGACGGCAGCATCAACCTGCGGTCGGGGGTCAACATCGCCGAGATCAAGGAACGCTCGGTGGTGCTGACCGACGGCAGCGAGCTGCCGGCCGACTTGATCGTTCTTGCCACCGGCTACGGCTCGATGAACGGGTGGGCGGCGAAGCTGATCTCCCAGGAGGTGGCCGACAGGGTTGGCAAGGTGTGGGGCCTCGGCTCGGACACGACAAAGGATCCCGGCCCGTGGGAGGGTGAGCAGCGGAACATGTGGAAGCCGACCCAGCAGGACGCGCTGTGGTTCCACGGTGGGAATCTGCACCAGTCCCGCCACTATTCGCAGTTCCTGGCGCTCCAGTTGAAGGCCCGCCAGGTCGGTCTACCGACCCCGGTCTACGGACTGGCCCCGGTCCACCATCTGAGCTGACCGCGGTCCCGGCCCACCGGTTCCGCCGTCACCGGCTTTATGTGCAGCTGGTGACCGGTCTGTCGCGGGCGGTCAGCCGATCGAACGCAGGTCGACGGTGAAGATGAGCGTCTCGTTCGGGCCGATGACCCCACCGGCACCTGCGGCGCCGTACCCCATGTCGGGCGGGATGGTGATGGTCCGCCGACCACCGACCCGCATCCCGGCAACACCCTGATCCCAACCGGCGATGACCTGCCCTGCGCCGATGGTGAAGGACAGGGGCTGGCCGCGGTTCCAGGAGGCGTCGAATTCCTGGCCCGTGCTCCAGCTGACACCGACGTAGTCGACGTTGGCCTGCACACCAGGCCCTGCCTCGGGGCCGTCTCCGACCACGTGATCCTCAATCTGCAGTTCGGTCGGGGCGTCCCCGCCCGGCACCTCGATGGTCGGTCGTTGCGAAGTATCCATGGCCGGAGCGTAGCTGGGCCGCCACGGGTGGCGACGGATGGTGTCCGGCCCGTCGCCGCCGAACGATGTGAGGCGTCTGCTCTGTCGGACGGCCCACCCACCGGTGGCGATTCCGATCCCGGACTGGCCGCCGGAGAGCCGCAGCGGCGACAATACAGAACGGACCGCCACGGTCTTGCGGCATGCTGAGCCGGCACCGATTGACCGCCGCTCGGCGGCCGTCGAATCGGCCAAAGAAGACAAGCACGAGAACAAGAACGAGCACAAGGACAAGGCAACCGATGCTGAACTTCACGTTGGACCCGGAGCTTGAGACGCTGCAGAAGCGGGCTCGGGACGTGGCGGCGGACGGCGTCGCCCGATTCGGCAGACACAACGACAGCTGGATCAACGGGTTCTCGAAGGAGTTCGCCCAGGTCATGGCCGAAGAGGGTTGGATCGGCATGGGCTGGCCGAAGCAGTACGGCGGCCAGGAACGGCCGCCGATCGAGCGGGTCATCGTGGCTGAGGAAATGATCGCGGCCGGCGCACCCATCGCCGCGATGTGGTTCGCGGACCGGCAGATGGGCCCCACCCTCATCGCGTATGGCACCGAAGATCAAAAGGCTGAGTACCTCCCGAAGATGCTCACCGGCGAGACCACCTGGTGTATCGGCATGTCCGAGCCGGACGCCGGGTCCGACCTCGCCTCGCTCAAGACCTCGGCGGTCCGTGACGGGAACCACTGGGTCATCAACGGCCAGAAGATCTGGACCAGCTTCGGTGAGGTCGCCGATTACTGCTATCTCATCTGCCGGACGACCGCGGAAGGTCCGCCCCATCGGGGCATCTCGGAGATCGTTGTCCCGATGGACACGCCGGGGATCGAGGTCCGGCCCATCACCGACATGACCACCAACCGGCACTTCTGTGAGGTCTACTTCACCGATGTCCGGGTGCCGGTGGAGAACCTGGTCGGCGTCGAGGGTGATGCGTTCAAGCAGACGATGAAGCAGCTGGAGCATGAGCGGGGAGGGATCGACCGCCTGGTTTCCAATCGGGCTCTCTACGAGCTGGCGCTGGAGCGGGCGGACCTCTCGGACCCGCTCACCCGCCAGGAGGTGGCCAAGCTGGAGACGGACTACCGGGTCGGGCGGCTGCTGGTCTACCGGGAGGTCCTGAGACAGGCACCGGCCGGTTTCAGCGCCGCGACCAAGTGCTTCTGCACCGAGCACGAATGGCGGGTGGCCCAGTTCGTCGCCAGGATCCTCGGGCCGGAGGCCGGACTGTTCAACGACGTGACCGCCGGCCTCCTCTACGCACCGGGTTACACGATCATGGGCGGCACCTCGAACGTGATGCGGAACATCCTGGGGGAGCGGGTGCTCGGTCTCCCGCGCGAACCCCGGGTCTGAGCCCGGTGTCCGAGACCGATCCGGCCAAGACCGATCCAGACGGTCCGACCGGCCCCCTGGACGGGATCCGCATCATCGATCTGTCCTCGGTGGTCATGGGTCCCTACGCAACCCAGACGCTGGGGGACATGGGAGCCGACGTCATCGCGGTCGAAGACCGGAACGGGGACATCAATCGGTCGATGGGCAAGGGCCCCGAGCCGAACATCTCCGGCGTCGCCCTGAA
Source organism: Actinomycetota bacterium (assembly GCA_039029335.1). Classification (GTDB taxonomy): domain Bacteria; phylum Actinomycetota; class Acidimicrobiia; order Acidimicrobiales; family SZUA-35; genus JAHELU01. Next base: position 253 of record JBCCGJ010000243.1, on the reverse strand, counting down.
CCTGATGCGGAACAAACGCAGCATCGTGCTTGACCTCAAGCAACCGGATGGTCGGCAGGCGTTCCTCGACCTCGCCGCCGGTTGCGATGTGATGGTCACCAACCTCCGGCCGGGGCCGCTGGGTCGGCTTGGCCTGACCTACGAGGATGTTCGTCGTGTCCGGACCGATGTGGTCTTCTGCCAGGCCCACGGGTTTCCGTCCGACGGCCCGAATGCCGATGCCCCGGCCTATGACGACATCATCCAGTCCGCG
>JBCCGJ010000242.1:0-9272 GCA_039029335.1 Actinomycetota bacterium | reverse complement strand
TGGAGGTGGACCTGGAGACCCGGGTCCCGGTGCCGGTCCCCGACCCGTCCGGGAGCAACCCCGACGATCCTGGCGAGCTGACGGTCCGCCTGGCCAATGCCGCCTACCTCCAGCAGGGATATCCGTTCCGGGCCGACTACCTGGAAACGATCGGCACCCACTACGGGCCGGTACTGCGGGAGGTCGACTTCGCGCCGGACCCCGATGCGGTGGCCCGAGCCATCAACGGGTTTGTGGCCGAGAACACCGAGGACCTCATAACCGATCTCATCGGCGAGGGTGTGCTGACGATTGACACGGTGCTGGTGCTGGTCAACGCGCTGTACCTGGACGCAACCTGGGTCCGCCCGTTCGATGAGGAGCTGACCGCGGCAGCGCCGTTCACCACGGCCGATGGCACCGAGGTGACGGTTGACCTGATGGTGAGTGTGAGCGACTCGGTGGCCCGGGGCGACGGGTGGATCGGCGCCACAAAGGCGTACAGCGGTGGCCTTGAGGCTCAGTTTGTCCTACCGGACGAGGGCAAATTCAACGACGTGGCCGACAGCCTGGACGAGGTGTTCGCCACGTTTGACAAACCTCCGGACGGCCAGCGGGTCCCCGACCAATTGGCGGCCCCCCGTTTCGAGATCCGGGCCAATCTGGAACTGGATCCGGCACTGCGGTCGCTGGGTCTGGAGGCGGTCTACCAGCGTGGTGGACTGCTCGGGATGGCCAACGACGGAAGACTCGTTCTCCACAAGACCATCCACGAGACCTATGTCCGGCTGGACGAGTCCGGGACCGAGGCCGCTGCCGCCACTGCTGGCACCGTCCGACTAACCAGCGCCGGTGGCCCCAAGCCGCTTCCCGTGATGCTCGACCGGCCGTTCCTCTACCGGATCGTCGACACCCACTCCGGGGCCACGCTGTTCATCGGTCAGGTCACCGACCCGACCGCCGGCTGATCACGGCCGGGTGCGACCGACCGGCACCGGTCGGGCGGACAAGACGAGCCCGCTACGGGATGGTGATGTCGTAGCGCAAGGTGAACGTCGGTCCGCCCTGACCGCTGTCGAGGACGATGGTGTAGTCCCCTGGTTCCAGCTGCTCGATGGTCAGATCGAACACCCCCCACGCTGACAACCAGTCGCTGGTGCGGACGCCGTAGGTGCTGGCAATGCGGGTGCCGAGCGACCCGCTGCCGGTGAACGTCGCTTCGACGGGTTCACCCGAGGCGTCCTCGATCGACGCGTCGAGCGACGCCTCAAACGGGCGGGCGACCCCGGCGAGCGACACCGAGCCCGGCCCGACGATCGGCTCGGCCAGGAGTGCCACAGCGCCTGATTCCGCGGGGGCCTCCCGTTCGCCGGGCGACACCAGATCGATGACCAGCCGGTCGGTCAGTGGCGTGATGATGACGGCCTCGACCGGGAAGGCCACGGCGATGTCAAGGAAGCCGTCCTCGCCACGGACCAGATAGACGCCGGCCCGATTGTCGGTGGCGCCGACCCAGGCGTCGGAGATCGGCCCCAGATCGATCGTGGTGTAGCCGGCGGTTGCGCCGGCGTCGTCGAGTGACGCGGCCGGCACGGTGGCCGACCGGGCCGGCGCACCGGTGACCTCACCGAGCAGCGGCAGGTCACCGGAGCCGAACGAGACCACCACGCGGTCGCAGCTGTCGGTCAGTCGGGTGTGCTCCAGGCTGTAGACGTAGCCGTCGGATACGTCGCCCGTTTCCGAGGCGGCAAATCCCGTACAGCCGGGGAACTGATCGGTCCCCACCGACACACCGTTCAGCAGGTCGACGGTGAGGGCGGCGTTGACCCAGCCGTTCGGGTAGCCGGACGACTGCGTGGTGTTCAGCAGGTCCTCCACCGGGTCGAGGAGTAGTACCTCGATCCACTCGGCCCCGCTCTCCAGGGTCTCGGTCCGACCGGTGACCGTCATGCCGGTGTAGTCCGGCGGCAGTTTGGCCACCAGCTCACCGTCCGGCGCCGGGGTCGCCCGAACGTTGAGGAACGGATCGTCGGTGTCGGCGGCCACGGTGTCGGCGGCCACTGCGGTCCGAGGCAACCACACCTGCTGCTCGGAACGGGGATCGGGGAAGATGGCAAAGGTGGAGCGGGCGAGACGGAAGCCCTGGCCCACTCCGTTGGTGCAGGTCACACCATCTTCTGCGCTGGTGCAGGAAAACTCACCGGCCTGCATCGTGTCCCCGTAGGCCAGCGGTTCGGCGTCGATCGGCCAACCGAAGTCGGTGTAGCAGGGCCACAGGATGCCGTCGGCGCTCACGTCGATGGCGTTGCCCCAATCCGACTCGGCGCAGAACGGATCGTGGGTCGGTTGCTCGATCTGCCAGGTCTTCTCACCGATCCAGCAGGAGGCACCGGAGCTGGAGATGTTGCAGGCGATGTTGCCGGACGGGCTGGTGAACCCACCTGCGCCGTCGACCTCGATGGTCTGGCCGTCCTCGGTGACGACCGTGACGGTGTTGGTATCGGGGTCGGCCGCTTCGTCGCCGGTTCCGTCGCCATCGGTCTCATCCGTCTGGTCAGTCGAATCACCTTCCGCGGGGGTGGTATCGGTTTCCTCCGGAGCGGTGGTATCGGTCGGGCCGGTCTCCACCACCTGGGCGTCGTCCTGGAAGGCGTTGATCGCGACCATCCCCCCGCCGAACGTGAGCACCGCCGCGGCGATGGCCACCAGCGGGCGTCGGGGCAGTGACGGTCGGTTGCGGTTCGGCGCCGGCGAAGCGTGGCCCGGGGCCTGGTTACGGGTGGCATCAAGCCACGCCGAACGCTCGTTGAGGTCCTGGAAGGCGGCGGTAATCCGGTTCTCGGCGGCGTTGTTCTGCGGCATCTGATCTTCGGGGCTCATCGGCGTCCTTCTTCCTCGAGCAGGGTGGCCAGCTTTGTGCGGCCACGATGGAGGTGAACTTTTGCGGTGCTCTCGGAGCACGCCAGGAGTTCGGCGATCTCGCTCACCGGCCGGTCCTCCAGGTAGTGGAGAGCAACGGCGGCCCGCTGGTTGCCGGGCAACTTCCGCACCGCGGCCCAGACCGGGTCGTGCTGGGGGGCGGCGGGCATCAGGCTTGGCTGGGCGCCGAGCTTGAGGCGAGCACGAACGTCGGCCGCCATCCGCCGGGTGGTCGACAGGGCCAGGTTGATGGCCACCCGTCTGGTCCACGCCCCGGGCTTCTCGTAGGTCGACACGACATCCCACTGCTTGTAGGCCCGGATCAGCGCCTCCTGGGCGATGTCCTCGGCCGCCAGGTGGCTGCCGGTGATGGCCGCGGCAAGGGCGACCAGCGGGCGCAGTTCCTGCCGGTAGAACTCGTCATAGGTGCGAGCCGGGTCGGTCGACATCATGGTGTCGAGATTCTTATACACACCCCACACACGCACGGGGAGGGTAAAAGGTTTACTGCCCCAGAAGAAAATCTCAGGGAGGGCCGCAGCCTCCTATCCGCACGTGGAGCCGGCTCCTCGAGCGAAGCCGAGGAGTAGCGAGAGGTACGTGTTAGGGGCGAAGCCCCCTACACGTACGTCGAGCCCTTTACCCCTTCGACGTCCTGGCGCATCTCAACGTTGACCAGAGCGGGTTTGCCGGAGGCGAACGCCCGCTCAATCGCCGGTCCGATCTCGTCCGGTTTTGTGACGTGCTCGCCGTGGCCGCCCAGGGCCTCGACCACCTTGTCGTACCGGGTGTAGCTGAGCTCGGTGGCGACCAGCCGCTCGGCCCCGTACAGCATGGCCTGGGGCCGCATCATCTGCCCCCACGCTGCGTCGTTGCCGACGATGCCGACGATCGGCAGCCCGAACCGCACCGCGGTGTCGAACTCGAACCCGTTCAACCCGAACGAGCCGTCGCCGTAGATGATCAGGACCCGCTCGTCCGGATTGGCCAACTGGGCCGCCAGGGCGAACGGCATGCCGACCCCGAGCGTGCCGAGCGGGCCCGGATCCATCCACGTTCCGCGGGGCGGGACCTTGAGCACCTTGGAGGCCTGGGCCACGATGTCCCCGCCGTCACCGATGACGATCATCCGCTTGTCGGTGGCGACAAAATCGGCGATCTCCCGGCACAGCCGCAACGGGTCGATCGGCACCTCGTCGGAGTTGAGCTGGGCCGCTGCGGCCTCTTCGGCCTCGACCTCCATCTTCCGCAGTTCCTCCGACCAGGACGAGAAGTCCATGACCGATCCGCCGGCCTTGTTCAGGGCGTCGAGGTTCACCCCGACGTTGCCGACCAGGCCGACGTCGGCGGCTCGATTCTGACCGATCAGCGTTTCGTCCAGGTCAAGCTGGATGATCCTGGCGTCCTCCGGGATGGACCGGCCGAACTTCATCCGGAAGTCCAGCGGGGTTCCGGCTAGCAGGACAACGTCGGCCTGGCTGAGCGCGTGCTTGCGGCTGCGGTTGAAGAACTGTGGGTGGTCCATCGGCAGCTGACCGCGGCCCATGCCGTTCGTGTAGACCGGGATCTTGCTGGCCTCGGCGAATTGCCGGAGCGCCAGCCCACCCTCGGACCACTTGAGGCCGGTGCCGGCCATCAGCATCGGCCGATTGGCCCGGGAGAGGATCTGGATGGCCTTGGTCAACAGCACCGGCGGCGCGGCCGACAGCACCCGGTAGTCCCGGAACGTCGGCAGCGGGGTCTGCTCCAGGTCGACCGGGCCGTGGAGCACGTCCATCGGGATCTCCAGGAACGCCGGACCGGGCACGCCGCTCATCGCGGTACGAATGGCGGACTCTATGTATTCCCCGATGCGGTTCGTCTGGTAGCAGGCGTCGGCCCACTTGGTGATGGGCTGCATAACGGCCACGTGGTCCATCTCCTGCAGCGAGCCCCGCCGCAGGTTGTTGAAGGGGCCCTGACCGCCGATGACCAGGATGGGCGAGTTGGCCCGCCAGGCGTTGGCCACACCGGTCACCCCGTCGGTGACACCGGGGCCGGCGGTGAGCACCGCCACGCCGACCTTGCCGGGGTTCAACCTGGCCCAGGCGTCGGCGGCGTGGACCGCGGCCTGTTCGTGGCGGACGTCGACCACCTTGATGCCCTCGTCGAGGCATCCGTCGTAGATCCCCATGACGTGGCCACCGGACAGCGTAAAAATACACTCAACTCCAGCGGCTTTCAGGACTTTGGCGGCGAGTCTTCCCCCGTGCGACATCGCACCATCTTGTCACGGCTCCGGGTCGGACAAAACCCGGCATCTAGCCCAAAAACCGCCGATGCCGGGTCCCACAGCGGGAACCCGGCACCTCTCAAGCGGTTCGGGAGCCGACAGGTCGGCCCCCAATCATTCAGATTGTGATCAGGCGTAGAGCGCCTCGATCTCCTCGGCGTAGCGGGCGTGAATGCCTCGCCGCTTCAGCTTGGAGGTCGGGGTGAGCAGGTCGGTGTCCGGCAGCCACTCCTCGCCGAGGATGGTGATCTTCTTCACCTTCTCGGCGTTGTTGAAGTCCGCCATGACCTGCGGCAGTGCACCTTCGATCTCGGCGACGACCTTGGGGTCCTTGGCCAGTGCCTCAAGCGACTCGAACTCGATCCCGTTGTTGGCCGCCCAACCGGGGGCGACGTCCGGGTCGAGGACCACCAGGGCCGATACGAACGGCCGGGCGTCGCCGATGGCGATGGCTTGACCGACCAGCGGGATCATCTTCAAAGCCGCCTCGAGGTTGGACGGCGACAGGTTCTTGCCGCCGGCGGTGATGATGAGCTCCTTCTTCCGGTCGACGATCTTGAGGTAGCCGTCCTCGTCGATCTCGCCGATGTCACCGGTGCGGAACCAGCCACCGTCGTCGAGGACCTCGGCGGTCTTGTCCGGCAGGTTGAGGTAGCCGCGGAAGATGTTGCCACCTCGGCACATGACCTCGCCGTCCTCGTCCAGCTTCATCTCAAGGCCGGGAATCGCCTCGCCGACATAGCCGGGCTTGACCTTGTACGGCGCCCAGGTGAGCGGGCCGGAGGTCTCGGACAGGCCGTAGATCTCCGACAGCGGCACACCGATGGTGCGGAACCAGGCCAGCATCTCCGCGGGGATAGGGGCGGCGCCGGTCACGGCGGAGATGAGCTGGTCGAGACCGACAAGCTCGCGAATCGGACCGAAGGCGACAGCATCGAGGAACTCGTAGGTCTCGATCTCCTCCTGGGTGGCCGTACCCCAGGTCATCTTCTCGGCGATCGGGCCTGCAGCCTCCACCGCCTCCCTGACCGCCTTCTCCTTCTCCGGATCCATGGCGAGGGCGGCTTGCACGCCGCCGTAGATCTTCTCCCACACCCGGGGCACACCGAACATGATGTGGGGGTGCACCTCGCCGGCATAGGCCGCGAACTGGGTGGGGTCGGGGCAGCAGGTGACCTCGTAACCGAGGAACAGCGTCTGGTAGTGACTCATGTCCCGCTCGGCGATGTGGGCCATCGGCAGATAGCTGACGATGCGCTTGCCGGCGTAGCTGTCAAGGTCGAAGGCCTGCTTGAGACACTCAACGGTCCAGCACACGTTGTAGTGGTCGATCATCACGCCCTTCGACGGGCCGGTGGTACCGGAGGTGTAGATCAGCGTTGCCAGATCCTCCGGCTTGGCGATCTTGGCCGCCTCTTCCAGATCGACCGGGTCATGGGCGAGCAACTGCTCGTAGGTGAAGTCCGCCCCGAAGGAGTCCTCGCCATCGGTGCGGATGACACCCAGCTTGTCCAGTGCCGGCATCGACTGGCGGACCTTGGAGAACAGCTCGTAGAAGCCACGATCTTCGACGATGGCCATCTTGGCCTCGGCATCATTGGACAGGTACTCGATCTGCTCCGGTGACGAGCTGTTGTAGATGGAAACCGGGGTTGCACCGACAAAAAGTGCCGCGGTGTCCAGCACGTGGAACTCCGGCATGTTGCGGATCATCAGCATCAGTCGATCGCCGTGGCCAAGACCCATGGCGGACAGCCCCGCGGCGGCCCGTGCGACCTGGTCGGCGAACTCGGTGTAGGTCGTCTCACCCCACCCGCCGTCCTCGGTCTTCCACCGGAGTGCAACCAGGTCACCGTGGGCGGCGACGGTCTTCAAGAACTCCGTTGGGATGGTCTGTCCTTCGACAATGGCGTCGATTTCTTCTTTGGTTGTCACCGTCATGGCCTTCCTGGTCATCGGAGACGGAGTTACTCCCCCTCCCACTGAGATACCCGTCACATCTACGGTATCGGGCCCAACGCCCTCCCGGCTGACCAAGGGCGACCATTTGGACAACCTTGGCGCACCCTCGGTGCGACATCCTCAGCGCGCCTTCGGTGCGACATCCTCAGTGCGCCTCCGGTGCGACTTTGCCAGGCTCGGCGACTACCATTTTGACCGTGAGCGATTTTGAGCCCACCACCGATCTCCCCGATCGGATCGACCAGGACGACAAGCCGGTCGCGTCAACGGCCAAAAGTCGGGACGAGGAGATCCAGCACGGCAGGAAGCGGATACTGCAGATCGCCCTGATCGTCATGACACTCGGACTGCTCGCCGCCGGCTTCAGCGTGTTCCGGGTGGTCATCGCGGTGCTGCTCATGTATTTCCTACTGCGGACCGGTTTTGCGATTGTCGGCGCCTTTGCCAGGCCCGTCCCGGAGCCACCACCGCCCGGGGAGCTTCGGCGGGTCAAGCTCACGTACCGGTGCAACATCTGCGGGGCGGAGCTTCGGATGACGCTGGCCAACGAGGAGATCCCCAGCCCGCCGCGTCACTGCACCGACGAGATGGAACTGGTCGCCACCCGGGAAGACGGCCTCTAGCCGTCGGCCGAGCCCGATTTGCCCGGTTCGGGACAAACTCCACAGCCTGTGGATGACCATGTGTTTGGTAACCCCCTGGCAACCCGTACGACACCGTACAAGTTCGCACAGTCAGCTTGCTCAGCCGAGGTGCTTGTTGCATCAACAAGCTGTGGATAACTTCTGTGGGTTGGGTATGGAAAACCTCAAAACCCGGCTGGGAAGGCCACATCCGGCCTGGCTGGGGCGACAGGTCGCCCCGATTGAATCGGCGCGTTCGAGTCGACGTAGTCCGATCGGCGGGGCCGGATCAGCGAGGCTGGGTCAGCGGTACTGGGTGGCGGCGATGATGCCGACGAGGATCAACCCCAGACCACCGAGGAGGTACCAGTTGCTCGGTGTCCCGAGAATGTCCTCGGTGAGGTAGTTGAACAGGATCACCACGGTGCCAAGACCCAGTGCGGCGAACATCAGAACGGGCACAAACGCCGACGACGGCGGGTCGACGTTGACCGGGGTGCGTCCGACGCCGCTCGGCCCGGCGGTGTCGTCGCCCGGGACCGCAGCAGCGCCGCTCCCCTTCGGTGTCACTCTGCCGGGCTTTGACTTGTCTTGACGTACCACGGCTTCAGCCTAGAAGGTCGGGTTCCGGTTCGCCCGCCGAACCGGACCGAGACCGATAGGCGAAAATCGGCCGCAACCCGGATTGGACCGACCTACCCTCGGTCCGGTGACCACCGATTCGGCCGTCAAACGTGTCCTCGTGATCGACAACTTCGACTCCTTTGTCTACATCCTGGTCCAGTACCTGGGAGAGCTCGGGACCGAACCGTTGGTGGTCCGCAACAACGCGGCCACCCTTGACGAGTTGGATGCGATGAACCCGGACGCCGTGCTGATTTCTCCCGGGCCCGGCACACCGCAGGACGCCGGCATCTCGAACGACGTGATCCGCCATTTTGCCGGCGACAAGCCGGTGCTCGGGGTCTGCCTCGGTCATCAGTGCATCGGCGAGGTCTTCGGGGGCACGGTCGCCCGGGCGCCCGAACTCATGCATGGCAAGACGTCGTTCCTGTCCCACACCAACCAGGGGGTGTTCACCGACCTGCCCGCCCCGCTGGAGGCCACCCGGTATCACTCGCTCATCGTTGAGCGGGACAGCGTGCCGGACAGCCTGGAAATCACCGCCGAAACCCGGGACGGTCTGGTCATGGGATTGCGGCACCGCGAGCACGACGTACAAGGCGTGCAGTTCCACCCCGAGTCGGTCCTGACCGTCGGTGGGAAGCAGCTGCTCCAGAACTGGTTGGCCGGCACCTAACCGCCGCTGCCCCTACCCTCCTGCCAAATTTGGGCTCAGAGGCTACAAATCCTGTGACCTGCGTGCCCAAATTTCACTGGGGTTTGTTGCGGTCTACTGGGGTTGGCTGCGGTTTGTTGCGGTTTGCTTGGGTCGGGCGAGGTTAGCCGCCGTCGTTCCCGCCGTCGTTGCCGTCACCACCGCCATCGTTGCCATCGCCGCCGCCGTTGTTGCCGTC
>JBCCGJ010000241.1:0-9306 GCA_039029335.1 Actinomycetota bacterium | reverse complement strand
TATCTGTGCCATGCGTCGTACTGCAACCGCTACCGGGTCGGCGCCCGCAGTTCGAACGGCCCGGACAGCTCGGCGGGCAACCTGGGCTTCCGCACCGTCCGCTCGGCCTGACCGACCCGGCGGGGCGCTCAGGTGGTCGCAACACCGAGGGCGGCGTAGGTAGCCCGGTTGATCGCCTCGGAACGGTCGTCCCCGGCCTCCGACGAAATCATCTTGTTCATCATGTAGGCCACGGTCATCCGACGATCACAGTCGATCACGATGCTCGAGCCGCCCCACCCGCCCCAGAAACAGATCCGCCCGTCCGGAAGGTCCGGCCGCAGGGTGGAGTCGGCGATGCCGTAGCCGATCCCGAACCGGTACGGCAGCTCCAGGATCAGGTCCGGCCCGTTCGCCTGCTCGTCGAAGATCAGCTCGATCGTGTCCGGCGAGAGGAGGGTCACCCCGTCGACGGTTCCGCCGTTGGCCACAACGGCCTGGATCCTGGCCACCGACCGGGCGTTGCCGTGGCCGTTCGCCGCCCCGATCTCGGCCCGGCGCCATCGCGGGTCATGCGGAGCGGTGGCGTCGAGGGCCGGACCGCTGGCATACCGGTGGCGGGGATCGCCGGCCGGAAACGAATCGGCGTCGAGTGGCGGTTCGGTCAGCGGGATGACCAGTGAGACCCGGTTGTCGTGTTCCGGAGCGAGACCGATGTGAAAGTCGGCGTCCAGCGGCCCCGCGATCTCCTCGGCGAAGAACCGGCCGAGCGTCCGACCGGTGATTCGGCGGATCACCTCGCCGACCAGGTGACCCTGGTTGAGGGCGTGGTAGCCGGATGCGGTGCCCGGCTCCCACCAGGGGGCCTGGGCGGCCAGTGCGGCGGTCGACCGCTCGAGGTCGTAGATGTCCTCGGCGGTGACGTCCGGCTCCCAGGAGGCAAGGCCGGAGGTGTGGCTCAACAGGTGTCGGACCGCAATCTTCTCCTTGCCGTTCCGGGCGAACTCCGGCCAGTACCGGGCGACCGGGGCGTACACGTCCAGCTCACCACGATCGACCAGGACAAGCGCGGCGAGTGAGGTCATGGTCTTGGTGGTCGACCAGACGTTGGTGATCGTGTCCTTCTCCCACGGCGTCGTCCGGGCTTCGTCCGCATGGCCGCCCCAGAGATCGACGACCAGCTCGCCGTCGATCGTCACCGCCAGCGACGCACCGACGTCGGTGCCGGCGTCGAGGCTGCCACTCAGGAGGTCGTGGAGGATCTCGAACCGGGGAGCGCAGATGCCGGACACGTCGGCCATGGCGGCACTGTAGCCCCGCCGACGGGTCGGGCCCCAGCGAACGTTGGGGGGTAGTCCGGATGCACCGAGGCGGTCCGTCGACGACGATGGTTGTATGACTGTCGAAGCAGCGATCGACGAACTGACCGACCGGCTCGACCGGCTCGAAGCCGACCTGGGAAGACGGGTCACGGTCCTGGAGCGCGCCGTGCAGGGCGCACGGACGGCGCCGCGCGCGGTGACAACACCAACGGCAACCACAGCGCCACCGCCGAGGCAGATCGACGCACCTCCGCCGGGCGGCCCGGTACCGGTGACGCCGGACGCCCCCGTGCCGCCGCCCCCGTCGCCGACGACAACTCCTTCACCGACGCCCTCGTCATCGAGGACGACCCCTGCCGCCGTCCCTCCGCCACCGCTGCCGTCGCCGCCTCCGCCGGTGGCCGCTGACGCAATCCCGGGCCCGGCCGGTATCCCGGGCCGGAGCCAGGCCGCGGGCGGGGTTGGGGGCGGGGTAACGGGCGGTGCCGGCCGGTCGCTGCAGCTGGAGGACGTGCTGCGGATCGTGGGGGTCGGCCTGGTGGGACTGGCCGCGCTCTTTCTGGTGAGCACGGCGATCAGTCGGGGCTGGATCAGTCCCGAGCTCCAGCTGCTCGGCGCGACGATGATCGGCCTTGTGCTGTCCGGCGCCGCGGTGCACCAGGCGGATCGGCGCACCCCGTGGGCGGTCACCTTCGGTATCGGTGGGTCGGCCGTGACCGCCATCTGCGCCGGCGCAGCGCACGCCTGGCTGGACCTGACCGGCCCGGTCACCGCGCTTGTCCTGGTGGCCGCCGCGGTCGCCCTTTCGGTACTCGTCGCGGCTCGGGTCCGCAGCGAGGCCGTCGCCATCGCCGCGACGGCGGCCATGCTGCTCGTCCCGCCGTTCGCCGACCTCATCGCCGACAGCCCCGTGCTGGTCATCGGCTCGTGGCTCGGTCTGTTCGCGGTCGCCGCGGCCATCGTCGGCGTCGCCCAGGGGTGGCAGACGTACCGGCTGATCTCCACCTGGGCCACCGCGTTCTGGGTCATCATCCTCGCCGCGGTGCTGGCCGATGGGGACAACACCGATCACCTGGCGGCAGGCTCCTGCCTGGTGGCCGTCGTCGGGGTGGTGCTGTGGCTCGGCCCGGTGTGGAACGAGCGGCTCCTGCAGGCCAGGACCATCGCCGGATTCGGGATCGGCGACGGTGAACGCCGCACGCTGGCGTTCGAGCACCGGCTGGTCGCCCTGGTGCCCCTCTGGGCCTGGCAGACGGTGACCTTCTTCGGGGGGTTGACCGTGGCGACGACCGGCGCGGCGCTGGCCCTCGGTCTTGCCGCCGGCTTTGCGCTGGTCGCCGCCGTCGCCCGTCGAGTCCGCTTGATCTCCGAACTCGGCACCCTCAGCCACCTGCTCGGCGCCGGGTTGCTGGCCACCGTCGGCCTCCTGGTGTGGCTCGAGGGGCCGATCCTGGTGGTCGCCCTGGCCGCCCAGGGGATCGTCACCCTGCTGGTCGCCGGTCGGTTCGAGGACGTGCTGCTCACGATCAAGGGCGTTGCGTTGGCCGGGCTGGCCTGGGTGCTCGTGCTGGTCGACCTCGTCGACGTCATACAGCTGGCCATCGACGGGGCGGACGGGCCCTCCATCGGCTCTCACGTCGCTCGGGGCGTCACGGTCGCGTTGCTCGGCACGTCGGCGTGGTTGATGACCCGGCGCAGCACCGAGGAGATCGGCGAACTGGTGGTCGGCGCAGCGTGGTCGACGGCGGTGCTCGTCCCGGTCAGCCTGGTCGCCCCGGTTGTCGGAGACAGCGGGTGGCTTGTGGTCGGCACCGCGGCGTGCCTGGTCAGCCTGGTGGCCGCCCGCCGGCTCGGCAGGCTGGTCCTGGCGATCGCAGCGACAATCGGCGGGGTCACGGCGGTTGTCGCTGCGGTGGGGATCGTCGACGCCGCGGTGCTGGGTTTCGACGGGACCGGTGTTCCGATCGCCGATCATCTGTCCCACCTGGTGGTTGTCCTGGCGTTCGCCGCGGTGACCGCGGTGTTCTGGAACCGCCCTCCCGAGTCGCTGAGTTCGCCGCTCTTTGTCACCACCTGGCTGTTCGGCCTCGGCTGGCTCCTGTCCGTGCTCGCCGGGGTTCCGCAGGCACAGGCGGCGATCTCGGTGACGTGGGCCGTCGCCGCCGTGTGCGCCATCGTCGCCGGCCTGCTGACCGGGCGGACGGAGGTGCGTTCGGCCGGGCTGGTCACGCTCGGTGTTGTGCTGGTCAAACTGCTGACCATCGATCTCGCCGAGGTGGACACACTCTGGCGGGTCGGGCTGTTCCTGATCATCGGGCTCGGCCTGATGCGGCTCGGCTACGTGCTGCCCGAGTTGGCCGCCCGCTATGCCCCGCCGGACCCGGCCGACGAGTCCGCTTCGTCCGACGCCCGTCAGGCCGTTTGAGCCGCCCGGGTCGTCCCGCCGGCCGAACCGATGATCGCCCGGGTGGCCGCGGCCGCCGCAGCAGGCTGGTCGGCGCATTCCGTTCTGGCTACGTTTGTCGGTCATGACTCGCTACGGCATGTCCGTTCCACTCGCCGGCACCCGACTTTCGGAGCATCGGGAACTGTTCCGGGAGTTGGTCGATCTGGGGTACACCGACGTCTGGTCGTCGGAGGCCGACGGGGCGGACGGGTTCACCCCACTGGCCCTCGGGGCGGCGTGGGCACCGGAACTCCGCCTCGGTGTTGCGATCATCCCGGCATTCACCCGTGGTCCGGCGCTCCTCGCCCAGAGCGCCGCGGCGCTGGCCGACGCCGCCCCCGGACGGTTCGTGATGGGCATCGGCTCGTCGTCGAACGTCATCGTCGAACGCTGGAACGGCATCCCGTTCGAGGAGCCGTACCACCGGACCAGGGACGCGGTCCGGTTCATGAAGGCGGCGATGAGCGGGGAGAAGGTGACCGAGGACTACCCAACGTTCAGCGTGAAGGGTTTCCGCTGTGGCATCGTCCCGGAGCAGGCCCCACCCATCCTGGTTGCCGCCCTACGGGAGGGCATGTTGAAGATGGCGGGCCGGGAAGGTGACGGGGCGATCATCAACTGGTTGTCTGCCGACGACGTGCGAACCGTCGCGCCGATCGTCCACGCCGAGGGCGAGAAGCAGGGCACGACCAAGGAGATCGTGGCCCGGATATTCGTCTGCCCGTCGACCGACGCGGATCGGGTGCGGGAGCAGGCCCGATTTGCCATCGCCGCCTACCTGAACGTCCCGGTCTACGCCGCGTTCCATCAGTGGCTCGGCCGGGACAAACTGCAGGGCATGTGGGACGCCTGGGCCGCCGGCGACCGGAAGGCGGCACTGGCCGCCATCCCGGACGATGTTGTTGACGAGTTGATCATCCACGGGTCACCCGAGGAGTGCCGGGAACACGTCCAGCGCTACGTCGACGCCGGGGTCGACACCCCGGCGCTGTCGATCATGGGGTTTGCCGACGTTGATCCCCGCCAGGCCATCCGGGATCTCGCCCCTCGCTGAGCGCCGTCGACCCGTCTTCCGGGCGGCAGGAGCGATCACCTTCCGGCGGGCCGCCTAGCCCGACACCCACCCCGAATGCTAGAAACGGGGGACGGATAGCAAGACACGGATACGCACTACGAAGGGGATCAACTATGAAGTCCAGGGGCGCAATTCTGCGCGAAGTACCCGGCAAGTGGGAAGTCGTCGACATCGAATGGGACGAGCCCCAGCAGGGCGAGTTGCTGATCAAGATGGTGGCATCCGGCATGTGCCATTCAGACGATCATGCCTCAACCGGTGACATCCCGGTCGAGACCCCGTACATCGGCGGTCACGAAGGGGCCGGCGTCGTTGAGCAAGTCGGTCCGAACACCCCGGGGTGGGAGGTCGGCGATCACGTCGTCATGTCGTTCCTCCCCGGCTGCGGTCGCTGCCGATGGTGCGCCTCGGGCCAGCAGAACCTCTGCGATCTCGGTGCGTTCATCCTCGCCGGCACCCGCACCGACGGGTCGTTCCGGGGCAGGGTGGACGGCGTCGGGGCCGGTCAGATGTGTGGCATCTCCACCTTCTGCGAGCACACCCTCATCGACGCAACCTCGGCCGTGAAGGTCAACAAGGACCTCCCGTTGGACAAGGCGTGCCTGGTCGGCTGCGGCGTCGGCACCGGGTGGGGTTCCGCCGTCAACTCGGCCCAGGTCAAGCCAGGTCAGACGGTGATCATCATGGGTTGCGGTGGTATCGGCATGAACGCGGTCCAAGGCGCGGCCCATGCCGGAGCCACCAACGTGATTGCGGTCGACCCCAATAGCTTCAAGACGGAGATCGCCCAGACGATGGGTGCCACTCACGCCTGCAGCAACATGCAGGAGGCGGCCGAGCTGGCCCAGTCGATGACAAACGGTCAGGGGGCGGACTCCAGCATCGTGACCGTTGGTGTTCTGGAGAACCACCACGTGGCCGAGGCGTTTGCCGCAACCCGTAAGGCCGGCACGGTTGTGGTCACCGGCCTCGGTAATGCCGCCGACTCAAAGGTCGAGGTCCCGGCCTTCGAGCTCACGCTTTTCCAGAAGCGGATCCAGGGTTCGCTCTTCGGCGAGTCCAGCCCGAGTCGGGACATCGTCTGGATGCTGGACATGTACCAGTCCGGGCAGCTGAAGCTCGACGAGTTGGTGACCAACACCTACTCCCTGGATGAGATCAACCAGGGTTACGCCGACATGCACGACGGCAAGAACGTCCGCGGCGTCATCGTCTACTAGAGATTCCGTTCACTCATTCGCTGTCCTTCCGGGCCGGTTGTCCAGGCGGCCGGTCCGGGAGAGACAAGATCGGCGGGAACCGACACGTGCCGACCGAGCTTGTTCCTTGCGGGGGTCAAACTCGGTCGGCAACGTGTTTTTCGGAACGGTGATCGAGGCTTGGGAGTTCAGCGGGTAGGCACTGAGCGAAGCACCAAACACGATGAACTCCAGGCCAAGGGAAGGCGCGTCAGCGCCTACCCGCCAGGCCCCTTAGCGCTCCACCGGTAACCAGACCAGCATGAGATCCTCGACCGAGATGTCGGATTTCTCCAGCGGGATCTCCACCGCCTCGGTCGCCCCGGCCTTCTCCGACCACTCGTCGTTGATCTCGATCACCGCGTCCTGCAGGTCGTGCTCCAACTCCTCGAGATCCTCGATCTTCTCCGCCGCCCGGTTCCTGGCCGACTCCAGCCGGGCTTCGGTGGAGGCCTTCTGCCTGCTACCCGAAGACATCCGACGGGCGGCGGCGGCCAGACCCCGGGTTCGGCTACGCCCGCCAAGCAGGCCGCCGAGAACAGAGGTGCCGATGTCGATGAGTTGCTGTTGCTTGCGGCCCTGGGCCTGGGTCTCCAGCTCGGCGACCCGATCCTCGGCCTTGGCCAACGCGGCCATGACCGAGTCCCGCTTCTTCTCCAGCTTGGCCCGGATCTTCTCCAGCTCGTCGTCCGCACCGTCTTCGGCCGCGTCCTCACAGCGGCGGAGGAACTCCCCCTCCGATTCGCCGGGCCGGGACCACAGCTTCAGATCCGCATTGCGGATGAGCGTGAAGGTCTCGTCCCCGACCAGTTTGTTCTTCAGCGCGGCTCCGGCGCTGCGAACGGCCGAGGCTTTGATGTCGAAGTCCGGCAGCACGTAGATCGGGTTTGCCGGGGCGTCGGTGGAGAAGTCCCGATCGTCGAAGTCGACCTGGATCGCCCCATCGACGTCGATGGCGTCACCGGTGAGCGGAATGATCGCCTCCCACTCCTCGGAATGGCGGAGGTCCGCCTTGGTCTCGTCGAACAGCAGGTTGACCCTGGCGGCCAAGGCCGGCCGCAGGCGGGTGCCGCCCGGTGTCGCGTCGAGTTCGGTGAGCCACGGGCTGGACGGTGATGCGTACCGGATGGGAAGGGAGTCCGGCACGGACGGCGGCACGGCGGACTCGTCGTCGGCCAGGGTGGGACCCTCCGGTGCAGCTGGGGGAGCCGAAGCCGTCGCAGCCCCTCCGGCGGCCTGGCCCGTCGTCGCGGTGCCGGCCCCTGCGCCACCGGTGAGCGCGGCCACCTTCGGGGCCATCAGCGTGCTGATCTGTTCCCGGGTCATCGGCCCCGCCAGATAGCTCATGGCCCATCGGGTGGTGAGCAGCGGCATGGCGGATGACCGGGTGGTCCGCAGCAGGAACTGTCGTTTGCCGAGCCCGCTGATCGTCTCCGTCACGGTGTTGATGTCCACCGCACCGTCTGCCGACTTCAACCCGTCGATCAACCGGTTCTTGTCCTGCTCGGTCTGGAGCCGACCGATCATCCACGTACCGGCGTTGCTGATCGCCTTGTAGTCGAGATCGACCGGGTTCTGGGTGGACAGCACAAGCCCGACGCCGAACGCCCTGGCCTGCTTCAGCAGGGTCAGGATCGGTTTCTTCGGCGGCGGGTTGCCGTTCGGCGGTGCCAGCCCCATGACCTCGTCGAGGTAGACAAGGACCCGGAGCTCCCCGGTGCCGGATTGGGTCCGCATCCAGGAGATCAGCTTGGACAGCACCAGGGTCACCGCAAACTGGCGTTCGGTTTCATCGAGGTGGCCGAGCGACATGATGGCCGCCCTGGCGGCACCGCTGTCATCCCACAGCAGTTTCTCCATGTCCAGCGGCGCACCCTCGGCCCAGGCGGCGAAGCTGGGCGATGCGAGCAGGCCGTTCAGTTTCATCACCAGCGCCTGGCGGTCCTTGGCGGGGAAGAAGGTGTCGAGATCCAGCACACCGAGCTTGCGCATCGGAGGTTCCAGGACCTGACCGAGCAGTGTCGGCATGTCCAGGTCCGTGCCCTCGTCCCACGCCCGGCTGATCAGGTTGGCCAGCAGGATGTGCTCCCGGCCGGACAGGGGATCGCTGTCGACGCCGACCAGCCCGAGCAGCCCGCTGACCGTGCTGTCCACCTCGTCTTGGCGGGCGGACGGGTCATCGGTGGCCGGGGCCGAGAGCCGGCCGAGCACGTCGAGCGGCACACCCGCGTTGCTGCCGGGGGTATAGATAACCGGGTTTGCGGCGGTGCGGAGCGCGGCGATGTCAGCCGAGCCGAGCCCCCAGGACTCCAACCCGCCCTTCCACATCGCCGCGGTGTCGCCGGCCATCTCGGCCGTCGTCTTGCCTTCGACCCGGGCGGTGCCCTCGTCCATCCACGGTTCGAAATCGGCGGGGGCGAGATCGGGGAACGTCAGGCACAGGTTGCCGAGGTCACCCTTCGGGTCGATGGCCAGAACCGGGATGCCGGCGTTCAGCGCCTCCTCAAGCAAGACGACCCCGAGGCCGGTCTTCCCGGAACCGGTCATACCGACGATGACGCCATGGGTGGTAAAGTCCGCGCTGTCCAACAGGACCGGTTTGCCGGTCCGGTCACCCGATCCCGGTTCGATTTCTTCTCCGACAAAGAGGTGGCCTGGGGGTCGTTCCATGAGCCCAAGCGTTACATGAATGTCGGCATATCCCACCGTTTGCCGTGAATTCTGCCACAATGCCTACGCATACTTATCCAAGGGAGATGTTCCAGTGGGAATCATGGACACGTTGAAGGGCATGTTCGGCGGCAAAGCCGACATGGTCACCGATCAGGCGGACGCCGCCATTGACGCTGCGGCCGACAAGGCCGATGACATGACCGGTGGCAAGGCCTCCGGCGTCATCGACGGTGCGGCCGAGAAGGCCAAAGAGGTCGTCGAAGACGCAACCGAAGGCACCCAGGAATAACCGATCGGCGACGCCCGCTCGGGCGATCGCAGTTCGAGGTGAAACGGACGGGCTTTCCGGCCCGTCCGTTTCCCGTTTTGCGCCGCCGGTTGGTCACCGGTTTTTGGCGGCACCGCGTTCCGATGTGGTTGGCTGGTGCGGTGGAATCGCAGACCCTTGAGACCCTGCTGGTAGATGTTGCCGACAACGGCGTGGTCACGGTGACCATGAACCGCCCGGAGAAGAAGAACGCGGCGAACAACGTGATGTGGGACGAACTCCGGACCACATGGGACGCCATCGCC
>JBCCGJ010000240.1:0-9308 GCA_039029335.1 Actinomycetota bacterium | reverse complement strand
TAGAGCAGATCGGCGATGATCACCGCCGACTGGTCGGTCAGCGCAACCTCGGTCGGCCGATAGGACTCCGGTCGTTCCAGCGCGAGGCGCAAGACGTCGCTGGAGAGTGCGAGGTTGTCAACCGGAGGGCCGTCGGCGGTGACGGCATCCGTCGGGCCGCCGGACGTCCCGACCGTTCGATCCCCGGTTGACGTTCCTTCACCACCGCAGGCGGCGAGGAGCATGCAGCACGCCAGCATCGCGGCAAACCACGGTTGTCGCACGTGACTCCATCGGCCGCGACCGCCGTCCCGTGAGCTGCATCAACCGCCGACGTGCTGGCGCGTCAGCGCTCCCGACTGTGCGCACCGCAGGTGATTCACCGAATGCAGGGCACCAAACGCGGGAGGCCCGGCCCTATCGGGCCGACATACGTCAGATCGCCAGGGCCAGAATCAGCGTGAGAAACGCAAAGATCAGACCGAAGGTGATGGTCAGCCGATCCAGGTTCCGTTCCATCTGCGTCGAGCCGGCAGCCGAGGCACCAAGCCCTCCGCCGAACATGTCGGAGAGGCCGCCACCCCGCCCACTGTGGAGCAGAACAAGGCCGACAACGATGGTGCCGAGGATGACGTAGAGAATGCCGAGGGCCAGAATCATGGGGACTCTTTCACGTAATGGACCTGTTAATCGTAGCCGCGAAGCAGCTGGAACCGTCGCCGACCGGGCTGGAGCGCTGCGGAGGATCCGGCGTCGCTGCTTAGCCCTTGCTGCGGAGCTTCGGATCCAGGGCGTCCCGCAGGCCGTCGCCGATGAAGTTCACACACATCACGGTCAGCGAGATCATCACGCCGGGCCAGATGACCCGCCACGGGGTGATCGTGATGTAGTCCTTGGCGTCGAAGAGCAAGCGGCCCCAGGTTGGGAAGTCGGCCGGGAAACCAAGGCCGAGGAACGACAGGGCCGACTCGGTGATGATGGCGCCGGCAATACCCAGCGAGGCGGCCACGATGACGGGGCTCAGCACGTTGGGCAGGATGTGGCGGGTGACAACCCGGCGTTGTTTTGTGCCGATGCTGTGGGCCGCGAGGACAAACTCCTCTTCCTTGACCGCCAGTACATCACCGCGAACAACGCGAGCGGTCTGCATCCAACTGGTGACGCCGATGATGAACACCACAAGGAGGAAGATGCCGAGGCTCGGTCCGAACCGATCCTTCAGCGGCTCACGGAAGAGCATGATCACCACCAGCAGGAGCGGCAGGATCGGCAGAGCCAAGAACAGGTCGGTGAGGGCCATCAGCACCCAGTCGGCACGGCGGAAGAAGCCGGCCACCACCCCGACCGCAGTACCGATGAACAGGCCGAAAAGCATCGCCGCGAACCCGACCGACAGCGAGATGCGACCGCCAACCAGGACCCGGGCCATCACGTCACGACCGAGGTTGTCCGTCCCCATCGGGTGATCCCAGGTGGGGTTCTGGTTGGTGTTCGAGGTGTCCAGCTCAAACGGGTCGACGGGGTAGACCAGCGGCCCGATGTAGGCCGCAACCACGATCAGCACCAACAGGAACAGCCCGACCATGGCCCCCTTGTGCTTACGGAACTGCCGCCAGACGTCCGATCGGAGCGACCGGTGCTTGGTGGTTACCTCGCCGGCTTCCGATATCTCGGCCGCTACGGCTTCGGTGGTTTCCGGGGAATCCTGAATCGTTGTCATGGGGCTCGAGATCTCCCTGTCAGTCGTAGCGGATACGCGGGTCGAGGAAGCCGTAGATGACGTCGGCCAAGAGGTTAAAGGCGACGATAAGCACGGCAAAGATAAACGTCAGGGTCTGCACCATTGGTACGTCGCCCTGCCCGATGGAGACGATCAACAGCTGGCCGAGGCCGTTGATCCGGAAGATCTGTTCGGTGATGATCGCCCCGGAGAAGATCCCGGGAATCGAAAGCGCGATGAGCGTGACCACCGGGATCAGGCTGTTCCGCAGGACGTGGGACAGGACAACGGTCCGTTCCCCAAGGCCCTTCGACCGTGCGGTCCTGACAAAGTCCTGGTTGAGGTTGTCCAGCACGGCGGCCCTGGTGAACCGGCTCAGCGAGGCCGCGTTAAAGAGCGTGAGCACCGCCACCGGCATGATCATCTGTTTGATCTGGATCCAGATGCTGTCCCAGCTGGTCCAGTCGATTTCGTGGGTGGTGTTGTAGAACGACGGGAACCACCCGAGCCAGACGCTGAAGATCACGATGGCCAGCAGGCCGGTGAAGAAGGTCGGCACGGAGAAACCGAGCATGGTGACGAAGGTGCCGACGTTGTCGAATGCCGAGTACTGCTTGTAGGCCGAGAGCACGCCGACCGGGATGGCCAGCAGGGTGCCGAGCAGGAAGGCAAGGCCGAGGACCCACAGCGTCTGGGGCAGGCGCTCGGTGATGGTCTCCATTGCCGGAGACCGTGACGACCAGGAGATGATGCGGTCCCGGTCGCCGCACGAAACACCACAGTCCGAGAAGATCGACTGGATGTAGTGCCATGGTTCGTTGATGAACATGAGCCGGGCCCAGTTCCACCACTGAACCGGCAACGGGTCATTAAAGCCAAGCGACTCTCTGATGCGTTCTCGCACCTCGGCAGGAACCGTCAGGGGGACCTGACTGGTCGGATCGCCCGGGGCGAAGAACAGAATTACAAAGATCACCATGCTGATGAGAATCAGCGTGATAAGGGCGAAAATCGACCGCCGGATTACGTAACGACCCATGCCTCGTTCCTAACCGTTGTGGAAAACACTAGCGGTCGTGACTCCGGCGGGAAAGCCGGAGCCACGACCGTTATGTGACTATTTAGCTAACGCAATCTCTACCGAGATCACTCAGCCCTGGTCCACTGCTCGATGTTCCAGTACTCAGAGTCCCAACCGTTGGGCTCACCGAAACCGTCGATCGTGTTGCTGATGGCCGAGACGCTGCCCCGGTGGATCAGCGGAATCACGGCGCCGGTTTCAACCTGGATGTCCTGCAGCTGCTGGACGAGGCCGTTGTAGCTGGGGTCTGACGGGCTCAGAGCCGAGACCTCATCCCACAGTGCGTCGTACTCGTCGGACTGCATACGAGGCATGTTGCTGAGGCCCCAGGCGTTCTCCGGCGTGGGGATTTCAACCTGACGCCAGCCGCCGAGGTAGGCGACCGGGTCCGGAAGCGTTGCACCGTTGGTGAACATCTCCATGTCGGTGAAGAACTTCCAGATGCAGGCATCGCTTGCGCAGGTGCCGTCGAAGAAGAGGCTGGCGTCTTCATTGCCCATGTTCACGGCAACGCCGATCTCTTCCCAGTTGGCCTTGACGATGTCCTGGTTGGACTGACGCACGGCGTTGGTGGAGGTCAGGTAGTCGAACTCCAGCTTGAGGCCCTCAGGGGTCTCACGGATGCCGTCACCGTCGGTGTCGGTGTAGCCCAGACCCTCGAGGATCTCAATGGCCTGGTCGACGTCACGGGTCTTGCACCAATCCTGGTTGGTCGACTGCTGATCGCCCACCGGCCACATCACACAGATGGGAACACCGGTCGGGCCGTAACCGATCTGGACCAGCGCATCGCGGTCGATCGCCAGCGACAGGGCCCGAGCGAACTCAGGGTTGTCGAAGAGGATCGGGTGCGGGTTGCTGACCTCGGATGGCGGATCGGCGTCCGGGTCCGTCTGGTTCAGGTTGATGTGCTCAACCGAAGCGGTGAACGAGGTGACGATGCGACCGTTACCGGCGGCTTCCATCGGCTGGAGGATCTCCGGGGCGACCTGGAGGTTCCAGCCGTAGTCGGCCTCACCGATCTCAAGCACGGAGCGAGCCGAAGCCTCGGCATCGCCGCCACCCTTGATGGTCACGTTGCCGAAGGACGGCATGCCCTCGGAGACGCCACGGTAGTTCGGGTTCCACTCGTAGGTGACGGTGTCCTCCGGGCGGAGCTCGGTCACCGTGTAGGGACCGGTGCCGACCGGGGCGAAGTTCTGCTCGCTACAACCGGCGGCGGCTGCGCCGATGCACTCGGCCATCTGAGCCCGCTGGATGACCGGGAACAGGTAACCGACGAAGTGCTGGTACGGGAACGGCAGCGCCTCGGTGAAGGCGACGGTGACGGTGAAGTCATCGTCGGCGGTCACGCTGTCGACCTTGCTCAGGTCGGCGCCGCAACCGGTGGCCTCGTCGAGGCAGTACTCATAGGTGAAGAGCACGTCGTCCGAGGTGAACGGGGTGCCGTCCGACCAGAGCACGTCCTGCTTCAGGTTCCAGGTGATCGAGGTGAAGTCTGCAGCGACACCACCGTTCTCAACCGTTGGGATCTCCGCCGCAAGGGTCGGCACGATCTGGCCGTTCGGGTCGAACTTGGCCAGCGGCTCGATCACGAGCGATGCGGCAAGCGCGTCCTTGGTACCGGATGAAAGCAGCACGTTGGCCTGCGAAGGCGCCTGCCACTGCAGGAGGAGGAGGTCACCGCCGGTGCCGGCTTCGCCGTCAGCCATGGCGTCCTCTTCTTCCATTGCCTCATCTTCTTCGTCCTCCATCGCGTCCTCGGCTTCTTCGTCTCCTGACGAATCGTCCGACTCGGCGCTGGTGTTGTCATCAGATCCAGCCTCGTCGTCACCATCGCTGCCACAGGCGGCGGCGATCAGTGCCAAGGCAAAGATCAACGCGAGTAGTTTCTTCAATGCGTCCTCTCCTTCCACATGCTGATCGGTGATCAGCATTTCTACGCAAGCCCGCAGCTTATCAAGTAAGACGAGCGCGCGGAGCAGCCTTGTGGATCGATCGCGCTACGAATTGGCGAAGTAACAAGGGAAACCGCAACGACGAACCAGCAGTGAATCAGCGGCGAATCGGCGTTGATTCGGCTGGGTATCGACGAGGCAGATGGCCAACCCGGCGCTTGTGTTAAGGCTGGATGACCACTTCCTTCATACCTTGACAGGCACCGCCTGGCTCAGGCCACCATCGCTGCGTCGGGTGCAACCCGGTAGCCGAGCCGCAAGCGGTGCGCTACGCCGCCATGCTGTACGATTTGTGCGGTGCTGTACACTGCGGGCAGCTCGGACGACCTGCAGCGATACGCGACAGAAACAACTGAGCCACAGAATGAACTGTGTGGGAGAACCGCTTGGACGGGCAGCTGGGAACTGCTGGTTCGACGGAGCGGCTGTAGCGAGAGACATTCCGAAGGAGCGGTGAGGTGACAAAGGTACTGGAAGTGAAGGACCTGGCGGTCAGGTTCGACACCCAGGATGGCACGGTGCACGCGGTCAACGGAGTGAGCTACGGCCTTGAGGAGGGCGAGACGCTCGGCATCGTCGGCGAGAGCGGCAGCGGTAAGAGCGTCCACGTGCTGTCCATGCTGCAGCTGGTCCCGATGCCCCCCGGGCGCATCGAACGCGGTGAGGTGCTCTTCCAGGGTCAGGATCTGCTGAAGATGTCCGACGAGGAGATCCGCAAGATCCGGGGCGACAAGATCGCCATGATCTTCCAGGATCCGATGACCGCACTCAACCCGGTGCTCACCATCGGCAGGCAGATCCGGGAGGCCATCCGCCTCCACCTCGGCTTCACGAAGAAGCAGGCCCACGAGCGGGCGGTCGAACTCCTCGACCTGGTCGGGATCACCGACCCCCACCGACGGATCGACGACTATCCCCACCAGTTCTCCGGCGGTATGCGGCAGCGGGCGATGATCGCCATGGCGCTGTCCTGTGACCCGGTCCTGCTCATCGCCGATGAGCCGACCACCGCACTCGACGTGACCGTGCAGGCCCAGATCGTCGAGCTTGTGGCCGAGCTGAAACAGACACTGAACATGTCGCTCATCTGGATCACCCACGATCTCGGCGTCGTGGCCGGCATCGCAGACACCATCCAGGTGATGTATGGCGGGACCATCATGGAGCGGGGCCCGGTCAGAAACGTGTTCAAGGACACTCGCAACGCCTACACCGTCGGCCTCCTCAACTCGCTCCCCCGCCCGGACCAGGGAACCGATCGTCTCGTGCCCATTCCGGGCGCACCGCCGAACCTGCTCGCACCGGTCAAAGCCGATCCGTTCGCTCCCCGAAACCCGTACGCCACCGAGCGGTGCTTCGCCGAGCGGCCGGAGTTGAAGCCCGTGGAGAACGGGCACCCCGATCACCTAGTGGCGGCGTGGTACAACCTTCCGCCTGCGGAGGACCGCTGAGATGACAACCGACACCACAACCGCTCCGGAGGCGGGCACCGCCACCGACGGCCAGGAGCCGCTGGTCAAGGTCAAGAATCTGGTCAAGCACTTCCCGATCACCCAGGGGATCCTGTTCAAGCGCAAGATCGGCGCCGTCAAAGCCGTGGACGACGTGTCCTTCGAGATCTACCGGGGTGAGACCCTGGGCCTCGTCGGGGAGTCCGGCAGCGGCAAGAGCACAACCGGGCGAACCATGCTGAAGCTCTACGACCCGACCTCCGGCGCTGTTGAGTTCCGCGGTGAGAACATCGCCGCATTGGAAGGGAACGACCTCCGCAAGATGCGGCGGCAGATGCAGATGATCTTCCAGGATCCGCATGCCTGCCTGAACCCTCGCATGACCGTGGGCAGCATCATCGAGGAACCGCTCCAGGTTCACCGGCTGCTCGATCGGAGCCAGCAGCAGGCCAGGATCAAGGAACTCCTTGAAATGGTCGGCCTCAACGGGGACTACGTGAACCGCTACCCCCACGAGTTCTCCGGCGGCCAGCGGCAGCGGATCGGCATCGCCCGTGCGCTTGCGGTCGAGCCGGAGTTCATCGTTGCCGACGAACCGATCTCGGCGCTGGACGTGTCCATCCAGGCCCAGGTGGTCAACCTGATGCAGGACCTGCAGAAGCAGCTGAACCTGACGTACCTGTTCATCGCCCATGATCTCTCGATGATCCGCTACATCTGTGACCGGGTTGCGGTGATGTACAAGGGCAAGATCGTGGAGTACGCGGAGACCGAGGAGCTCTACGACAATCCGCAGCACCCCTACACCCAGGTGTTGCTGTCGGCGGTGCCCATTCCGGACCCGGACAAGGAGAAGGGTCGGACCCGCCAGACGATGGATCCGGACTTCGACTACACGGAGTCCGATTCGGCCATGACCGAGGTTTCCCCCGGCCACTTCGTCGCCGGCAGCCGGGCCTAGACAACAGCACAAACCAGCGGTCGATCGCTTCGCGGCGGCAGCCGTTTCGCGGTACGCCGGGCCGGCGCCCAGTCGTCGGCCGCTTTGTGTCGTGGGTGTGACGCAGAGCCGCACCTCGGGGGCGCTCAGCGACGCTCGTAATCGACCACGTTCACGAGCGGCCCGCCGGCCACCGTGTCCGGCGCAGCACCGACGGCACTCAGCCGGCTCGGTACAAACCCGGTGAATGAAGGCCGCTGGCCGAGCGGCACGACGAACAGTCCGTCCTCGCCCGCATCCAGCGTGGTGACATACAGGTCGAGCCGGTTGTAACAGTCGGCCCGTTCCGCATCGTCGACGGTGGCGTCACACTCGCTCGCCAGGGTGTCGAATTCCGGGTTCCCGAACCCGTACGGATTACTGGCGACGCCGCTGCGGAACGCCCCGGACTGGCCACCGGGCCAGGCGCCACCGGCCCGGGCGAACTGGGTGATGTCCCACACGGTTGTGTCGCCTTCGGCTCCGTCGGACGCCGCGGCGGCCAGGGCCTCAGGGGCGAACGGCCGCTCCCGGAAGTACAGCCCGCCCGCGACGTTGTCGATCTCGATCTCAATACCGGCGTCCGCCAGTTGATCCTGCAGGACCGCCTGTTCCCGCTCCCGCAGCAGATTTCCCCCGGTTGTCCCGGCCCGCAGGGTCAGCCGCCCGTCGACCGGATGGCGGAAGACACGGTCACTCCCCCGGACATAGCCCGCCTCCTCGAGGACGGCCGCCGCCTGCGCCGGGTCCGCAGCGTTCAGTTCCGCCTGGTGGTCGACGTACGGCGCCTGGCTGGTCAGCCAGTAGGCGTTTCCCAGCACCAGCTCGTCGGCCACGGGGCCGTACAGTGCGCCGAACACGTCGCGGCTCAACTCCTCCTTGTCGATGGCAAGGGCGATCGCCAGGCGGACCTGGGGTTTCGCCAGATGGCGGTTCAGCACGTTGAACCCCCAGTGCTCCCAGAGCGATCCCCGGGTGGCCGAGACCTCGAAGTCCTCCGAACCGACCAGCGGTTCGAACTCCGCCTTGGCCGTTGTCATCACCAGGTGGGCGCTGCCGGCGGCGAGCACGTCGACCAGCACCTGAGGTGTCGGCACGAACTGGATACGAACCTCGTCAACGGAGGGCAGGCCGGGATTCGTCGCATCGGGGCTGACCGAGCCGTGGTAGTTGTCATTGCGGACGAGCGTCATCGACACACCGCGGCGCCAGCTTTCGAATACCAGCGGCCCTGAGGTGGGCAGCGTTGCGGACTCCGACTGCATGGTTCGCAGGTTCCGATTGACCGCCGCTGCGTCGGCCCCATAGGCGTGTGCTGCGTAGATGTGTCGGTAGAGGCTGCGCCAGTCGGGGTAGAACGCGGCCATCGTCACCGTGAACCGCGTGTCGCTGACAACCTCGAAGTCGGTGACAAGGTCGAGACCCCGGCGGTCGGCCATGGCGTAGACACAACCCTCGTTGATGCCGTCGAGCAGTGACCCGTCCGGCTCGGTCGTACAACCTTCGGTGAGGATCTCGTGGGTGTAGGCCACGTCGGCCGAGGTCAGCGGCTCACCATCCGACCACCGCAGCCCGTCCCGGAGCCGATACTCGATGACCACCGATCGGTTCTCGTTTGCGGTGACCGTCGGCTCGGCGGCCAGCAGCTCCGGGTAGTGCTCCAGGTTGACATCGACACCGAACAGGGACTCCAGGAGGCCTTCCCTGATCCAGGAGGTGATCGGCAGCCGGTTCACCGGGTCGTCGAGATGGAGGTCCGGCGGTTCGACGTCGTGCGCCCAGACCAACGTGTTCGGGCCGGCAGGCGGTGGCGTCGCTGCGTCGTCCTCGCCATCGACGGCCGAGTCGTCCTCCGGGGCCGCATCGTCGTCCTCACCCGCACCCCGGTCGCCATCTGCGCCGGACTCGGAGTCAGACTCGACGCCGGTTGCGGCAGCGCCGTCGTCCGCCGACGACTCGGCCTGCTCGGTGACCTCGTCCGGATTCGAGTCGTTGGAGCAGGAGACCGCGGCCAGGCCGAGCGCGACGATCAGGGCGAGGAACCCGCCGAAGGGTCGCGGTCCGGGGCCCGTCACCGGTTCAGGCGTCGTGCAGCCGATACTGGATGATCCTGGCGAACGACTCCGCCTCCAGGCTTGCC
>JBCCGJ010000239.1:0-9338 GCA_039029335.1 Actinomycetota bacterium | reverse complement strand
TGAGTGAGGGGACGGCGGCGGAAGGGTGGAACTTCGGGCCGGCAGATCGGGACGCCCGCCCCGTCGGCTGGATGGTCGAGCGAATGGCCGAGCGCTGGGGCTCCGATGCGTCCTGGCGGGTCGAGCGTGACGGCCCGCACGAGGCGACGCTCCTGAAACTCGATTGTTCAAAGGCCAGGAACCGGCTGGGGTGGTCGCCGCGGTTGGATCTGGAGACAACGCTCGACTGGCTGGTCGACTGGTACCGGGCTCATCTGGACGGTGAGGACATGCTGGTCATGACCCGGAAGCAGATCGCCGACTACGAGGCGCTGGCGCCGGACGTCGATGGATAGCCGCTCATGCCCTTTGTTGTCGCTGTTTTTGGCCGCTTGTTCGTCAAATCCGGCCGGTCGGAACAAATTGACGGCATTCCGACACTGGGGCCGCAGTTATGACTAGAGTCTCCCCGGTGAGGGCCGTGGACCACGGCTCTCCTGCGATTTTGGTGAAGCGTCGGTGCGCTAGCACTCGGAGAGTCCGTATGCAATGCAGTATTTTGCTTGGTAGGGGAATGCGTCAGTTTCCTTACGGCATCAAGTACTCTGTTGGCGTGACTGGTGGGAGGCCGCATCTCTTCGATGCGTGCGGATTTGATGCGTTGCTACGCAATGCGTTTCCTCGAATCGATCGCTTGAGCGCTGCTGCGCCGCGTGCCGTGGATGGTGACCGTGGCCAACGTTGAGGTGCAGCTGCTGGACCCGGCGGCCGGACAGGCCGCCACGTCGACGGCCGTTTCCGCCCCGGTCGTCCTCCGGGCGAAGCCAAGCACCTACTCGCTCTACATGAAGCGGCCGCTCGATCTGCTGCTGGCGTCCGTCGGTGTGCTGCTGCTGTCGCCGATCCTGCTGGTGCTCGCGCTGCTGGTCCGTATCAACCTCGGCAAGGGCGGGGTCATCTATCGCCAGGAGCGGGTCGGTCGGAACGGCCAGACCTTCCAGATCTACAAGTTCCGCTCGATGCTTCCCGACCGTCGGGTCGGTGACCGCTCCTACATCGGCCCGGAGCGCCGCAAGACCCACAAGTCGGCAAACGACCCCCGCCACACCCCGTTCGGTCGGTTCCTCCGATCCAGCAGCCTCGACGAGCTGCCTCAGCTGCTCAACGTCATCAAAGGCGACATGAGCCTCATCGGCCCTCGGCCGGAGCTTGTCTCGGTCGCCGCCAGGGAAGGTTTCCTGGTGCACCCCCGCCATCTTGAGCGGCCGGGCATCACCGGGTTGTTCCAGGTCTCGGAGTTGCGGGCCCAGAACCGGATCTCCAACGGTCTGCATCTCGACGTCGCCTATGTTGCGGACATCGGCTTCCGGCGGGACGTGGTCATCCTGTTCAAAACGGCGTTTGTCCTCGTCGGTAAGGGCAGTTGACGGACGAGGCTCGGCGGCGCCGAATTCTATTTGTCTGTACTGCGAACATCTGCAGGAGTCCAACCGCTGAGCTGCTGGCCCGGGCCCGGTTCGGTGAGGGACAGATGATGTTCCGTTCCGCAGGGTTTCTCCGCGAGGGAAGCGGGGTGCCATCGGAGCTCATCTCCGTTCTGGCCGATCGCCACGTCGACGCCACCGCCCACCGGTCCTACACCCTGGACACGGCAAGCGTGGAGGCCGCCGATCTGCTGCTGACCATGGAGGCCAGCCACGTCCAGCAGGCCACGATGCTGCTACCGGAGGCGTTCAACAAGATCGTGCCGCTGAAGGAGGCGGCCGCAATCGTCGAGCGCCAGCCCACGCCGCGAATCAGCATCGAGGATTTCCTTGAGGAGCTGAACCGAGACCGAGACGCCCTCGCCTACCTCGGCACCAACTGGGATGTGGACGATCCGTACGGCAAACGAACAAAGGCCTACCAGCGCGCCGTCGCGGAGATCGAGCAGCTGGTGACGGCCACCCTCGGCAGACTGGAGTAGGCGGTCCCCGATCGGGGACGCAATCAGCGGTCTCGGCGGGCGGCTCGACAGAGCGACGCCAGGGCCCGCAGATACTCCAGCACAACGGTTCCGGTCAGCTTTGTTGTGCCGTTCACCCGTTCGCCGAAGACATAACCGACTTCGGCAACGGTCGGTTTCGGGCCTCTGGCCAGAAATTCGAGCAGGATCTTGAAACCCCGCGGATTCACCTGACCCTCGATCAGCTCATAGCGATCCCGGCCGACGGCGAAGAACCCGCTCATCGGGTCGCTGACCGGCACCTGCAGGACCAGCTTGGCCAGCGACGCCCCGGCCCACGACGCAAGACGACGCCGTCTGCGGAAGTCGCCGTAGCCGCCACCGTCGGCGTCACGCGATCCAAGGCACACGTCGGCCCCACCGTCGGTGACCGCGGCGGCCAGTTCGGGAATCCGGCACTCGTCGTGCTGCAGGTCCGCATCCATGGCAACGAGGACGTTGCCTCGAGCCGCCGCCATACCGGACAGCACCGCCGAGGAGAGACCACGTTCGACCTTCCTGCGGATGACCGTGATCCGATGATCGGCCTCGGCCAGCTCCTGGGCGACCGCCCAGGTCCGGTCCGGCGAATCGTCGTCGACGATGATCACCTCATAGGCGTGGCCGTCGAGGGCTTCCCGGACCCGGTTGATCAGGATCGGGATGTTTGCCGCTTCGTTGAACGTGGGAAGAACGACCGAAATGGTCGGTCGTTGGAGCTCCCCCTGTTGGTTGTGGACCGCAGAGGCCAGCGCACCTCGGCTCATCGGCTCCAATCGGCCGGGCGCCGGGGAACGTGAGCGGGGGCGGTGCCGCAGATCCTGGATCGGCGGCTTGAACGCCGGGGCCATCCGGCCGCCGATCAGTCGCCGGTGGTGTCCGGGCGGGTTGCGGTGATCAGCTGGCTGATACCGCCGCTCAGCTGGGTTCGGTCGACATCGACCAGACCGGCCCGCTCCAGCATTGCCATCATCTCCGCAGGCGGTGGCAGATAGGAGACGGACTTCGGCAGGTAGGCGTAGGCGCTCCGGTTGGAGAGCGCACCGCCGATCAGCGGTACCAGCCGGTTGAAGTAGAAGCCGTGGCCCCACTCCAGAATGGCGTTGTCCGGCTTGGAGACGTCGAGGAGGCCGATCCGGCCGCCCGGCTTGACCACACGGTGCAGTTCTTCGAAGAACGGCGGGAGGGAGACGAGGTTTCGCAGCGCAAACCCGCAGACCGCGGCATCCACCGAGGCGTCCGCCATCGGGAGCTGCAGCAGATCGCCCTGGACCAGCGGTGCATCGGTCCTGGCGGCCGCCAGCATGCCGTAGGACAGGTCAACCCCGATCGGTCGATGGCCGTTCTTGGCCAGGTCGACGCAGAAGTCCCCGGTTCCGGCGGCCAGGTCGAGGATGACCGAGCCCGGCTGCAACCGCATCGCCTGGCGGGTCTTCTTTCGCCAGCCGACATCCATCCGGAACGTCATGATGCGGTTGACGAGGTCGTAGCGGGGGGCGATGGTGTCGAACATCGACTGGACCGCGGAGCGCTTCTCGTCGCCCTCGGGGAGTTGGTCTGTCGGCATCGATGACATGCCCCCACGGTAGAGCCACGGGTCACCGTGACGGCGTGTCGGACCGAAAGTTTCGTGGCCGCTCAGCGGACCGGTGGACCGACCGGCGGCGTCGGCCGTCGGCCCCGGCCATTCGACGCTATTCGAACCAGGCCTGCTGGTACTGCCGGGACTGGGTGTGCAGCACGGCAACGGCCAACGCCGTTGGGAACACCGTCTGGTTCAGCCGCAGCAGAATGATCTGCAGCTGGCTCCTGCCGATGACACTGTCCACCAGGAAGAGGATCTCGAACAGGGCGGCGATGCTGGCGCAGACCGCAAGCAGGATGTAGCCCCAGCGCTTGTTGTTGGCGGTGCCGAACGCACCGACGCCGAGGCCGATGAAGATAAGCAGCAGAAAGAAGCTGCGCAGGAACAGAAGCCCGAACACTGCGGAGATGTAACCGAGGATGACACCGGCCTGCAGGGTCTGTGGGTGAGAGCGGTTCAACCACTGAGTCATAACCCACCCAGTATGGTGCCTGGAAGCCCAAAAAGGCTGTTACCCGCTGAACAATTCGGCCCGTCGGCCCGTCGCCACCCGACCGTCGCATGGTGGTGAGGGTTGCGGTTTTCACCGGCGGTTTCAGCGCCGGGGCGAGAGGCTCACCGCGGTGGTGGTCCGGCTGTCCGAGCCGGCGATTCCGTCCCCGACGGCCGCCGCGGCCAGCTGGCCACAGGCGGCGTCTATGTCGGTGCCGCGGTTGGCCCGGACCGTGGCGTTCACCCCTCTGGCCCGAAGGCCGGCGACAAACTCCTCGATACGGGCGGGCGGGGTGCCGACCGTCGGCCAGCCGGGTGTCGGGTTGAGCGGGATCAGGTTGACATGGGCCCGGGCGGCCAGGGCGACCGCGGCCAGCTCCTCCATGTCGGACGGTCGGTCGTTCACCCCGTCGATCATCGCCCACTCCAGGGAGACCCGCCGGCCCGTCCGCTCCCGGAAGAGCTGGCAGGCGGCGACAAGATCGTCGATCGGATGACGGGCGTTCAGCGGGACAAGTTCGGTGCGCAGCTCATCGTTCGCCGCGTGGAGGGACAGCGCAAGCCCGACCTGCAGGCCCTCCTCGGCGAACCGGAGCATCTGGGGAACAAGACCGACGGTCGACACGGTGATGTTCCTGGCCCCGATCTCGAAGTCGACGATGATGCGGTGGAGACACTCGACCAACCGGTTGTAGTTGGCCAGCGGTTCCCCCATACCCATGAACACGATGTTGGAGAGCCGTCGGGGTTCGGCCATACGCCTGGCGACAACGATCTGCTCCAGGATCTCGCCGACGGTCAGGTTGCGGTCATACCCGGCCTGGCCGGTGGCGCAGAACCCGCAGGCCATGGCGCAACCGGCCTGGCTGGAGATACACACGGTCGAGCGGTCCCGGTAGTGCATCAGCACCGTTTCGATCCGGCTGGCATTCGGCAGGTCCCACAGCCATTTGATCGTGCCGCCGTCCGCCGAGCGCTGTTCGTTCGCCAGCCGGAGTGCCGGAGCGAACCGTTCGCCGAGCGTTGCCCGGAGGCTCTTCGGGAGATTGGTCTGTTCGTCCGGCGCGGTGTTGTTGCGGTAGAGGCCGTCCCAGAGTTGCTTGACCCGATACGCCGGTTGGCCGTCCAACAGGCCGGCGAAGGCCGTACGGTCCGGCGTCCACGGTGACTGGGTTGCGACGGGTGTGACCTCGGCCAGAGCAGTCTGGCCGGTCATGGCGAGCCGCCGGCGAGTCGCTTCGACCACGCCCGGTCGGTGCGGTGACGGGTGAACCCGAGCTTTTCGTAGGTCCGGATCGCCGGGGTGTTGTCCGCCTCGACGTACAGCATCCCGGTGGTGATTCCCTGATCGGCCAGCCACGCCAGACCGGCGGCGGTCAACGGTTTACCCAGGCCCTTTCCGTGGTGGTCCGGGTCGACGCCGATCGCATAGATCTCGCCGAGGCGGGGCTGGCCGGGGGCCAGCGGCTCGTGGATCTTGGTCCAGCAGAAGCCGGCCAGCCGGTCCGGCCGGTCCGGGTCCTCGAGCAGCCGAATCCCGTCCGGGTTGAACCACGGCTGCTGCGCGGACGCCGCCAGGTCATCGGCGGTCATCCCGCCCTGGTCCGGGTGGTCGGCGAAGGCCCGGTTGTTCACCGTGAGCAGCGCAGCCTCATCGACGCCCGGTACAAACGCCCTGCTGTCCACGGGCGGGGTGTCGACCGGAAGGGCACACCGCATCTGATGCAGCGCTCGTAGCTCGTCGAATCCGTGGTGGTCGGCGATCGCCCGATGCCAGGGAGCGGCGGGTTTCCCCCACAGTTCGATCGTGTCAGCTGCGGCGGCGGCGAAGGACGGTTCGAGGGCGCGGTACAGCGCCAGGGCCAGCATCGGCCCGTCGCTGGCTGTCGCCCGGTCCGAGGACAACAGTCCGTCCAGCTGCAGGCGACCCCGGTCAACGCCGCCACCGAGGAAGGCCATCGGGCCGTTGCCGTCCTCGGCGATGGCCAGGACCAGTCCGTCAGGTGTCGTCCAGTTGTGGAACCGGTCGTCCCGTTGATCTGGCGGTAGCGCTCGGTCCATCACCGCCTGGAGGTCGGCGCCGAGCGATCCAGTCGACGGGCGATCGGCGGCGGAGGTCGCCGGGTCGACAACCCGGATGGTCACCTCGCTGCGGCGCTCGTCTGACGTAGTCACACCTGGCAACGTACCTGAGAATCACCGCGAACCGCAGCGTCGGAGGGTCGGTGCGGTCCGTCGGCAGTGGACGGTTCGCCGCGCTGCAGCCAACTAGGTCCGGGAGGTAAATGCAATATTTCTTGCGAATATCACCCCACTCCGAAATCGATTGAATTAGGGTTTCAGTTAACCAGGTTCCCGCCACCTGGTAGCAGCGAAAACGGGGATCCGCCGCCCCGTTTCGCGCCGTCGGCGCCTCGATACTCTCGAGGCGCCGACGTATTTTTGGCCATCGCATAGTCGCTGAGCTGGCGTTTTGTTCCCGGAGCGGGATCGAGCGCGGTTGGGCTCCAACGGGATGCGATCCTGGAACCCTCGGGCGGGAGGAGGGCCTTCACGGCCCGGTGGCGGGTACTAGCTTGCCAGCGGTCATTCCTCTTTTTTTTGATAAACAGCGACAATTTTCTCGGTCAATTGAGCTAATTGTTGCTGGTTCTATTCGCTGGGCCACGTTCGTGATGTCGACCGGCGCTACCGGCGTCCCAGACGGTGGACGATCTTCCCCAGCCGCCTGCCGGCCGTTGTCAGTTGGCGTTCGACCTCCAGGACCTCGAGCACCGAGTCCTCGTCCTGGCCGGCCTGACGGGCGACCTCGCCAAGCCGCCTGGTCAGATCGTCCAGCGAAGCCGACAGCGAGCTCAGGGCGTTTCGGTCCAGGGTCATCGATGGTCTCCGGGTGAATTCAGCGGATCGCGCCGCGGCGATCCGTTGGCGAAAATGGGCGTTGGTCAGGATCGGGACCACGCTACCGTCGAGCCAGTTCTCGGGAACAGTCGGTCCGGCGCCCGTTCGGCGGTTACGCCGCCCCGGCGGCAGGCCGGCTGCAACCGGTCGGCCGCAACAGGTCGGTAATCAGCGCCGGCTGCAAGAAGGAGGCTTCCGATGCTTACCCGTCTCGACCTTCGAGGCATTGATCCGTCGACGGACCTCGCGGCCGTCCTGCCCCGGCCGGACATCGCAGGCGAGGGGCCACGGGCGGCCGTCCGGGAGATCATCGATCGGGTCAAGGACGAAGGCGACGCCGTGCTCCGGGAGCTCACCGAGCAGTTCGACGGGGTGACCCTCACCGACCTGCAGGTCCCCGACGAGGCGTTGGACGCCGCGGTGGCGGGTCTGTCGGAGGAACTCCGGGAGGCGATGGAAACCGCCATCGCCGGGATCGAGGCGTTCCACCGGCACCAGGTCCGCGAGCCGGAGGTGATCAACGGTGACGGCATGACCATCCGGGCCTACCAGCGGCCGATGGCAAGAGCCGGACTCTACGTCCCCGGCGGCCGGGCCGAGTATCCCTCAACGGTTCTGATGACCGCGGTACCGGCCCGGGTCGCCGGCGTACCGGAGATCATCCTGTGTGTGCCGCCGAACGCCGCGGACGGCGGCATCGCCCCGTCGGTGCTGGCCGCTGCGCGCCTGTCCGGAGTGAGCCGGGTCTTTGCCGTCGGCGGCGCCCAGGCGGTGGCCGCCATGGCCTACGGGACCGAGTCGATCCCGGCGGTGGACGTGATCGCCGGCCCCGGCAACGTGTACGTCGCACTGGCGAAGCAGGAGGTGTCGGGAGACGTCGGCATCGCCGCTGCGTTCGCCGGCCCGTCCGAAGTGGTTGTGGTCGCTGACGAAACCGCCTCGCCCGACTTCGCCGCCATCGACGTGATCCTGCAGGCGGAGCACGGCCCCGACGGCCTGGCCTGGCTGGTGACCTGGGACGAGTCGGTCGCGGACGCGGTTTGTGCCGCCGGTGAACGGCTGCTGGCCGACGCCCCTCGAGAGGCCGACGTCAGGGCAACCCTGGCTGCTGGCGGCTATGCGGCCGTGGTCGACGGCCCGGAGGCTGCGGTCCGGGTGGTGAACGCCATCGCCCCGGAACACCTCGAGCTCCAGTGCATCGGGGCGGAGGAGCTGGCCGCGACGGTGGAGAACGCCGGGGCTATCTTCTGCGGGGACTACTCGCCCGCATCGCTCGGGGACTACGTGGCGGGACCGAGCCACGTCCTACCAACGTTCGGATCCGCCCGGTTCGCCAGCGCACTCACCGTTGCCGATTTTGTCAAGGATCATCACATCGTCACTGTCGACCGTTCCGGCATCGGTCGCCTCGGGCCGCACGTCGTGGCCCTGGCCGAGCAGGAGGGGCTGGACGCCCACGCCCAATCGATCCGGCTGCGGCTGTCGGCGATCGACGGGGAGGGCGCATGAGCAGGCCACCGGTACGGGACGACCTCGCTGCGCTGACCGGCTACCACTCGCCCCAGGTCGAGGTCGAGGTTCGGCTCAACACGAACGAAGCACCGGCACCGCCACCGGAAGCCTTCAGCCAGGCCGTTGCCGAGGCCGTCACGGCCCTCGAGTGGCACCGCTATCCGGACCGGTCCGCCACCGAGCTGCGATCGGCGATCGGCAAGCTGTACGACCTGCCGGCGGATCAGGTGTTCTGCGCAAACGGTTCGAACGAGGTGCTGCAGACGTTGCTCCTGACGTTCGCCGGGCCGGGCAGGCGGACCCTCACGTTCGAGCCGACCTACGCCCTGCACAGCCACCTGTCAAACATCACCGGCTCGGAGGCGGTCTCGGTAGACCGGCTGCCGGACTTCAGCCTGCACTCCGACGCAGCGGCCGAGGCAATTCGGAACCATCGACCGGCCGTCACATTCCTGTGCTCGCCGAACAATCCGACCGGCCTGCTCGAACCGCAGGAGACGATCGAGACCGTCCTCGAAGCGGTCGTCGAGGTGAACGGACTGCTGGTCGTCGATGAGGCCTACGGCGAGTTCGCCCCCCGCTCCGCCGTCGACCTGCTCGACGAGGAGACGCCGTTGGTCGTGACCAAGACCTATTCGAAGACCTGGGCCATGGCCGGGGCCAGACTCGGCTACCTGCTGGGACCGGCATGGCTGGTGGCAAAACTGGAGATGGTTGTCCTGCCCTACCACCTGGATGCGGTCAAGCAGGCCGCCGGCCTGGCGGCACTGCGGTTTGTCGATTCGATGAATGCCCGGGTGGCGGGCATCGTCGAGGAGCGCGGCCGGATTCTGGCCCGGCTGTCCGAATTGGGAGCCGAGGTGTGGCCGTCGAGCTCCAACTTCG
>JBCCGJ010000238.1:0-9370 GCA_039029335.1 Actinomycetota bacterium | reverse complement strand
TTCTCGCCGCTCGGGGGGCTGTTGGCCGGACTGGTTGTTCTGGTTGAGATCCTGGTTCCCTGCTACCAGTGGATTTCCGTTGATCTAGGATTGATGCGTCGGTCGTGGTCTTGGCATGTACGATCCACTGGCGACCCGAGATACTTCGACTACTAGCTGCCCGCTGGGCCGGCTGGGCATGCAGGTTCTCGCTTCAAGGTCCGTGGCTGATAGCCCCACTGATAGCCATAGGCCCCGCTTCCACCCGATCCCTCCCGACGCAGATCGGCGTCGAAGCCTTAGTTTCGGCTTGACTTGCGGCGGATCGGGACCGGCCAGAAGGCATGGTAAGGAGAAGGTCAACAGTTCAATTCTGTTAGGAGGCTCCAAAGGTCCTGGTCAGAGCGTTGGAACGCTTACAGGGCTAGGGCGGAACAGGCGATTCGTTGCCTGGATGGCTACGTTGATCGTCTCCTTGCTGGACGCCGTCCACGTCATCTGAATTGGCGACCCCTTGGCTGCGGCCAGCCTCTCATTTTCTGGTTTCTGGGTCGGAACGAAGAAGCGAACGGCCGACTGCTACCGTAAAGGTCTGACGTTCGACGTTCGACGTTCTTGGGCTTGTTGCTTTGCTTGTCCTGGTCCTTGCTGTGCTTCCGTATCTCCCAGCGTCGCTGGCTCGAAGCAAGGGCTATCCGTTTGGCCTCTTCTTTGCGTTCGGGCTCTTCTTTGTCGTTCCAGCGTTGATCGTGGTTGCCCTACTGCCATCCCGGCCTCCCCCTCGCTATTAGTTGCGTTGGTTGTCTGATTGACATCGCTCCGTCGGTGGTGGCCTGGCGCGCAACGACGACCGGACAGTCGTTCGGCGTAGTATCTGGGCATGGAGCCTTCAACAGAGTCATCTAGGTTGACCGAGCGGGCGGGGTTGAGGTTTTACGGTCCTGATGATGAGTTGCCTCCAGGGGGCAAAGAGGCGTTGAAGCGTCGCTCGGACGAGGAGCTTCAGGCGGCTGCGGATCGCGAACTTCGTCGGTCATGAGACCTGTTCGGCTCGGGCTTCCAGCCTGGGACGAGATCGAGGCTCAGGTTCCTCCCGAGCGTCTTGACGACTTTTTGCGCCATGACCTTCGCCCGCTGCTTGACGCAGTGTCCGGCGACGATGCGATCTGGGACGAGATCGCTGTCCCCCATGGTCCCGGCAAGCGTCTCACGGTCGCCGGTCGAACGGTTGCTGGTTCCCATCTGTTCATGATGGAGGGCTCAGGCGATCCTCGACCTGGTGTACTCGTGGTGTTCGTAGTCCACGTGTGGCTCGATCACTTTCCGGTCTGAGCCGTATCCAAATCGGTAGCCATGGGAGCCGCCGGGTATAAACGGCTTTCGATTGGAACAGTCTGCAGTTACCGACTTTCCAGCCAGTGACCAAGCTGCCGTTAGTCGCCGGTCGATAGCCCAACCCATAGCCACAAGGCTCGAGCCGGGGCGCTGGACTTGAACTACTCGGGCATCTCGTCGGACCAGATGTCAATGAAGTAGATGACGATGGCATCGTCTCGTGGGTCGTCGATGTCGGGAACTCCGAAGAGGTGGAATCCGGCGACGGTGCGCCCGTAGATGGTGAGCCGGCGTCCTGCGCCGTGTGGGCTGGTGCTCTCGTCCCAGATTCCTGGACTCGCTGCCAGTGCCTCTAGGAACGGGTCGAAGGTCGTGACGTTTGTAGGCGTCGGCTCGGTCGGGTGGCAGCTGGCGGTCGATGTCTTCTTTGGCTGAGTCGGCGAGCCGTACCGCTCTCACTTGCGCCGAAGCGCTTTTTCGATCGCCTCCTGGTGTTCTTCGAGGGATCGACGGTTGAGTGCTTCCTCCCCGCCGGGGGGAAGAGGCTCTCCAGGCCTATAGAACCTAATGCCTGATTCCGAGGCCGGTTCTGTTTCCTGCTGTGGCGTCTCCATAACTCCACTCTAGATCGACCGACTGACAACGAACCGCCAAACGCGACGCGCCACATCGGACGGGGCGTAGCCTAAAGCGCAGCCATGAGGGTTCGATGGGTATCGACGGCCGCCGATCGGCACGGCTCGTCGCTACCGGATCTGCAGCCGAAACCAGGCCGCTGGTGCGCATCGTAAGGAGAAGGTCAGCGGTTCAATTCTGTTAGGAGGCTCCAAAGAATGGCTTACGTTGATCTTCCGCCGAGTTGGAGTCGGGTCGTCCATCAGTGAGTCGGTAGCTCGCCTCTTTGCGAAACCGAGCCTGTCACTCCGGTGGACTAGGATGACCTCATGGCCGTTACTCCTGATGAGTCTTTGCCCCGGCGGGTGCAGGCGACGATCCCCGCAGCGGAAACTCGTGCTGATGACGCGTGGGCTCGACTCCAGGAGACAGGTTCGAGTTCGGGTTCTCATCCGCTGAGCGAGTTACTCGAGGATGTTGCATCTGGGGCGGACCTGGATGACCAGGCCGACGTCGCCTGACAGCTCCTGGCATCGATGAGGCGGTCGGTACGGGTTGAGGACGCCGCGCTCGACGCCGTCGTCGCTCAGTTGATCCACAGCTCGGTCTCGCCGGAGCGGTTCGTCGCTCTCGATTTGGTGCGCGAGCGTCTCTTCCTGGAAACACGCTATGACGACCTGCCAGCTCACGGTCCCGGCCGCCGGCATACCCAGCATGAACCAGCGACCGTGGCGTTGTTCCATGTCTTTGCGGTGCTTGATGACGATGGAGCCGTCGTCGTCTACCACATCGATATCTGGGTCGACGAGCCGCCTGAACCTCCCGAGGACCTCTAGTGCCGTAGCCCAACCCGTAGCCAGGGGGCCCGATGGGTACCGACGGAGACCGATCTGAGCGACCTGCAGATGCCGAACTCGGCTCGAAGGCTGCCGTTTGGGGCGCATGGTGCGGAGAAGGTCAACAGTTCACTCCTTGTAAGAGGCTCCAGGGGTCTGGCCGGAGCGGAGCGCCACCGTAGTCCGGACGTGCGATTGTGGGATTCTTGGGACCTGGCGAAGAGAACTGCGACATCGACATCGACATCGACATCGACATCGATCGCCCGTTGGTGTTGCCGGCCGATCGGGCTGATGGCGAACTGCTGCCGGGGTGGATCACTCCACCCCGGCAGCAGGTCTCGGTTTCCTTTCGGCTCGGCCGAGCACCGTTGTTGCGTCAGGGGGTGGTCATCACCGAGACGCCCAGGGCCGACGGCAGGTTGTCGGCTCGGCTGAAGACGTTGCGGGTACCGAACCAGATCCACTTGTCGCCGCTGTGGATGCCATCGGCGATGGAGCTGTAGGACCAGGGACCGCCGCTGTCACCGGGCACGGTGTTGTCGTTGTCCGTGGCGATCAGGTTCCGCATTCTGGCGAAGCCGCTGTACTTGACCGAAGTATTGGTCGAGTAGATCTGATCGCAGCTGCGGGTGCCCTGAACTCGGCTGTGCACGCAGGTGACCATGTTGACGGCATACCCGTTGGCCGGCCAGACGCTTGAGACATCGCGGTAGCTGGTGGGGGAGGCCCAGTAATCGTCGAGGACGTCGTGATCCTCGTCGGTGGTCTTCCATTCCATGTCGCCGAAGTCGCCGGCGTGCTGGGCCTCGTGGGTCAGAACCGGATCAGGGCCGGGGGCCGAGAATCGGTTGATACCGGTGCAATGCGCAGCGGTGGCGACGCCTTCCTCGTCGGTGGTGTTGTGACGGACCGAGAAGGCGCTGGTGCACGAACCGCCACCGGTGGCGTAGACCAGCACACCGCCGACGATGTCGGCCTCCGGATTGGCGAGGTCCTCGGGGCCTTCGACGATGGCCACACCGTCGAGCAGTTCCTTCGGGATCTCGACCCGCGGATCGAGTTTGCCGCTGACGGCGATCTGGATCTCCCCGGTCGGCAGCACCGCCGAGGTGACCTCGTCATGGGCTTCGCCCAGGATGTCGACGATGGTGTCGGCCCGGTCAACGAGCTCCCGCTCGGAGTACTTCATGCCGTCGACGATCTCGATCTTCAGGCCGGACTTCTCGACCAGCCGACGAAGCTCACGTGGCGCCTTGCCCTTCACCATGATCTGTGACACTGCGCCGGGCTCTTCGGCGTAGGCGGCGCCGCCGTACACCTCGCTCAGTTCGAGCGCCACCGAGTTGATCAGCTGGCCGAACTGCAGCTGCTCCTCCATGTGAACGGCCGTCAGCTCCCGGTCCCAGCCGAACGTCTTGGCGATGATCGCCACGTCTTCGGCCGCTGCGGCCCGACTGTCGATTCCCTCGCCGTCGCCCTTGCGGTCCTGGGCCGAGGCGGCTGCGGTACCGGCAAGAACAGCAAACGCCATCAGTGCGGCAGTCAACACAAGACCACGCCGTCGCGGCCGCCGAGACCGGGGAGCGAGCGGGTGTCCGTTGTCTTTCATCTCGTTGATCGTCATCTTGTTCTGTCCTTTTGTCGTGGGTTTGTTCCACCACACGGAAGAGCAGACGACGACGAACGGCGGTTACTACGTGACGTCCGTTACGTTGATGGACGCCGAGGGTCGTCGGATCGGCGTGAAACCCAGCGCCCGCCAGGTCCTTCGATCGGGCGACGGCGACAGCTCCGGTGCTATAACCACACCCGTGACCATCCAGTTGGATCCAACCGTCGAGCCGACCATTGACCTGCCGGACTCGGTGTTCGGCCGTCTCCGCAACCTCAATCTCGGCG
Source organism: Actinomycetota bacterium (assembly GCA_039029335.1). Taxonomy (GTDB): domain Bacteria; phylum Actinomycetota; class Acidimicrobiia; order Acidimicrobiales; family SZUA-35; genus JAHELU01. The sequence continues at coordinate 4,703 of JBCCGJ010000238.1, read as the reverse complement.
CCGGCCTGCTCCACCTCATCTCCGCGGTGGTCATGACGGTCATCGCCGCCGACTTCACGCTGCCGGTCACCGCCTTCCACCTCAACGGTCCACCGGGGACTCCGGTATCCGAGGGTGAGCTGTCGGTCATCGCAGACGTCCAGCTCGGCTATCTCACGGCAGGCTTTCTGTACCTGTCGGCGCTGTTCCACGCCATCATCGGACTGCTCGCCGTGTCCGGCTATCGCAGCGAGCTCCGCAACGGCCGCAACCGGTTCCGCTGGGTCGAGTACTCGCTGTCGTCGACCTTGATGATCGTCACGATCGCCCTGCTGCTCGGCACCACCGACCTGGCCGCACTGATCGGCATCGCCTCGGCCAACGTCTCGATGATCCTGTTCGGGTGGCTGATGGAAGTGGCCAACCCGCCGAACCGGGCCAGGACGTGGTGGTCACCGTTCTGGTTCGGCTGCATCGCCGGCATCGGCCCGTGGCTGGCGTTCGTGGCCCAGATCGCCACCGGCGACGAGTCCCCGCCGGGCTTCGTGTGGGGCATCCTCGTCTCCATCTTTGTCTTCTTCAACTGCTTCGCCCTGAACCAGTGGCTGCAGTATCGGCGGGTCGGCCGCTGGTCCGACTACCTCTTCGGCGAGCGGACCTACATCATTCTCAGCTTCGTGGCCAAAAGCGCGCTCGCCTGGCAGCTGTACGCCAACGTGCTCATCCCCGACTAGGACCGAGTGTCGCCCGGCCGATTGCCGAGGCGGTCCTCGCCCGCACGTCACGCCCGAATCAGCCGAACCCGTGCCGATGGACCGCTCTTACCGGATGCGGCGGTGTGATGAGCCGCTCCTCGAGCGGCGCCGTTGCGGCACCGAGCAGCTTCTCCTTCACATAGCTCAACGGGACGTACTTGCCGCCGTCTTCGGTTGAACCCATGCGTCGGTACCTTACCGGCCGGGCCGCCGGGTGGTCGATGCGGGCCAGGCCGCTGCGGCGTTGCGGGCCACCTCACCGCGGGGCAAGCTCATCCGGCTGCGGGGTCGATCGCCGCCAGGGCTGCGGCAACGATGTCCGACTCGTCGACCAGAACGTGGTTGGCCGCCGCTCCGAGCGGTATGAACGAGTCGTCCCCGGCGATCCGATCGATCCGTCCCCCGAACCCGGCGGCAACCAGTTCGGCGACAACCCCTTCCCCGACGCCGCCGGTGCGCCGTGTCTCGTCGACCACCAGCAGCCGTCCAGTCCGGTCCGCCTCCTCGAGGAGCTGATCGATCGGCAGTGGCGACAGCCACCGGAGATCGACCACCCGAACCGAAACACCGTGACCGTCGGCGAGCGTCTTTGCCGCTCGTAGCGACCGGTGAAGGCCGTTGGCCCAGCTGACGATGGTCAGGTCCGTGCCGTCGCCATGCACCCGGGCCCCGGTGGGATCAAGCACCTCCCGACTGTCATCCGTGGTCCACAGCTGATCGTCGGGGAGGTGAAGGTCGGTGGTGTGGTACAGCGCAATCGGTTCCAGGTACACGCAGACCGCCCCGGTCGACGCCGCGTGGTCCACGCAGGCCCGCAGCATCGGGCCTGCGTCGTCGGGGTGACCGGGTGATGCGATGACCAGTCCGGGGACGTCTCGAAGGACCGCAACCGAGTTGTCGTTGTGGAAGTGGCCGCCGAACCCTCGCTGGTAGGCGTAGGACGCAACCCGAACGACCATCGGATTGTGGTACTGGCCGTTCGAGAAGAACGCCAGGGTCGCCGCTTCACCCCGCAGCTGGTCCTCAGCGTTGTGCAGGTAGGCCAGGTACTGGATCTCGGGGATCGGCAGCATCCCGTTGAGCGACGAGCCGAGCGCAAGGCCGAGCACTGACTGCTCGTCAAGGATCGTGTCGAAGACCCGGTCCGGTCCGAAGCGTTTCTGCAGACCACGGGTGACGCCGTAGACCCCGCCCTTACGGCCGACGTCTTCCCCGAAGGCCAGCAACTCCGGCCGTCGCTCGAGCAGCTCGGCCAATGTGTGGTTGATCGTCTGGGCCATCGTCCGGCCGGACAATCCGGCGCTGTCCGAGTCCGGCCGTTGGCCAGGGGCCGGTTTCACCTCGGTCATCGATGCGATGGGCGCGACGACCGCGGCGGCGTCGGCGAGCGCCGGTTCGTCGGCCAGTTCGATGGCCCGGGACCGAATGGTGGTCCGCAGATCCAGGTACCAGTCGACCAGATCGGCCGGGCCGCAGGTGCCGCAGGAGACGTTCAGCTCTGCCGTGAACCGGATGGGATCCCGGTCGAGGTCGTGGCGGATGGCGGCCGCCGATCGGTAGGCGGTCTCGACGTCGGTACCGGCGTGGCCGAGGTACCGGACCGTCTCGAGATGGACAAACGCCGGCCGACCGGTCCGCCGGACCTCGGCCACCACCGCGGGCAACGTGGCCAGCATCGCCGCAGGGTCCGTCCCGTCGACGGGCACGTAGTCCAGGGTCGATCGCCCGGCGATCGAATCGGCGACCCAGCTCGGTGTTGTCGGAACGCTCAGGCCGATCCCGTTGTCCTCGCACACGAACACGACCGGGACGCGGTGACCGGCGTGGGTCAGTTGGGCCGCCCAGTTCAGCGCCCCCTGGGCCGTCGAGTGGTTGAGCGAGCCGTCGCCGAAGCTGCAGACAACCACAGAATCGGCAGGCCAGCTCATGGCGGCCCCGGCGGCCTGCCCCAACTCGAAACTGCGGGCCAGCCCGACCGCCCGGGGGAGATGGGAGGCGATCGTCGACGTCTGGGGGATGATCGACAGCGCCCGATTGCCGAACACCTTGTGGCGACCACCGGCGATCGGTTCGGTGGCCCTGGCCAGCATGCCTCGCAGGATGTCGTCGACCGGGTCGCCGGCCGGTGTCCCGGTCTGGGCGGCCTGCAGCGACCGTGCCACATAGAACCCACCGGAGCGGTAGTGGAGGAGCGCCGGGTCCGTGGGGCGAAGCGCAAGGGCGACCGCGGCGTTGGCCTCGTGACCGGCGGAGCCGATCGTGTAGTGACCAAGGTTGTGTTCCCTGCGGAGCCATCGGGCGGTGTGGTCGATCAGCCGGCTGGTGATCTGGGCCTCCAGCAGCGTCGCCGCCGACATCCGGTCGATTGCGGGCCGATCGCTGCCGTGGACGGTCCGCGGGGTCAACTCGGCAAGGTGCTGGAGCAGCGATGCCTCGACCGGGTCGAGATCGTCCGGCAGGACGGTTCCGTCGGCGGCCTCGGCCGGCCGGTCGGTGGTGCTCATGGCGACTCCTGTTCGAACACGTTGTACGCCGACCAGGATGCCTCGATCCGGGACAATCGCTCTGCCGCTGTGGGCCTCAGCAGCGCGGCGACCTCCGCGGTCAGCGCCTCGACGACGGCCAGGACCGGGAGCGCACTGTCGAACGGGCCCACCGCGGGCACGGTGATCGCCACCCACCGATCGGCGACGGCGGCCAGCGGCGAGAGCGGACCGTCGGTCAGGGCGACCACCACCGCACCTGCTGCGGCAAGCCGCCGTGTGGTGGTGCTCACCGTCGTCTCGTACCTGCTGAAGTCGATGGCGATGACCACGTCACCCGGTCGACAGTCGACAACCTCGGCGGCGATCGCGGCGGTGGAACCTTCCAGGTGGCGAATGCCCGGCCGGATCAACCGCAGATTGGCGGCCAGGATATGGGCCACCGGAGACGAGGTCTGAGAGGCGACGAGCCACACGGTGCCGTCGGTTGCGGCGATCGTCTCGGCCATCGCCGGAAGCAGGGTGGTCTCCATTCCGTCGAATGTCTCGGCCAGGGCGGCGGTGGTGGCCAGCGCGGTGAGCGCCGCTCCTTGGGCCGCGGCGGCCGGGTCGGCGTGCGGCTTCTGCTTGATCCGTGCGGTTGGTGTGCCCAGCTGGGCCGTCAGGTCCCGCCGGGCCGACGCCTGCAGTTCGCCGTAGCCGGTGAAACCCAGCTTGGCGGCGAATCGAACGACCGACGGCGGGCTGGTCGCCACCCGATCCGCCAGGTCGGCAACGGTCAGGAAGGCTGCGGCGGTCGGCTCGTCTTCCAGGAGCGACACGATGCGCAGCTCCGTCGGTGTCAGCTGGTTTGCGGCCGCGGCGATGCGATTGTCGATGTCCACCAGCACACGAGCCATGACAGGACTGTAGTCAACGCCCGGCATGCCTGAAAGATCTGTTACGTCTTAGAGCCATCCTCTGTAATAGTTGTACCATGCGGTCCATGGCTGACCGTGACCCTTCGACCGAGGAACCTGCCGCCGAGGAAGGCTCAACCGAGGAGTCACCGACCCGCGGGCCGCACCCCAACCCGAACGGCGCCGGAGTGATCGACCGGGTTGCGGTCCTGGGCCTCGGCAAGGTCGGGTTGCTGGCCGCACGGTTGCTCCACAACAGCGGGCTGGACGTGGTCGGTGTCGATCAGCGGGCCGCGCACCCCGACGTGCCGTTTCCGGTGCTCGGCGGGGTGTCCGCCGATCCTGCTTCGCTCCGGCCACACCTGGTGTCGACCGCGGTGGATGCGGTCCTGTCCTGCCTCCCCTTCGATTGCAACATCGGCGTTGCCGCATTGGCGAACGAGCTGGGACTGCACTACTTCGATCTGACCGAGGACGTGCCGACCACCGAGTTCATCCGTGATCTCGCCGACAAGCCGGATGGCACCCCCGGCCTCCTCGCCCCGCAGTGTGGGTTGGCCCCCGGATTCGTCGGCATCGTCGCCGCC
>JBCCGJ010000237.1:0-9388 GCA_039029335.1 Actinomycetota bacterium | reverse complement strand
TCCTCCGGCCCGGCGGCATCTCGACCATTGAGCTGGAATCGGTGCTTGGCCGCCCGGTGGCCGACGGCCGAGGCGGTCCGTCACGGGCACCGGGGATGCAGGTCTCCCACTACGCCCCGGACGCCTCGGTTGCCCTCCTCGACCGCCCACCGACCGACGCCGATCTGCGTGCCCTCGACCGGGTGGAACCCGCCGAACGGATCGGTGTCATCGGCCCAATCGAGGTGGCGCACGTCCCGTCGTGGGTCCTGCCCGCCGACGCCGCCGGGTACGCCGCCGGACTCTACCGAACGTTCCGGGAGGCCGACCGGGCCGGGGTCACCCGGCTGCTGGTCGTCCCGCCCACCGAGGGAGCACTGCGGGACGCGGTGCTGGATCGGCTGCAGAAGGCCGCAGCGCCCCGCTGACCGGCCCCGCCCGCATCGTCCCGTGGTTTGATCGGCTTCAGGCCGCCTGACCGCACCAAGTAGCCTGCTGCCATGACCTTGGCTTCGGCGATGTCCAGCATCCACCGGTACTTCGACGGCGGCGAGTTCGAACAGGAGCTGGCCAGACGGGTGGCTCACCGGACCGAGAGCCAGCTGCTGCCGGACTCTCTCCCGGCCCTTCATCGCTACCTGGACGAGGAGATGATCCCGGCCTTCGAGGCCATGGGGTTCCACTGCCAGGTCATCCAGAACCCGCTGCCGGACGGTGCCCCCTCGCTTGTGGCGACCAGAACCGAGGGCGACGCACTGCCGACCGTCCTTGGGTACGGCCACGGTGATGTGATCGTCGGGCAGGAGAACAACTGGACAAAGGGGGCCGGACCGTGGACCACCGCGCTGGACGGGGACCGGCTCTACGGCCGGGGCACTGCGGACAACAAGGCCCAGCACACGATCAACATGGCGGCGATGCGATCGGTACTGGAGGCTCGAGGGTCGCTCGGGTTCAACGCAACGTTCCTGATCGAGATGGGGGAGGAGACCGGCTCGGCCGGCCTTACCGAACTGGTGACCGAGAATCGGGAGCTGTTCGCAGCCGACGTGCTGATCGCCTCGGACGGACCTCGGGTCGCGATGGACCGACCGACGATCTCCCTCGGCTGTCGCGGCGCTTTTAACGTCGACCTCGTCGCCGATTTCCGGGATGGTGGCCATCACTCCGGCAACTGGGGCGGGCTCATTGCCGACCCCGGCGTGGTGTTGGCCAACGCCCTTGCCAGCATCGTGGGTAAGACGGGGGAGCTGCTCGTCCCGGCGCTCAAGGCCGAACCGATGAGCGACGCCGTTCGGGAGACGCTGGAGGACATCGAGATCGACGGTGGTCCCGACGGTCCGAAGATCGACACCTGGTGGGGCGAACCGGACCTGACCCCGCCGCAGCGGGTGCATGCCGCAAACACGTTCAACGTGCTGGCCTTTGTCACCGGCAACCCCCAGAAGCCGGTCAACGCCATCCCGCCGAAGGCCGTTGCCAACTGCCAGCTCCGGTTTGTCACCGGCACCGATCCGGCCACGATCGTGCCCTCCCTCCGCGCCCACCTCGACCGGAACGGCTTCCACCAGATCGAGGTTGTTGTCCCCGGTGAGAACCGCGGTATCGGCTTCCCGGCGTGCCGGACCGAGCCGGATCATCCGTGGGCCGTGTTCGTGCGGGACACCGTTGCCGCGGCGATCGGTGCCAAGCCGGCGGTGATCCCGTCGATCGGGGGTTCGCTCCCGAACGATGTCTTCGGGGAGCTCCTTGGCCTGCCGACGATCTGGATCCCCCACTCCTACACCGGCTGCTCCCAGCACGCGCCGGACGAGCACGTCCTGTTACCGACCTGCCGGTCGGCCCTGGAGGTCATGACGTCGGTCTACTGGGCCATCGGCGAAACCGGCGGCCCGTCCATGGAGGCCCGGTAGTGGCGTGACGGCGCGGCGTCAGCTTCGGCGGCGCCTGCCCTGTCGCTTCTTCTTGGCCACCAGCCGGGTTGTTGCGGTGATCTCTTCGACCTCGGGGACCGGCTCCTCACCGTCAAGCACCGCCCGCATCAGGGCGATGTGGTCCGCGCTGCTGCCGCAACAGCCGCCGATCAGGTCAACGCCCAGTTCCCTGGCCCGGTGACCGTAGGCCGCCATGACCTCGGGCGTGGCGTTGTAGATCAGCTCGGTGCCGTGCCACTCCGGAATGCCGGCATTGCCCTTGGAGATCAGTTTGATGCCGGGGGCGGCCTCCTTCATCTGCATGATCGCGGCTTCGGTGTCGGCCAGATTGTTGCCGCAGTTGGCACCGATGGCATCGACCCCGAGCCGGACCGCCAGCTCCCCGGCGTCGGTGCCGGTGACACCCATCATCGTTCGGCCTGCGGTATCGAAGCTCATCGTGAGGCAGATCGGCAGGTCGCAGACTTCCCGGGCTCCGGCCACCGCGGCCTCGGCCTCTTCGACGGAGCTCATCGTCTCGATCCAGAGCAGGTCCGCGCCGCCGGCGTGAAGCCCCCGTGCCTGCTCGGCGAACGCCGCGGTGCAGGCCACCGGGGTCATCGAGCCCATCGGCTCCATAAGCTCACCGCTGGGACCCATGGAACCGGCGACCAGAATGGTCCGCCCCGGGGTTGCGGCCATCGCCTCCTCGGCCACCTCTCTGGCCAGCTTTGCCGCCCACTCGTTCAGTTCCTCGACCTGGTCCTCCATCTTGTGGAGCGCCAGCCGGTAGTGGGTACCACCGAAACTGTTCGTCAGGAAGATGTCCGACCCGGCGTTGACGTACACCCGATAGGCGTCCCGAATCTTGTCCTGCTCCTCCAGGTTCCACGCTTCGGGAGGATCTCCGGAGTCGAGGCCCCGCTTGAACAGTTCGGTGCCGGTCGCTCCGTCGAGAAGGGCAAATCCGGACATGGCCAGCAGGTCGTCGAGCGCGGTCATCTTCTCAGTGTGGCCGATTCCCGAGCCAATAGCTCGGAATTCCTGTTGGTGTGTCATCGGGCACACCAGGCCGGTTGTCGGCGGTTGAGACGCGGCGGTGGGCGGACTCGGATTGACGGCCCATCGGGCGGTTCGTAGCGTGCACCCATGGCCGAAACCCAGCTCGCTGCGACCCACCTGTTCACGATGACCGCCGAGCTCGGCGATCTGTCCAGTGCCGTCATTCGGAACGGCCCGGCCGGGACGCGAATCATCGCCCCGGTGAGCGGCGGGACCTTCGAGGGCCCCCGTATCAAAGGCACGATCGTCCCGCCGGGCGGTGACTGGGTCCACAGCAGACCGAACGGGACGATCCACCTCGACGTCCGGCTGCAGCTGGTAACCGACGACGGCGAGGCCATCCTCATGACCTACAACGGCATCGGGACGCCGCAGGAGGACCGAACCACCGCCATCCGCTCGGCTCCACGATTCGAGACCGGCGCGGAGGCCTACGCCTGGCTCAACGACGTGCAGGCGGTCGGCATCGGTGTTGCCGGGGCGGAGTCCGTCACCTACGACGTCTACTCGTTGGACTGATCGGCCCGCCGGCCCCTCCGTCGGCCGGACCCACCGCTTCCCTCCGGACAGCCCTCGGGTTTACCATTGGGTATGGACTACCCGCAGCTTGCCCGCCACGCCGGCCCCACAACCCTCGACGACCCGGCCGAGGAGCGGCTGGTCCGCAAGCGTGAGTGCGCGCTCGGCTACCGGGCGTTCGCCGCGCTCCGATGGGGCCAGCTGGGCGACGGCCACATCAGCGCGCGGGACCCGGAGCGGACGGACTGTTTCTGGTTGTTGCGGTACGGCGTGCCGTTCGGCCAGGCCACCGTGGCCGACCTTGTCCTTGTCGGGCCAGACGGCTCGGTGGTCGAGGGTGACGGTGAGATCAACGAGACCGCCTACCACATCCATATGCCGGTCCACGACGCCAGACCGGAGATCGTGGCCGCGGTTCACACCCACACGGCGTACGGCACCCCGTGGTCGGCCAACCTCAAGCCGTTCCGGGCGATCAGCCAGGAGGCGTGTTCGTTCGTGTTCAGTCAGTCGATCTTCGACGGCGAGGAACTGAACGTCACCGACTACGAGACGGGACAGCGCATCGCCGCCGCGATGGGGTCGACCAAGCTTTGTTTCCTCCGGAATCACGGACCGTTGACCGTCGGCGGATCGGTGGCGGAAGCCGTTGGGTTCTTTGTGATGGCGGACCGGGTCGCCGAGGTCCACGTCAAAGCACCGGAGGCGGTGGCGGTCTCCGACGAGTCGGCAAAGGCGTTGGCCGAGTGGGCGGAAAGCCCCGGCGTCGGCTGGTCATCGTTCCAATTCCTGGTTCGCTCGGTGATTCCCGACCCGTCCGTGGTCGGCTGACCGACCGCCTGCCCGGCTGACCGACCGAGCCGTCTGCCCGCCTGACCGACCGCCTGCCCGACTGAGCCCGTCGATACCGCTCAGTCGCCGTCGGCGCTGGCGATCTTCAACCCCCGGATCCTGGCCTCTCGGAGCATCGCCCCCGGCAGGGTCGGGGTGAACACGATGGTCCCCAATTCGGTGTTCCTGGCCTGCCCACGCTCCCGGACCGTGACCGGTGTCGGTGAGCGGAGCGCCACTTCCAGCGCAAGGCCGAGCGCCCCGCCGGACAGATCCTGAAACGGCCCATCACCGGCGTGATCGCCGCCTCCGTTGCGGGCACTGCCGTTTCGACTGCCGCCGTTCCCGAAGCCGTTCCGGTCCGTGGCGTCGGCTGCTCGGTGATCGGGGTCACCCTCGGGCTCGCTCCCGCCGCTCCGATCCGTCGGTGCTCCAGTCCGCGTTGCGCCCACCGGGGGTGGGCCCTCGAGCGCAGGGCCGAGCCTGGTCACCTCGTTCCGGCGCAGCAGGATGGCGTCCACCAGGAGAAGCGGGTCGTGGATGACAAACCCCGCCGGGACGAACACCACCCATCGGCGGGCCAGTTGGTGGAGGATCCGCGCCCCGGCCCACACGGCGCCGGCACCGACCACAAGGGCGATGGCGGCCAGCACGTACCGTTCGGCCAGCAGCAACACCGCCCAGCAGACCAACCCGCCGAAGATCACCAGCCAGGCCAACTGGGCCGGACCGAGCAGCACAAAGGCAGGCGGTCGCAGCGTCATCCGCCGCTCCGACCCGTAGGCAGAGCCGTTGACCATCACGTCCCCGACGGTCGGCAGGAACGCCACCGCGGTGAACAGGGCCGCCCAGCCGAGCCCCAGCAGTGTTGTGCCGGTCCAGTGACCGGAGAACCCGACGAGCACACAGGCGCCGAACGCGGCCGGCGCCATGACCCGAACCACCGTGAGACTTCGTGGTGACGGTGTCAGGCCGGCAACAAGGACAACAAACCAGGCCAACCACAGCGCGATCTCCACGATCAGCGCGGGAGTGGAGGCTTCGGATTCGAGGGTCTGAGACAGCGCCGCGCCAGTTGTCAGCGGTGCCGCAAGCCAGATTGCCCGTGCCGGCCAGAGTCCGAGACGATCGAGAAGCATCGATTCCCAGTGTGCCTGATCGAGGACCTGTCCCGGCCGATCGGATCGGCGGTTTGGCGCTCCGTCGCCGGGTTGCCGCCGCCGCGGCGGTGCCGCATCATGATTCCGGCAAAGGAGACATCACGATGAACCAGACCGGATCACCAGAAAGCGCAGTCACCGCCGCAGTCACCGCAACACCGGAGTCGGTGGGCATGAGTTCGGCCAGGCTCGAACGGGTGGCCCCGGTCATGGAGCGTTATGTCGCCACCGGGGAGGTGGCCGGAATCAGCACGCTCATCGGTCGCCGGGGCGAGGTGGTCCACGCCGCCCAGTTCGGCCATCGTGACCGGGAGGCCGGCGAGCCGATGACTGCGGACACGATCTTCCGGATCTACTCGATGACAAAACCGGTGGTGTCGACCGCGCTGATGATGCTGCACGAGGAGGGTGCGTACCAGCTGGACCAGCCGGTGGCCAAGTACCTGCCGGCATTTCTGGGGACCAAGGTGGCAGGACCGGACGGATCGCTCGTCGACCAGGCGAGGCCCATGCAGATCCGCGACCTGCTGAGCCACACCAGCGGCCTGACGTATGACTTCATGATGGACAACGAGGTTGCGGCCCGGTACCGGGAGGCTCGCATCATGAACGACGCAACCCGATCGCTGGAGGCGGTGACCGACGCCCTGGCCGAGATCCCATTGGCGTTTCAGCCCGGCACCCGCTGGCACTACAGCGTTGGCATCGATGTTGCGGCCCGGTTGATCGAGGTGCTGGCCGACGGGCCGCTCGGCGGGTTCCTGGCCGAGCGGATCTTCGAACCGCTGGGGATGGTCGACACCGGCTTCGGGGTTGAGCCGGCGGAGCGGCACCGGCTGTCGGCGATGTACGGGCTGCCGGATCTGGTCGGCCGGGACTACCACGCCGGGCAGTTGATAGAAGCCGCCCTCGGCGGATTCAACGAGCGGATCGACGTGTCCGAGACCTATCCGGTCGACGCTCCGGACACGTTCGTCCGCGGCGGGCTCGGTCTGTTCTCCACCATCGGCGACTACGCCCGGTTCGCCCAGATGTTGCTGGCCGGGGGCCGGTTCGGCGAGCACCGCCTGATCGGGCGGAAGACCCTGGAGCTCATGCATCGGAACCACCTGCCTCCCGAACTCATGCCGTACGAGATTCTGGGGACCGTGAACCTGGGATGGGGGTTCGGGCTCGGCTCGCGGGTACTGCTCGACGTCGGCAGGCACGGCGGTACCGGGTCGGACGGCGAGTTCGGCTGGGCCGGCGCGGCAAAGACCTACTACTGGGTTGATCCGGCCGAGGACCTCTACGGGGTGTTCATGAGCCAGTACATGACCGGTGTTGAGGCCCCGGACCGGGACTTCCGATCGCTGGTCTACCAGGCCATCGTCGACTGATTCGAGAGGCCGGAAACCGACCGGTTCGGTTCCCGAAAGGGTCGGGCTCGGCTGTCGGTGGGGCCAGCTAGTCTCTGGGTGTGGGGAATACGTCACCAGCTTCTCAGGACCAACGACCGCCCGCGACAGAAGGCCCACAGGACCCCGCGGCGCGGGCGGCCGAGCTTCGGGACCTGATCGCTTATCACAACCAGCGGTACCACACCGAGGACGCCCCGGAGATCCCGGACGCGGACTATGACCTGCTGGTTCGGGAACTGCAGGCCCTTGAGGCGGCCGATCCGTCCCTGATCGTGGCGGACACACCCACCGCCCAGGTCGGTGGTGCGCCCTCCACCGCGTTCGCCCCGGTCACCCACGCCCTGCCCATGATGAGCCTGGACAACGCCTTCAACCGCGAGGAGTTGGACGGTTGGGCGTCCCGGGTGGCCAAGGGCCTCGACCTGGAACCGGACGTGCCGGAACCGCCGCCCGATGCCGATGCCGATGCCGATGCCGATGTCGATGCCGCCGATGCGGCGGACTCGGATGATGCGGAGGCCGAACAGGCCGCTGCGGCGGCGCGGGAGGCTGCAGCGCTGGCCGCAGCCCGCTCGGCGCCGGTCGGGTACGTATGTGAACTCAAGATCGATGGTGTGGCCTGCTCGCTCCGGTATGAGAACGGTGTTCTGATCCAGGCCGCCACCCGGGGCAACGGCCGGGTCGGAGAGGACATCACCGCCAATGTCCGGGGTATCTCGGTCATCCCGGAGCGGCTCAGCGGTGACGCACCACCGGCGGTGGTGGAGGTCCGGGGTGAGGTCTACATGCCGATCCCGGTTTTTGAGGCCCTCAATGAGGCGCAGGAGGCAGCCGGCCTGCCTCGGTACGCAAACCCGCGCAACACCGCGGCCGGGAGTCTCCGGCAGAAGGACCCGGCGGTCACCGCCGGGCGTGGTCTGGCATTCTGGTCCTATCAGCTCGGTGTTGTCGAGGGCGGCCCGGATCTTGGCGGTCACGCCGCAGCACTCGACTGGCTCGGTGAGCTCGGCCTGCCGGTCAACCCGGAGCGTCGGCTGGTTGACACCATCGACGACGTCGTCGCCTACACCGATCATTGGCTGGCCAGCCGCCACGATCTGCCGTATGAGATTGACGGTGCGGTGGTCAAGGTTGATGGCCTGGCCCGGCAGGAGGCCCTCGGAGCCACCGCAAAGGCGCCGCGGTGGGCAATTGCGGTCAAGTTCCCACCGGAGGAACGGACAACCAAACTGCTGGACATCCAGGTCTCCATCGGTCGCACCGGGAAAGCCACGCCGTTCGCCGTCCTCGAACCGGTTTTTGTCGGCGGTTCGACCGTCCAGGTGGCCACCCTCCACAACGACGACCAGGTCCGTCTGAAGGACGTCCACCCCGGGGACACCGTCATCGTCCGCAAAGCCGGAGACGTCATCCCGGAGGTGTTGGGCCCCGTTCTGTCGGAGCGGCCGAAGCGGCTGCGGCGGTGGAAGTTTCCCGAAAGCTGCCCGGCGTGCGGGACGCCGCTGGTCCGGCCAGAGGGTGAGGCCCACAATTTCTGCCAGAATCCGGTCTGCCCGGCGCAACGACAGGGCCGGATCGAACACTTCACGTCTCGTGGGGCGATGGACATCGAGGGGATGGGGGAGAGCCGGGTCGCCCTCTTCATCGAGCGTGGGTTCATCGCGGACGTCGGGGACATCTACGCGATCGACTGGGAGGAGGTGGCCAAGCTCGAGGGGTTCGGTCAGACCTCCATCGACAACTTGCAGGCCGCCATCGGGGCGTCGAAGGATCGGCCGTTGGCCAACCTGCTGGTCGGCCTCGGCATCCGCCACCTCGGCCCCGCCGGGGCGGAGGTGCTGGCCGCATCGTTCGGCCACCTGGACGCCATCGCCGCCGCCAACGCCGAGGAGATGGCCGCAGTTGACGGGGTCGGTCCCACCATCGCCGCCAGCGTCGCCCAGTACTTCGACACACCGGAGACCGGCGAACTGGTGGAGAAGTTCCGGTCCGCCGGGGTGAACCTGGAAGGCCCGGAGGTCGCCGACGTACCCCAGGTCCTCGAGGGGCTCTCCATCGTGGTCAGTGGCACCCTTGACGGATTTTCCCGGGACGGCGCGGCGGACGCCATCAAGTCTCGGGGCGGCAAGAACCCCGGCTCGGTCTCCAAGAAGACCACTGCGCTGGTGGTCGGCGCGGACCCCGGTGCATCGAAGCTGACAAAAGCGGAGACCCTCGGTGTGCCGGTCCTTGATGAAGCGGCCTTTGTCGCCCTGCTGGAAACCGGCGCACTGCCGGACTGACATCGTCGGTCTGCTGGGCTGACTTCGTCGGTCTGCCGGCCTTACTTCGTCGGACTGCTGGGCTGACTGCCGGACTGCCTTCGTCGGTCTGCTGGGCTGCCTTCGTCGGTCTGCCGGCCTTACTTCGTCGGTCTGCTGGCCTTACTTCGTCGGACTGCTGGGCTGACTGCCGGACTGACATCGTTGGTCTGCCCAGCCGACTGACCTCCCCGGCCGAGGAGCGGCCTACCCCTGCGCACTGG
>JBCCGJ010000236.1:0-9433 GCA_039029335.1 Actinomycetota bacterium | reverse complement strand
GTTCGGATAGATGATCGGGTCGTCGTAGGCGAAGTGGGAGTATTCACAGGCCGCCCGGAACTGGCCGTCGCCGACCGAACCGTTGTCGGTTCTCGGCGCCGGTTCGGTGAGGGCCTGCAGGCTCAGGCTGGCCGACGGAACGGACGCGTACTGGCTGAACAGCGGGTTGCTGTTGCGCATCGACTCGAGGCCGTTGTTGGCCGAGCCGTCGGTGGCCGCCGTCGTCGGTGGAAGGGTTGTGGTCGCGATCGTGGTTGTTGTCGGCGGGATGGTGGTTGGCGGAACAGTTGTGGTCGGCGCCACCGTGGTGGGGGCCGGGGTGGTCGGCGGCAGGGTGCTGGGGGGCAGGGTGGTCGGCGGCAGGGTCGTGGTGGTCGTCGTTGTTGTGGTCGTCGTTGTTGTCGTTGTCGTTGTCGTCGTCGTTGGGGACGTTGTTGTGGTGGTGGTCGGCGGCAGTGTTGTCGCGGTGGTCGGCGGCGAGGTGGTGGCCGTGGACGGCTCGGTCGTCACCGGGGTCCCAGCGCCCGGGGTCGTCTCGGCGGGGGCCGTCGAGCCGGGAGCGGACGTTGCCGGGCTTGTGACCGCCGGAGAGGTTGTCGGGGTTGTCGTGGCCGCGGTGGAGGTGGCCGGGGTCGAGCCGTCGGTGGTGTCGGTCTGAACGGTGCTTGAGGTGGGCGCCGGGGCGGTGGCGAGCGAGGTTGTGGTTGGATCGGTCTCGGCCAGCGCCGGCGGTGTGGTGGACGACGGGGCCTCGGTCAGGGGCTGGGTCGGCTCGGTTGCCGCCGTTGTCGGGGCGACAGCCGCCGCCGTCGTTCCCGGGGCCTCGGCGGGGGCCTCCGTGGTTACCGGAACCTCGCTGGACGCCGGAACCTCGATCGTGTCGGGCACCTCGGTCACGGTCGTGGTGGCCTCGGCGACGGCGGTTGTGGAAGTGGCCTCGGCGACGGCGGTTGTGGCGGTTGTCGAGGTGGTTGCCTGGTCCGGCCCGTTGAACTGCTGGGGCGGTTCGAACGCCCCGATGGCCGCTTCGTCGGCTTCGGTTTCCCCGGTCCCGGACTCGTCAAGGTCCGACTCGGTGCCCGTCGCCTCGGTTTGGGTTGTCGGCGTGGCAAAGTCCGAGACGTCCGCGCCGAGAATGTCGGTGGCAATAGCCAGCGACAGGATCTGAACGGCGAGTATCGATACAGCGACCGCGAGGCGGCGACGAGTCTGCATTCCCGGGCTATCGGTGCGACACTCGGGGTACCTTTAGACGAAAATCGTCAAGGTCGGCCTTCGGACCGCCTGAGCGGGCCGGCCGAGGGGAATTCGCCCGATACAACTCTGAGGTGACTACGAAGTGACTGTGACGGAATCATCGGACAAATTGCCGTTTCACCTTAAAGGAAACTACGCGCCGGTCGATGAGGAGGTCTCCGCGGTCGACCTGCCGGTCATCGGGGCCATCCCCGAGGAGTTGAACGGCCGGTACTTCCGGAACGGTCCGAATCCCAAGTCGGGGACCTCCGGACACTGGTTTGCCGGGGACGGCAT
The DNA here is from genome assembly GCA_039029335.1 of Actinomycetota bacterium. Taxonomy (GTDB): domain Bacteria; phylum Actinomycetota; class Acidimicrobiia; order Acidimicrobiales; family SZUA-35; genus JAHELU01. The sequence goes on along the minus strand of JBCCGJ010000236.1, from coordinate 7,900 downwards.
GATCCACGGTGTCCGCCTCCGGGACGGCAACGTCGACTGGTACCGCAACCGCTGGGTCAGAACCAGAGCCCTCCTCGAGCCGGAGGCGCGGATGCGGGACAAAAGCGGCAACGTTGACCGGACCATCGGTGTGAGCAACACCCACATCGTCGGTCACGGCGGCAAGATCATGGCCCTCGTCGAGTCGAGCTTTCCCTGCGAGCTGTCACCAGATCTGGAAACCGTCGGTGTCTTCGACTTCGACGGCAAGCTGAACACGGCGATGACCGCCCACCCCAAGACGTGTCCGGTCACCGGCGAGCAACACTTCTTCGGCTACGGCTTCTTGCCGCCGTACCTGACCTACCACCGCGTCTCGGCGGACGGGCGGCTGGTACAGAGCGAGGTCATCGACGTCCCCGGACCGACGATGATCCACGACTTCGCCATCACCGAACACCACGTCATCTTCATGGACCTGCCGGTGGTCTTTGACCTCGACCTGGCCATGAAGGGAACGATGCCCTACCGCTGGGACGATGACTACGGCGCCCGGGTCGGGATCATGCCCCGGTCCGCCGGCGACGGGCCATCGGCCGGCGGAGCCGACGTCCAGTGGTTCGAGGTGGAGCCGTGCTACGTGTTCCATCCGCTTAATGCGTTCGTCGCTGGCGACGGCATCGTCAACGTGGACACCGCACGGTACGAACGGTTGTGGTCCCGGTCCTCGGACGACTTCCGAGACCACGCCACCCTGCATCGCTGGTCGTTCGACCTGGCAGCCGGCGCGGTCAAGGAGACCGCCCTCGATGATCGTCCGTTCGAGTTTCCCCGCGTCGCCGAACACCTCACCGGTCTCCCGAACCGATACGGCTACGGCGCCGGTGGCCTCGATGGAAACGCGATCATCAAGTACGACCTGGAGAAGGGGACCTCGGAGCTCCGGGACTACGGCAGGGAGGCGCTGCCGGGCGAGCCGGTCTTTGTTCCTGCGGAGGACGCCGAGAGCGAGGACCACGGTTGGTTGCTCAGCTACGTCTACAACCGAGCGGACCGGTCCAGTGACTTTGTGATCCTCGACGCACGGGACGTCGGTGGTGAGCCGGTGGCGGTGGTACCACTCCCCCAGCGGGTGCCGTTCGGGTTTCACGGCTCCTGGTTCGACGATCGGGACTTCGGCGGCTGACCTACCGCGGTCCGCGGGGCGCCGGTTCCATCGCGCCGCTGGTTACGTCGCTCTGCCGGTTACGTCGCTGCGCCGGTGAGCGGCGTCAGCTGTGAGCAGTCGACCGCCAGCCGGATCGGTGCTCCGACGGTGACCGGATCACCGATGACTGCGGTCACCCGACCCCGGCCACCGTTGCGATCGTCCTCCGGTTCAACCGTCACCTCGTACAATCCCTGTCGAAACACCGACGCGGTGACCAGCGCAGCGAACGACGGGAGCGCGTCCCCGGCGTCGGGGTCCGCGCTGACCGGCCGCAGCGCCGTCGCCGGAACAACCACTCGCCGTGTCCGCCGACCTTGTGTTGTTGTGGCTCCCGAGCGATCGTCGGCCAGTAGGGGGTGATCGTCGGCCACCCGCCCGAGCAACGTCTCACCGGCAGCAACGGTCCCCTGCCCGTCGACCGTCACGCTCCATACATTCGGGTGGCCGAGGAATCGGGCAACGAACTCGGTACCGGGTTCCGCCCACAGGTCGGCCGGCGCACCAACCGCCACCGGACGCCCGGCCGACACCACGGCGACCCGGTCGGCGATGGCAAAGGCCTCGGCCTGGTCGTGTGTGACGTGGAGCGCGGTCTGCCCGATTTCGGTCAGCATTCTGCGGAGATCCCCGGTCAGCTGGTCGCGGAGCGCCCGGTCCAGCGAGCCGAGCGGTTCGTCCAGCATCAACAGTCCCGGTTCGGGGGCGAGTGCCCGGGCTAGGGCGACCCGTTGCGCCTCGCCGCCGGAAAGCTGGTTCGGCGCCCGATCCGCAAAACCTTCCAGGCCCACCAGTGCCAACAGCTCCGAGACCCTGGCCCGCTCGGCGGCCCGACCCGCACCGGCGACCCGCAACCCGTAGCCGATGTTCCGGCCAACGGACAGATGGGTGAACAGCCCGTGGTCCTGGAACATCATGCCGAGTTCCCGATGGTGGGTCGGCACGCCGGCGAGATCCCGGCCGCCGAGTGTGATCCGGCCGGTGGTCAGCGGCTCCAGACCGGCGACCGCCCGCAGAAGGGTTGACTTGCCGGACCCGCTCGGACCGAGGACGGCCATGATCTCCCCCGACGTCACAACGAGGTCGAAGCGATCAAGCGCCGCAGTGTCGCCGTAGGCGACCGTCACCCCGTCAACCACCAATCCACTCACAGCAGCGACACCCCCTCGTCTCGTCTGAACTCGATCAGTGCGGCAAGCCCCGCGACAAGCACCCCGATGATCACACTCAGGGCCAACGCCTGCCCTCGGAGCTGCTGGCCGGGGTTGGACAGCAACCGGAAGACGGCGAGCGGCGCGGTGAAGGTGTCCTGGCCACGGCCCAGGAACGACGTGGCCCCGAACTCACCCAGGCTCACGGCGGCAGCAAACCCGGCACCGGTGGTCAACGCCCGACGGATCAAGGGCCAATCGACCGTTCGCCGGACCACTGCCGGTGATGCGCCGAGTGTGGCCGCCGCCTCCCTGACCCGGGGGTTGATAGACCGGAGGGCCGGCAGCACCGCGGCAAGGACAAAAGGTAGACCGATGACGGCATGGGCCACCGGCACCAGCCAGGTCGACCGACGCAGGTCGAACAGCGTGAATCCCAACAGGTACCCGAACCCGAGGGTGACCGCCGAGATGCCGAGCGGCAAAAGCGCCAACGTCTCCAGCGCCCGTCCGACAACCCCACCCCGCTCGATGACAAAGGATGCCGCCAACCCGACCCCGGCGGCGACCGCCGCGGCGATGAGGGCGAACAGGACCGATCGCTGCAGGGCCGCCGCGGCCGAGACCGGCAGCAGGTTCACCCGTTCGGTCAGCAGCCGGTAGTTGTCGAACCCGTACCCCGACCCCACCTGCAGCGACTGCTCGACCAGCACCACGATCGGTGCCCCGAGCACCACCGCAACCAGCACCAGCACCCCGCCGAGATGAACCCGTCGCCTTCCGGTGTTGACCGGAACCGGCCGGGAGTTGCCCTGCTGGACCGAGGCGTGCCGACGCTGGAAGCCGGCGGCCAGGACGGAGAGCACCAGGACAACAACGATCTGCAGCCCGGCCAGGATGGCGGCGACGTCGAACTCCTGTCGGGAGATGGCGTACCGATAGATCTCGGTTTCGACGGTGGCCCGCCGTAGGCCGCCGAGGATGCGGATCACCCCGAAGCTGGTGAACGAGAAGAGGAACACCAGCAGGAACGAGCCGGCAAGGACGGGACCGAGCTGACGGAGGGTGATGGAGAACCACACCCGGAGCGGTGACGCTCCCAACGTCGCCGCAACCTCGAGCTGGCGGCGGTCAACCCTTGCCCAGTACCCGCCGACCACCCGAACGACCACCGCAACGTTGAAGAACACGTGGGCCAGCAGGACCGCCCAGATCGTGCGGTCCGCCGGGATGGCGAACCGTTCGAAAACCGCATCAAACGCCGCAGCCACCACCACCGTCGGCAGGACAAACGGGATGACCACAAAAGCCCGCAGCGCGGCCCGGCCCCGGAATCGGTAACGACTCAGGGCGTGGGCGATCGGCAAGCCGACGAGCAGGGTCAAACCGGCGGACGCCAGTGCCTGCCAGATGGTGAACAGGAGGACCCGTCCGATCGACCCCCGGCTCAGCACCTCAAGCACATCGGCCGGACCGGAGTCGGCAAGGCTTCGCTTCATCACCGAATAGATGGGCCACGCCACCATGACCGTGAGGAAGAGGACCGGGATCAGGGCCTGGACGGCCCTGATCCCCCGGCTCACCGGTCGGAGCCCGCTCCTACCGGTCGAACCGCTCAGCGTCAGCGTCCAAGCACGATTTCGGCCCACCGAGCCGTCCAATCGCTGCGGTTGGCCTCGATCTCCTCCGGGCTGAGGGACTGCGGGGAGTCGACAACAACCGCATGGGCGGCGAACGACTCCGGCACGACCGTGTCGGCGTTGGCCGGGAACACGAACATGTTGAGCGGGATGTCCTCCTGGAACGTGTCGGACAGCATGAAGTCAATCAGCTGTCCGGCGGCGTCCGGGACCTCGGTGCCGGCCAGGACACCGGCGAACTCGATCTGGCGAAAGCAGCTGTCAGCGAGGACACCGGTTGGTGAACTGTCCAGCGGCTCCTCGGCAAAGAGCACCTCGGCCACCGGGCTGGATGCATAGGAGGTGACCAGGGCCTTGTCCCCGCCACCGGCGATGAATTCACCGAAGTACGCATCAGACCACCCGGAGGTGACGGTGATCCCACCGTCTGCCAACTGCTGCCAGTAGTCTTCCCAGCCGTCCTCGCCGTACTTGGCGATGGTGGCCAGCAGGAACGCAAACCCCGGCGACGAGGTCTCCGGGTCCATGGTGACCAGGCTGGACGCCAACGCCGGATCGGTCAGATCGTCCAGGCTGGTCGGCACCTCCGCCACCTGATCGATCCAGTAGTTGACACAGACGTCGCCGACATCGATCGGGGTGACCCGGAACTCCGGATCAAGCTCGAGCTCGTCCGGGACCGAGGCAAGGCCCGGGGACTGGTGAGGGATGAAGAGGTCGGCGTCCAGACCTCGCTGGAGGAACGTGTTGTCGATCCCGAAGAGCACATCGCCCTCCGGCTGGTCGATGTTGAGGATCGAGCGTGCAACCAGCTCGCCCGCGTCACCACCACTGATCACCTCGACGGTGATGCCGGTCTCCAGGGTGAACGCGTCAAAGAGGCCGTCGCTGACGGAAAAGGAGTCATGGGTCAGCAGGCGGACGGTGGTGTCGCCGTCAACCGCGACCGGAGTCTCCTCGACGGGTTCCTCGGCATCGGCATCGTCGGAGCCTCCGTCCCCGTCATCCGGGTCCTCGGTTTCGGCCGCGGCCACCTCGGAGGCCGACGCGGGCGACGAGGCAGACGATGATGCGTCATCGGCGGCGTTGCCGTCGTCGCTGCCGCACGCGGCAACCAGCAGCATGGCGCAAAGCGCCAAGACAAACATACGGATCTTCATTTCGCTCCCTTTCGCTGGTACTAACCAGATCAGGTTCGGCGGGTCGACAGCGGATCTGTCCTCTCAGCCCGGCAGTGCCCGAGCTCCCCGGTGTTTGTAGTTGTGAGATCGATTGTAAACAGACCACACTCCAAAGGTGACACCCGCAATCAAGTTGCTGGAAAAGGCCGGGGTCGCCCACCGGGTGGTCAGCTACGAGCACGACCCGGCCGCCTCCTCCTACGGGCTGGAGGCGGTCGACGCCCTCGGTTTGGATCCGGCCGCCGTGTTCAAAACGCTCCTGGCGACGGTTGACGGGGCCGAGACCGTCGTGGCCGTCGTCCCCGTGGCCCACCAGCTGGATCTGAAGGCGCTGGCAAGGTCGGCGGGCGGGAAGAAGGCGGCCATGACGGATCCCACGCAGGCCCAGCGGCTGACCGGCTACGTGGTCGGCGGCATCTCGCCGCTCGGCCAGCGGAAGCGGCTTCGGACGTTCATCGACAGCAGTGCCGAGGTGCTGGAGGAAGTCCACGTGAGCGGAGGACGTCGCGGTCTGGAGATCGTGCTGGCCCCCGCAGATCTGGCCGGTCTGCTCGATGCCTCCTTCGACCGGCTGGCCGCATCGACCGCACACCCGAATCCCATCGAGAGCAACCAACCATGAACCGATCGACCGCCCTGCTGACCGACCGCTATGAGCTGACCATGCTGGACGCCGCGCTGCGGAGTGGACAGGCCACGAAACGCTCGGTCTTCGAGCTTTTCACCAGGGGCCTCCCCGAACATCGAGGGTACGGCGTTGTGGCGGGCACCGCCCGGGCGCTGGACGCCATCGGTCGGTTCACGTTCGCCGACGACGAACTGTCCTGGCTCGCCGACAACAAGGTGATCTCCCCGGACGCCCTCACGTACCTGTCCACCTATCGGTTCACCGGCGACATCTGGGGCTATCGGGAAGGTGACCTCTACGGTGCGAACTCACCGGTTCTGACCGTCGAGGCGCCGTTCGCCGAAGCGGTCGTGCTGGAAACCGTCTTGCTCTCGATCTTCAACCACGATGCGGCGGTCGCCTCGGCGGTGGCCAGAATGGTCGACGCGGCCGACGGCAGGGCGGTCATCGAGGGCGGGGCGCGGCGCGGCCACGAAATCGGCTCGGTCGACGCGGCCCGGGCCGCCTATCTGGCCGGTGCGGCGGCCACGTCGAACCTGGAGGCGGGCCGAGCCTACGGCATCCCCACCATCGGAACGATCGGGCATGCGTTCATCCTGGCCCACAACTCCGAAGAGCAGGCGTTCAACGCCCAACATGACCTGCTCGGCTCCGACACCACGTATCTGGTGGACACCTATGACATTCCGGCCGGTATTCGGGCCGCCGTGGCGGTGGCCGGGCCGAATCTCGGCGGCATCCGCATCGACTCCGGCGACCTCGCCGTCGAGTCGGCGAACGCCAGACGCCTGCTCGACGAACTGGGCGCATCCGGGGCCCGCATCATCGTCTCCGGGGACCTGGACGAGTGGAGCATCCGGGATCTGGCCGATGCACCGATCGACGGCTACCTGGTCGGCACAAACCTGATCACCGGGTCCGGTCACCCGACGGCCTCCATGATCTACAAACTGGTGGCCATCGAAGCGGACGGTCGCTTGCACTCGGTCAACAAACGGTCGAGCGGCAAGGGCACCACCGGTGGCCGTAAAGCGGCCTTCCGCATGGATGACCACGATCTGCTGGTCGTCAACAACGAGGCCACGCCCGACGCCGTCCCAACCCCCGACGGCGGCCGCCGCCTCCAGGTTCGCCTGATCGAACACGGCGAGCCGGTATCACCACTGGCCACGCTGGACGAGGCCAGGGACTGGTGCCGGGACTGTGTTGCCGCATTGGATGCGCAGGCCAGAAGCCTGGACGGTACACCGCTCGGCAGCATCACCAAGGTCGAAGCCGACTAGCACCGGTGGCCGGGCCAGGAGCGCCTCATCACCTCGTGCGCCGGCGGGCCAACCGCTGTCAGTCGAGGAGGTAGTGGGCGCCGGGACCCTGCTGCCCGGCCTTGTCGCCGGGGTTGAACACCCCACACGCATCGAGTGTCTGGCACCCGCAGCCGATGCAGGCCGACAGCCGGTCCCTGATCGCCTCCAGAACCGCGATCTGCTGGTCGAGCCGGGGCCGCCAGATGACGGCGAACTCCTCCCACTCGTCCCGGGTCGGCGCCCGGTCTTCCGGCAGCTCCCCGAGCGACTCGCGGATCTCGGCAAGCTTCAACCCAACGCTCTGAGCGGCCCGGATGAAGGCGACCCGACGGAGGACATCCCTGCCGTATCGCCGCTGGCCGCCGGAGGTCCGCCTGCTACTGATCAGCCCATTCCGCTCGTAGAACCGCAGCGCAGACGTGGTGATACCGATGCGCCGCGCCGCCTCCCCGATGGTCATCTCCTCCTCAGGAGCATCGGTCATGCCAGTGGCAGTACAACCGGTCCGTCAGCGGAGTCCTCGACGGCCCAGCCCGCTGCGGTGAGCTGATCCCGCAGCTCATCGGCGGTGGCGAAGTCCCTGTCCGCCCTGGCCTGCTGCCGTCTTGCCACCATCGCCATGATGCCCTCCGGCACGTCAGCACCGCCGGACCTGAGGCTCAACCCGAGGGCGCCCGCGATCTCCGATGCGCCGGCGGCCGCCGTTGCACCGCCCGCTTCATCGCCACCATCCAGGGCGGTGTTGGCCTCCCGGACAAGGCGGAACATCAGGTCGACCGCTCCCGCGGTGTCCAGATCATTCTCCATCAT
>JBCCGJ010000235.1:0-9436 GCA_039029335.1 Actinomycetota bacterium | reverse complement strand
GGCTGCAAAGAAGACCACCCAGACACCAGCGAAGAAGGCACCCGCCAAGAAGGCTGCAAAGAAGACCACCAAGACAGCAGCGAAGAAGCGCTAGTCGCCCGCCGCACTGCGGCGCTGGTGAAACGATACGAGAGAGGGTTCGGTTCCGGCCGGACCCTCTCCGTCGTTTTGGCGGGCCCGACCGCCGCCGGCCCGGTGGGTGGGCCGAGAGCGGTGGCGGCGCGGGACCCGTCGCCGCCGGGAGCCTCTCCCCCATGTCGGCACAGTTCATCTACACCATGCACAAGGTCGGTCGGTTCCATCCGCCGGACCGTCAGGTTCTGGAGAACATCTCCCTGTCGTTCTACCCCGGAGCCAAGATCGGTGTGCTCGGCGGGAACGGTGCCGGCAAGTCGTCGCTGCTCAAGATCATGGGCGGCATCGATGACGGTTTCACCGGTGATGCCCGGCTGACGCCCGGCTTCACCGTCGGCTACCTGGAGCAGGAGCCGAAGCTCGATCCGGCGAAGGATGTGCAGGCCAATGTGATGGACGGCGCCGGTGAGGTTGTCGGCCTCCTCGCCGAGTACGACAAGGTGTTGGCGGGCTGGGGCGATCCCGATGCCGACTTCGAAAAGCTCGGCGCCACCCAAGCCGACCTCGAGGCCAAGATCGAGGCGGCGAACGCCTGGGACCTGCAGCGCACGATCGACATTGCGATGGAGGCGCTGCGGCTGCCGCCGAAAGACTCCGGCGTCGAGCATCTCTCCGGCGGCGAACGTCGGCGGGTGGCCCTGTGCCGGCTGCTCCTGTCAAAGCCCGATCTGTTGCTCCTCGACGAGCCGACCAACCACCTCGATGCGGAGTCCGTCGCCTGGCTGGAGCGGACCCTGTCCGACTATCAGGGAACGGTGGTGGCCATCACCCACGACCGGTACTTCCTCGACAACGTGGCCAAGTGGATCCTGGAGCTGGATCGGGGCAAGGGCATTCCGTTCGAGGGCAACTACAGCAGCTGGCTCGAGCAGAAGTCATCGCGGATGCAACAGGAGAAGCGGGAGCAGGACGCCAAGCAGCGGACGCTGGCCAGGGAGCTCGAATGGGTTCGGATGGCGCCGAAGGCTCGCCAGGCCAAGGGTCGGGCCCGGCTCTCCGCGTATGAGTCCCTGCGGGAGGAGGCGGAGTCCTACAACCCGGCGGACGAGAAAGTGCAGATCCACATCCCACCCGGCCAGCGGCTGGGCGATCAGGTGATCGAGGTGGAGAACCTGTCGAAGGGGTTCGGCGACCGGCTCCTCATCGAGGACCTCAGCTTCTCGCTGCCGCCGGCGGGCATCGTCGGGGTCATCGGCGGCAACGGCGCCGGTAAGACCACGCTGTTCAACATGCTGATCGCCGCCGCCACCGGCGAGGGTGAGCAACCGGACGACGGGACGATCACGGTCGGCAGCACGGTTGACCTGGCATTTGTCGATCAGTCCCGTGAGGTCCTGAACGACGAGGACAGCGTCTACGACGCCATCACCGAAGGCCACGACACCCTGGAGGTCGGTGGGCGGGAGGTCAACGGCCGGGCATACGTCGCATCGTTCAACTTCCGTGGCTCGGATCAGCAGAAGAGCGTGTCGGTTCTCTCCGGCGGTGAGCGGAACCGGGTCCACCTGGCCCGGGTGCTCAAGCGGGGCGGCAACGTGCTGCTTCTCGACGAGCCGACAAACGACCTCGACGTCGACACGCTCCGAGCGCTGGAGGACGGGCTCGAGCGATTCGCCGGCTGTGCGGTGGTGATCAGCCACGATCGCTGGTTCCTCGACCGCATTGCCACCCACATCCTGTCGTTCGAGGGCAACTCCCAGGTTCGGTGGTTCGAAGGCAACTTCTCGGAATACGAGGCGTTCCGGATGAAGGAACTCGGCGACGAGGCCGTGCCGTCCCGGGTGACCTACAAACCGCTCACCCGCTAGGCGGTCCGGCCACCGCCCGGCGGCAACCGTCGGTCCGGGCGGCCGTTCCAAAGGACGGCAGTCCTCAATCCCAAGCCGCCCCGGCCGATGGTGGGGGATGTCGCCTACCAACACCCTCGCCGACCGGCCTGAGGACAACAAGCCCGGCAAGACGCCGCCGCCGAAGGTTCCGGCCCCGGAGGTGTGGGAGAGTCGAGCGGTCATCAAGCTGATCGAAGCCGGCAGTGCCGCCGAGTGTCCGCACTGTGGTGAGCGGGTCAAGTTCCGGGCCAGGCATCGTGATCAGCAGGTGATCTGCAACGTCTACGAGAACGGCGTGTGGAAGCGGGTCGAGCAGTACCACCTGGACTGCTACCTCGACGCCGGCTCACCACACGGCGAAGCAGCAAAGCCCTAAGGGCAGGGAACAGCCGGCGCAACGGCGCGGACCACAAAGCCGTAGAAGACAGCGAGCGGACGTTAGGGTGGCTGCCGTGACTGGCACAACCACCGAACCGACCGCCGACGATCATGCGCTGGCCGCCAGGCTGGCAACCGAGACGGGGAAGATCCTTGTCGACCTTCGGGATCGGATGATCGCCGACGGCGCCGACCACCCCACACTCAAGGACGCCGGAGATCAGGCGGCCCATCAGTTCATCATGGAGACGCTGACAAAAGAGCGGCCCGATGATGCGGTGCTTTCCGAGGAGGGCGCCGACCGCCTCGAGCGGCTCGATGCGGTCCGGACCTGGATCGTCGACCCGCTGGATGGAACCCGGGAGTTCGGCGAACCGCCGCGGACGGACTGGGCGGTGCACATCGCCCTGGTCATCAACGGCGCTCCGGCGGCCGGCGCGGTGGCCCTTCCCGCGGAACCGATGACCCTCGCCACCGTGCCCGCACCGGTGCTTCCGGAACCCAACGGTGAGGTGCCCCGGGTCATCGTCAGCCGGACCAGGCGCCCGCCCGCGGCGGTCAACCTGGCCAACGAGCTCAACGCCGAGTACATCGAGATGGGTTCGGCCGGGGCGAAGGCCATGGCGGTCGTCCGAGGTGAGGCCGACATCTATGCCCACTCCGGTGGCCAGTACGAATGGGACTCGTGCGCCCCGGTCGCCGTCGCAGCCGCCGCCGGCCTGCACTGCTCCCGGCTGGACGGCACACCACTGGTCTACAACAACCGGGACGTCTACCTCCCCGATCTGCTTATCTGCCGCCAGGAGTGGGCCGAGCGCTGCCTCGCCATCCTGAACGCCTGACCCGCCCGACGAAATTTGGGCGTACCGCCAACACTATTTGTGGCCGGTGAGCCCAAATTTGGTGGCGGTGGGGGCGGCACTACGCTCGGCCCATGGAGCTACGAGCAACCGAGTACCGGATCGAAGGCCGCACCGCGGTCATAACGTTGAGCCGACCGAAGCGGGGCAACGCCTGGACCGGTCGGATGCACGCCGAGTACAAGTACAGCATCAACACCGCCGAGGCCGACGACGCCGTCCGGGTCATCGTGGTGACCGGCGCCGGTCGGGCGTTCTGCGTCGGCGGTGATAGCGACGCCCTGGAGGGACACGCCGAGCGTGGCGGCTACGACGACGGCCTCGCCGCTGCGGGTGACCCCCAGGCGGAGGCGAGCGCCGACGCCACGCCGGCGGGCTTCGGGGTGAGCCCCCACTTCGACCACCAGTTCGCCTACCACTTCGGCCTCACCAAACCGGTCATCGCCGCCATCAACGGGCCGGCGGCCGGGGTGGGTCTGGCCCTCGCCTGCTACGCCGATCTTCGCTTCGCAAAACCGGGGGCCAAGCTGACCACCGCCCACGGCAAGCTCAACCTGCCACCGGAATTCGGGCTGTCCTGGCTCCTCCCCCGGCACCTGGGTCTGACCCGGGCGATGGACGTGCTGCTGACCTCCCGCCCGTTCCTCACCGACGAGGCCTTTCAGTGGGGGTTGATCAACCAGCTGTTCGACGAGGACGACCTGCTGCCCCGGACCCTCGCCTACGCCGAGGAGCTGGCGGGAACGGTGTCGGCCGGCTCGCTTGCCGCGACCCGGCAACAGGTCTACCTCGACCAGCATCGGGACATCGGCACCTCGGTCACCGAGTCGCTCCGGCTGCTCACCGGAATGATGGGCGAGCCGGACTACCGGGAGGGTGTCGCCGCCCTCCGAGAGAAACGCAAGCCGAACTTCTAGCGGTGGAGAACACCGAACCCTCCGCCCGCTCACACTCTGCAGGCGTCCGACCCGCCGATCCGACGACGGATCCGGCAAAATGAAACAAGTGTCTACCTCGATTGAAAACCACCAGATGGCGGCGGCGGACGATCTGCACCTCGGATCCTTTTCCGACAACCCGCCATGGAGCATGGCAACCAGTCACCTGCGCTGGGCCAGGGCGGTCAAGATCCTTCGTCGCCAGCAGCAACGCCAGCTCCCCCATCTGACCCGTCCGCCCCGTATCCCGCCGATCGGGCGGGCCATCACCGTTGTGCTGGTCCTCGGTCGGGCAGTCGGCCTCTGGTACCTCCTGGCCAAGCGGGGGCCCAACTCCCGGGCCGACCTGTCGCGCAGGCTCCGTGAGGCCGCCGAGCGTCTCGGACCGACGTACATCAAGCTGGCCCAGATCATCAGCGCCGGTGAGGGTGTGTTCCCGACGGAGTTGGTCGAGGAGTGCAAGAAGTGTCGCGATCAGGTTCCGGCGGTCGGCTTCGACCAGGTGACCGAGGTCGTGGAAAGCGAACTCGGCAAACCGATCGATCAGATCTTCGCCTCCCTCGACCAAACCCCGCTGGCCGCGGCATCGATCGCCCAGGTTCACGCCGCCGAGCTGAAGAGCGGTGAGGAGGTTGTGATCAAGGTCCAGCGACCCGGCATCGACACCCTCGTCCGCAAGGACCTCCGGGTGCTGGCGTGGATCGCCCCGTTCCTGGTCGGCCGGATCCCGGTGGCCGCCCTGGCCAATCCGCCCGCCCTTGTCGAGCTGTTCGCCGAGACCATCATCGAGGAGCTTGACTTCCGGCTCGAAGCGGCGAACATGCTGGACGTTGCCGAGGTTTTTGTGAAGCTCGACCAGCGAGGGTTTGTGGTCCCCCGGCCTCATCCCACTCACGTGACAAAACGAACCCTCGTCATGGAACGGCTCAGCGGCTTCAACTTCAACGACGTGGTCGGCATGAAGGAGGCGGGGGTGGACACCCAGGCGGTGATCCGCACCGGCATGATCGGCTTCCTTGAGGGGGCGTTCCTCCACGGCATCTTCCACGGTGACCTCCACGGCGGCAACCTGTTTGTCATGGCGGACGGGCGGACGGCGCTGATGGACTTCGGCATCACCGGACGCCTCACCGATGAGGAGCAGCAGGCGTTCCTCCGGATGATGATGACCGCCACCACCAACGACGTGAAGGGCCAGGTGGCCGCGCTGCGGGACCTCGGTGCACTGCCGAAGGACACCGACATCGACGCCGTCATCGTCGACCTGAAGCTCGACGGCCCGCCGCTCGATCCGACCGCCCTCGAACCGGAGGAGCTGGTCAAGGAGATCCAGCGGGTCATCAAGGCGCTGTTGGGCTACGGGGCCCGGATGCCCAAGTCACTGATGCTGTACATCAAGAACCTGATTTTCATCGACGGGGCCATCGCCACGTTGGCCCCTGAGCTGGACATGTTCGCCGCGGTGACCGACGTGGCCACCCACTTCGCCACCACGCACGGCCAGACCATCGCCGCCCAGCTCGGCGTGGCGCAGCAGAACTGGGAACTGGACCTGGATGGTGTGAAGGCCGGGTTCGGGGTTGATCCGTCGGTCACCGAAAGCCTGTCGTATGCCGAGTTGAAGCAGCGTCGGGCCCTCATCCAGAAGCGGCTGAGCGGTCGCGACATCGAGTAGCCGGTAACAATCGGACACCCTCCGTCGAGTGGTCGCCAACCGGTCGCCCGACCTGCTACACACCATGGGGTGCGTCTTGTTATTGCCGACTGCACCGTCGACTACGACGGGCGACTGACCGCTCACCTCCCCCGGGCCACCCGCCTCATCATGGTCAAAGCGGATGGCTGCGTGGCCATCCACTCCGACGGTGGGGCCTACAAACCGATGAACTGGATGAACGCCCCCAACCTGCTGATTCAGGAGGAGGACAAATGGGTGGTCACCAACCCGAAGGGCGAGGCGCTGACCATCACCCTGCATCAGGTCCACAGCGACGTTGCGCATGAGTTTGGGGAGGATCCCGGCCTGCAGAAGGACGGTGTGGAGGCCCATCTCCAGGAGCTGCTGGCGGTCGAGCCGGAGCGGCTGGAGGAGGGGATGAAGCTGGTCAGGCGGGAGTTCCCAACCGAGATCGGCCCGGTGGACCTGCTGTGTCGGGACGCCGAGGACCGGGTGGTTGCCGTGGAGATCAAGCGCCGCGGTGAAATCGACGGGGTCGAACAGCTGACCCGCTACCTGGATTTCCTGAACCGTCAGCCGGACCTCTCCCCGGTGCGGGGGATGTTCGTCGCCCAGGAGATCAAGCTTCAGGCCAAGACGCTGGCCGCCGATCGGGAGATCGACTGGGTCGAGGTCGACTACGACGAACTCCGGGGTATCGAGCGGCCGCAGCAGAAGCTGTTCTGATCGGCGGGCATACCGGCCTCGCCGGCTCACCCATTGGCATCACCGACCGGTGATCGCCAGCGAGCGGATCGCATCAATGTCGATGTAGCAGCCCTGGAGATGGCGCCGGGCGGTCGTGTGGAACCCGGTCCGCCCGTGCAGCACCCGGCGGTTGTCGAACGCGATCAGATCCCCGGGGCCGAGCGTGATCTCGATCGCCTGGTCCGGATGGGCCAGCAGCCGGTTGAAGGCGTCGTACGCCTCGTAGAACCGGGCCGCGTCGGCTGCCGACAGGCCGATCGGCGCCTCCATGCTCCGGCTGTTGACGTTGACCGCTCGAACCCGCCCGTCGACCGTCAGCTCGATCACCGGCCGGACGGTGCGCAGGTCGACCGGCCCCGGGGACGACGCACCGTCGGCCCCGTCGACATCGTCGGCCCCGTCTTCGGTCGGCGGCTCAGCGGGGTGCTCCTCGGAGCCCCCGGTGTAAAAGCGGAAGTCGATCGGGGTGGTGGTCAGGGCGTCGAACAGATCGGGGGCGCTCGCCCGGAGCAACTCGGCGGCGCGAAGTCCATCGGCGAACACGCTGGCCCCGCCGTCACCGGCCTGGATGAGGCAGTGGAGCAGCTGCACGGTCGGGCACGGATCCCGATACGGGTTGTCGGTGTGGAGCGGTAGCCCGAGCGAGGTGTAGGCCAGGTTGACCGGGTCCGGCTCGGTGACCACATCGAACAGCAGCCCGTAGTTGGTCTCGCGGACGAATCCGAGCCGGCGGGCGACGCCCAGCACCTGGCCCGGCTGGGTGGGGACTCCGGTCACCAACGCCACCCCGTCCACCGCCAACCGGCGGGCGACCACCTGCTCCATGTCGGGCCGGCTCACCGACACCGCCCCCGCGCGGAGCCGCTCCCCCTGTTCGGCCCCCCAGGGCTGCCGGGTCGGCGCCGGATCCACCGCCCGCGGAATGAGCGCCGTGTGGCGCCGGCCGTCGGCATGGACCAAGTCGATCTCCCGTTCAACCGCCGGCAGGCCGGATGTCGGGCGGTCGGCCACGACGGACCATCCCACCAGGTCTGACGGGTCCAGCAGGCACTGATCGCTGCCGGGGTCCCGACACTCCGGGCAACGACAGGCGTGCCGGGCCAGCGCCGGGTCGACGGCGATCGGGGCCCCGACACCGGCGTGCCCGTCACGGCCGGTGCCGGGGGACGGGGTTCCCCCACCGGCCAGCGCGGTTTCCAACCCGGCTCGGTGGGCATCGAGCGGCGGAACGACAAGACCCTCGACCTTGCCGTCGTCGTCGGCCTTCCGCAGCAGTACTGCTTCGGCTCGGAAGGGGCGGTCGGCAAACGCCTGGACGTCGTCCCCGTCCAGCGGCCCGCCCTGCTGCGCAAGCGTCATCACCGATGCGGTGCTCAGACGGTCCCGATACTCCGAATCGACGGCCACCAGGTAGCGCTTCGCCTCGACGTGAAGTCGAATCGGCTCGACAACCGACGGCGGCAGGTACGGCTGCAGGAAGTCCGCGGCCACGGTCGCATGACCTGGAAGGCCCCATTCCCCTGCGGCGTCGCCGCTCACATCGGGTACCGGGAGGACGTGGCCGAGGTCGTGCAGCAGTGCGGCCAGCACGAGGTCCTCGTCGCCGCCGCGACGCCGGGCCGCCGCCGCGGTCTGGAGCGAATGGGACAGCATGTCGACGTCTTCGCCGTAGTGATGGTCCGCCATACCGGCGACCAGGTCCATGAGTAGTTCGGCCAGGTCGGTCTCGGCGCCGACGAGTGACCGGCCGTGCCACACCGCCGCCGGATCGAAACCGGCAAGATCGGCCACCGTGGGGGCGACGTCGAGGACCGAGGCGGTCAACCAGACCGAACCGGGCCGGATCTGCGGTCCGGCGGCGACCAGAAAGGTTTCCATGTCCTCCGGCCTGGACGTGCCGTGGGTCTTGTCGTGGCCACCGTGGTCGGTGGTGACCATCACGTTCCAGCCGGTCGGGACGGCGGCGAGCAGCGCACCGAGGCGACCGTCCGTCATGGTGACGGCCTCCCGATATGCCGCGCTGTCCCAGCCGTGCTCGTGGCCGACCAGGTCCGGCAGGGAGAAGTAGGCGAACACAACCTCGGGCCGGTCGGCAGGGGCCGCCGCCCGGCGGAGGTGGCTGCAAACGGTCCCCACCACCAGCTCGTCGGCCGTCAGGTCATAGCCCAGATCGGCGGTCAGGATTACGTCGGTCGCGTCCGGTTCCCACAGGCAGGTGAACGGCTGCCAGGTTTGGAACACGGCCGTTCGGGGCCCGGCGGAGCGGGCCGCGGCCAGAACCGACGGGGCGGCGTCAACCGCCCTCGGCTCGTTGTCCGTCACCCCGTGGACGTCCGGCGGTACCCCGCGGATCATCGAGAGGTGGACGGGCAGGGTCAACGTGGGCATCACCGACCGCGCCCGGAAGCAGGACGCCCCGGAGCGGGCGAGGGCCGTCAGCCTCGGTGCGATGGCCGGTGTGAGGTGACGGGGCGCAACCCCGTCGATGGACAGCAGCAGGACCGAGCTGCGGTGGGAATGCCGACCCTCGTTCCGGGTCGGAACCTCGCCGGCCTCGGTGTCGACGGACATGGCGTGCTAGCCGTACGTGACCCCACCGTTGTCGATGACCACCCGGCCGTCGTCGCCGGTGGTCTGGAAAATGGCCGCGCCGGCGCCGTTGTTCCAGACCTTGACCGTCAACGCCTCGCCGGGCATGACCGGTGAGCTGAACCGGACCTCCATCGACGTGAACCGATCCGGATCGGAGTCACACAGGGTGTGCAGCAGTGCCCGCCCGGTGAACCCGTAGGTGCAGAGTCCGTGGAGGATCGGCTTGGGAAAGCCACCGACGTCGGAAAACTGCTTGTCGGAGTGGAGCGGGTTGCGATC
>JBCCGJ010000234.1:0-9551 GCA_039029335.1 Actinomycetota bacterium | reverse complement strand
TTCCGGCCGGGCTGATCCGCCCCGCCCACAGTGTTGTCCTGGCCGACGACGCAGCCGCCCGCCAAGTCTGAAAACACGGGCTGTGCAGGCTGCCCGATCGGACGGTCTGCACGCACGGGCTGTCGATCGCGCGGGTTGAGCGCTGCGGGCTAGGGGTTGCGCGGGCGGAGCGTCGCACGGTCCGAGTCCCGGGCCTGGGACTGGAACCCGGGGCGGGGAGACCGCGGCTGGGCCGAGGCTCGGTCACTCCGCAGGGTTGAATCGCAGGGTGCTGATCACCGGCAGGTGATCACTGCCACCGGGATCGCCAAGCCGCAGATCCAACACCTCGAAGTGATCGGTGACCAGCACGTGGTCCAGGCGCATGACCGGCACGGGCAGGCGGCCGTCGCTCGGCCACGTGGTGTCCAACCCGCAGCCCTTGATCTCGTGGGCGTCCGTCCAGCCGGCGCGCAACAGGCTGCGGAACGGCTGGTGGTCCCGGGTTGCGTTGAAGTCACCGGCCATGATGCGGGGCACGCTTCGATCCACCTCGGCCAGCAGCCGGTGCTGGGCCAGCCAGTTGTTGATGCTGGTTTGGCCGAGTGGCGCCTGGAGGTGGATCGGGGTTGCGACCAGCTGACCGGACGGGGTGTTTATCGTCGCCTGGACGAAGCGGGCGTTGGCCAGATCATCGACGGAGGCCACCTCGATCGGCCACTTGCTCCACACCAGATCCTGGATCGGCATGCCGGGGATGTCGGTGGTGCGGTGGACGTACCGGTCGAGGCGGGGGTCCGCCTGGAGCTCGGTCAGGAAGTCCCACTGAACCTCCTGGAGGAACACGATGTCCGGGTCCTCGGCGGCGATCGCCGCGCCGATCTGGTCCGGCTGACCACCCGGCGGCTCGAACCACACGTTCGCCGTGTAGACGGTCAAGATGTTGTCCGCTCCGGAGTCCACTGCACCGTCAGCCCGACAGCCGAGCACCGCATCGACCGGCGAGGTCGTGTAGACGAAGGCGACGAGGGTCACGGCGGCCGCCACCCGGAGGCTGACGTTACGGGACCACCAGGCTCCGAGCAGGCCGACCAGCAGCGGGCCGACGGCGAGGAACGGCATGACGCCAACCATGGCGATGAACAACGGGTTGGTGACCGCCCGCCAACGCATGCCGAGCAGGACCCAGACCGCCAAAAGGGCGAGCAGACCAACGGCCAGCCAGAGCAGCCGCAGCCATCGCCGGCCTCCTGCCGCCACCGGCCACACCGGTTGTCGCCGTTGCCGGCCTCCTGCCGACCCCGGCAGCCCCCGTGGGCCGTTTGCTCGGAGCTGCGGCCCGATGGGAATCTCGCCGGTCGGCCGGGGCTGGTTGTCGGATTCTACGGTCATGGCGTGCTACGGCGGAACGGGATCATCGATCCCTCCTGCCGGACCGCCGTGGGGTCCCGGAGCGATCGATCTGTCCGCGGTGCCACTGAGAGTACCGGTCGGCGACGTCGCTTCGGGCGCGGCCCGGGCACCACAAAGGGCGGCGTGGCCCCTACCCTTTACCGGGTGAAGCGGTACCATCTCCGGACCTACGGCTGCCAGATGAACGAGCACGACTCCGAGCGGATCGCCGGGCTGCTCGAGGCCGACGGCTACGAGTCGACGGACTCGGCGGACGGGGCCGACGTTGTTGTGCTCAACACCTGCTGTATCCGGGAGAACGCGGACAACAAGCTGTACGGGGCCCTGGGCAACCTGAAGGTGCTCAAGGAGGACAACCCGGACATGCAGATCGTGGTTGCCGGCTGCCTTGCCCAGAAGGATCGGGACGGCATCCGGGAGCGCGCCGGCCACGTGGATGTGGTCTTCGGGACCCACAACGTCCACCGGGCCACGGAGCTGCTGGCCAAAGCGAAGGCCGACGGCCCCATCACCGAGATCTGGGAGGAGGCCATGCAGGGCGAGGCCGAGGCCTTCCCCTCCGCCCTCCCGGCAAAGCGGGAGACCGACTATTCGGCGTGGCTGACCATACAGATCGGCTGTGACAACTCCTGTGCGTTTTGCATCGTGCCGTCCGTCCGGGGCGAGGAGATCAGCCGGCCGTTCACCGACATCGTCGATGAGGCGGCCGGACTGGCCAGGGCCGGCGTCACCGAGATCACCCTCCTGGGCCAGAATGTCAACTCCTACGGTCGGGATCTGGCCATCGCCGCCCGCCGGGCCGGGCAGACCGACGTTCGGCTCCGTCCGCAGTTCGGGCCCCTCCTCCGGGAGGTCGGGTCGCTCGAGGGTATTCGCCGTGTCCGGTTCACCAGCCCCCATCCCAAGGACATGACCCCGGACGTTTTTGAGGCCATGGCCGAGACAGAAACCGTGGTCAACCACCTCCACTTTCCGCTCCAGTCCGGCTCGGACCGGATCCTCAAGGCTATGCACCGGGGCTACACCGGTACTCGCTACCTGGACAAGCTGGCCGCAGCCCGGGAGACCATCGACGATCTGGCCGTCAGCACCGACATCATCGTCGGCTTCCCCGGCGAGACCGAGGAGGACTTCGCCGAAACCCTTGAGCTGGCGGCCGAGGCCCGGTTCGACAGCGCCTACACCTTTGTCTTCTCCCCCCGGGAGGGCACAGAGGCGGCGGACATGGTTGACCGGTTCTGTGACCCCGAGGAGGTCAAAGACCGGTACGCCAGGCTGCGTACCGTGATCGAACGGTCGGCGCTGGCCAAGTACCGGGCCAGAATCGGTCGCATCGAAGAGGTCGTCGTCGAGGGGCCGTCCAAGAAGGACCCGGCGGTCCTGACCGGCCGAACCGCCCACAACAAGCTGGTGCATTTCCCGTCGGAGCCCCTACGGGTTGGTACCTACGTCACCACCCGGATAACCGATGCCGCCCATCAATATCTACTCGGTGAGCTGGTCGAGGTCACGGCACGGCCCCGCCACCGGACCAAGATCCCGGTGATGTCGGCCTAACCTCTGGCCCATGGGACTGTTTCGGCGCGAACGTACGCTCACGAACTATCGGATGCCCGAGGACCGCGATCCCGTCTGCCCGTTCTGCAACAGGGAGATAAACGGGTTGATGAGCCGCAGCATCAAGGCAAACGCCGGTCGAGGTTACGTGTGGACCTGCCCGCGCTGCCTGAAGGTGTTGGGCGTCAGCCACCGCGCGGGCTACGTCCTGGGCTGAGGCGACCCCGTCAACCCCGGGGGCCCGCTCGAAACGGACGCGTTCGGTTCGGCTGGGCCGGTGGTGACGGCCCCGGGGCCGTCGGCGACTGCCCGCCGATCAGGACCTGGCTGCGGCGCTGGCCTGCAGCCGATCCAACCGATCGGTCAGCGCTGCATCCTGCGGGCTGCCGGACCGGGTGGCGATCACCAGCCGTCTGCTGAGCAACGGCTCCTCCCTGGCCCGTTGCAGCGGGTTCGGTTCCGTCTCGGCCTGGAGCACCGGCAGGACCGTCCACCCCATACCCAGGTTGACCATCTGGCGAAGCACCTCCGGCTGGTGGGACTCCGCCTCAACCCGAAACTCGGCCCCGAGGTCCCGCAGCGCCCTGGCGATATGCCGCCTGGTGTGCGACTCCGGTGGGAAGGTGATCCAGGGACCCCACCGGGCGGGATCGTCGGCCGCCACCGGCGCACCACCGGGGACGGAGCCGGGAGCGTAGATGGCCAGCTCCTCGGTGAATAGCTCGACCATGGTCAGGGCGGCGGTCGGGTCTGCGGGGTCCCGATCAGCCGAGTCGGCCGGAGCGACGATGACCGCGGCGTCCAACTGTCCGTCGAGGAGCTGCCTGGTCAGGTTGGCCGACGGACCGATGCTGAGCTGCAGGTCGATTTGCGGCCGAGCCGACCGATACCGGATCAACGTCTCCGGGAAGTAGCTGACCGCGGCGATGTCGATCAGGCCGAGCCGGACCTGGCCCCGTTCACCTTTGAGCGCGTCATCAACCCACACGGTCAGATCCCGGGTGGCGGCCAGGATCCGTTCGGCGTGGCGAACCACCTGGTGACCCTGGTTGGTGAGCGTCCGGTTGCGGCCGGTCCGCTGGAAGAGTTGGAGACCGAGCCGTCGTTCCAGTTCCGACAGGCCCTGGCTGAGGGCGGACGGGCTGATGTGCAGCTCCTTCGCGGCGTCGGCCATCGTGTTCGAGCGGCTGATCGTGACCAGGTACTGCAGCTGGTGGGTGGTGAGGTTGAGCACAGGGACCTCCATGCGATGCGTCTCCGTCGGCCGCCGACCGATTCGATCTGACCTGGTTGGCCCGCCATCGCGATGCAGGCGGGCGGTGCATCACAAAGCCTTACCAAGACTTCGGAATAACTTAACAATACCATCTGATGCTACAGGTTTGCTTAGCATTACGGCTATGACGAACTCGATCGACAACCACGCCGCCGCCGACGCATCCGGGACACTCGGTGTCCTGCTCCCGGGCCTCGGTGCAGTGTCCTCAACCTTCATCGCCGGTGTGCTCGCCGCCAGGGCCGGCATCAAACCACCGATCGGCTCGCTCAGCCAGATGGGACGGCTGCCCCGTCAGGACGGCACCGATCGGCCGATCACCGATGCGGTCGCCCTCGCAGACATCAACGATCTGGTGTTTGGCGGCTGGGATCCGATCTCCGCCAACTGCCTTGAGGCGGCCACGACCGCCGGCGTGCTGAACGATGGCGATCTCGGTTCGATCTCCGGCGAGCTGGAGTCCATCGTCGCCATGGACGCCGTCTTCGACCAGGAGTGGGTGAAGCGCCTCGACGGTCATCGGGTCAAGACGGAGACCAACAAGTGGGATCAGGCGTTGGCCCTGATCGACGACATCGAGCGGTTCCGAGCGGACAACAACTGCGACCGCATCGTGATGGTCTGGTGCGGCTCGACCGAGGCCTACCAGGAACCCTCCGAGGTCCACGAGACCCTCGCCGCGTTCGAGGAGGGGCTGAAGCAGAACGACACAAACATCTCGCCAAGCCAGATCTACGCCTACGCCGCACTGCAGGCCGGGGTTCCCTACGCAAACGGCGCCCCGAACCTGTCCACCGACCTGCCCTGTATGTTGGAGCTGGCAACCCAGCAGGGCGTGCCGATCTGCGGCAAGGACTTCAAGACCGGCCAGACCCTGATGAAGACGCTGGTCGCCCCCGGACTCAAAGCCAGGATGCTCGGGCTGCGAGGCTGGTACTCCACCAACATTCTCGGCAACCGGGACGGTGAGGTGCTCGACGATCCGGAGAACTTCAAGACCAAGGAGTCGTCGAAGCTCGGTGTGCTGGACACGATCCTCGAACCGGAGACGTATCCGGAGCTCTACGGCGAGATCGACCACGTTGTTCGCATCAATTACTACCCGCCCCGGGGCGACAACAAGGAGGGCTGGGACGCCATCGACATCTTCGGGTGGATGGGGTATCCGATGGAGATCAAGATCGACTTCTCCTGCCGTGACTCGATCCTGGCCGCCCCGCTGGTGCTTGACCTTGTCCTGTTCCTCGACCTGGCGGCCAGGGCCGGCCGGTCGGGTATTCAGGAGTGGCTGAGCTTCTACTTCAAGGCTCCGCAGACCCTCTCCGGCGAGGAGGCCGACCATGACCTCTTCGATCAGCAGGCCAACCTCTTCGAGGCCCTGGAGAGCCTGGCCATCGACTAGGACGGCAACCGCTGTCGACGGGGTCGGCAGCGGTTCCACCGTCTGATCGAGCGTCGGTGACCGGCCCGCCATTCCCTCCGGCTGGCCGGCACCGACGTCTCATTTTCGGCCGGTCGCCGTAGAATCTTTGCCGCTCAACTTGCGGCGGGATGGCGCCGTTTGGAATGGTGCGATATCGGACCAGGCGACTTTAGGGGAATGCCTTGCAACCAGTGACACACGGGTGGCTGCTTGTGCCGAGCCCCGTGCTCGGCCCGGCAAGCTGGGGGCCGGTCGCTGCGGTGATGGATGAACTCGGGCAGTCGGTGACCATCGCCAGAACCACGATGACCTCCGCGGCGGACCTGGACCACGTGACGCCGTGGGTCAACGAGATCCTGGCCCTCGACCCTCCGTCGGCGGGCACCCAGACCGTTGTGGTCGGCCATTCGGCGGCCTGTCCCCGGATGCCGTACCTGGTCAGTCAGCTCATCGGCAAGGGGTGGGACGTCCGGGCGATGATCCTGGTCGACGGTCGTTTCCCGACCGGCGAGGCGTTCACCAGCTTGGAGTCCTACGGCGAGATGCTGGACGGCATGGTCCGTCCGGATGACTACCTGCCGCCGTGGCCCCGGTGGTGGGGATCACTCGTGTCCGGGCTTGTGGTCGACCCCGTGGCCCGGGACCTGGTGTTCAACGAAGCACCGCCGGTCCCGCGGACGTGGTTCGACCAGTCCTGCCCGGTGCCGGAGCTGCCGGCGACCGTCGGCCGTGGTTTCCTGTCGTTCGGGCCCGGGTACGCCCAGGCCTGTGACCAGGCGTATGAGGAGGGGTGGTTGACCACCCGGCTCAGCGGGGACCATCTCCATCAGGTCGTTGCCCCTGCGCCGGTGGCGGCAACCCTGATGGCCATGGTGGCCGGCATGAGCTGTGGCCGCGGGTACCCCTACGACAACGACCTCGATCGATAGCGGCGCATCACCCCCGGACGCCGGGTCGGCCAACCGCTCGGATGCCCTGATCGGCTCAGTCAATAGACTTGCGGACGATGGAACGGGCCGAGGACAGCGAACACACCGACGACGGGCAACGGGCCGGGAACCCGCGGCGCGCTCCGTACCTGGAACTCGCCGTACCGCTGGCCGAGCCGGGATCCGGTATCGCTGCAGATCGTCCTGACCTCCATCCGGACCCCGACGATCTGGTGGCCGCCGTCGGCGCCGGAATGCAGGCGCTGCACGGGACGGCGGTCGAGCGGTTTCCGGTCGACGAGGCCGGCGCCCCCGTGCCGAGCGGTTGGCCCGTGATCGCCGAGCGATGCCGGGCCGCCGTCGCCGCAGGCTTGGTGGACCCCGGCCGGCTCCCCGAGCCCTACCGCCGCTACACCGCGGCGGAGCTGCTCGACCTGCTCCTCGACGGTCGGCCGGACAGCGGCGATCAGCCGGAGCTGGTGGTGTGCCACGGCAGGCCGACCCTTGACCGGCTCCTGGTCCACAACGGCCGGTTCGTCGGGTTCACCGACAGCGCCAACGCGCTGCCGGCCGACCGCCACCTCGACCTGGCGATCGTCCATCAGAGCGTGCAGCAGGTGTTCGGGCCGGAGGCGGTCTTCCGGTTCTATGCCTCGTACGGACGGGACCCGAACGTGGCCACGTTGGAACACTACGTCCTGGTGTCCCATCTGCTCGGCGCGGGCTCGGGTGCGGAACCGGCGGGGCGCGCCGGGACCGCCGGGAGTGCGGACGCCGATGGTGGCTGAGCCGCCTCCGTCGCCGCTGGTCATCATCGGACCGACGGCGTCCGGTAAATCATCGCTGGCGGTTGCCCTCGGACAGCGGTTCGACCGGGTGGAGATCGTCTCCGCCGATGCCATGGCGGTCTACCGCGGCATGGACGTCGGCACGGCAAAACCAACGGTGGCCGAGCGGTGCGGTCTGCCCCATCACCTGATCGACGTCGTCGACCCCGGGGAGGACTACACGGTTGCCCGGTTCGGTGAGGAGGTGGCGGCGGTGCTGGCCGACATCGAGGCCAGAGGCGGGCAGGCGATCGTCGTCGGTGGCACCGGCCTCTACGTCCGGGCGGTGGTTGACGCCTTCAGCGTCCCCGGCCAGTTCCCAGACGTCCGGGCCGAGCTGGAGGCGGAGCCGGACACCGCTGCGCTCTACCGAAGGGTCGAAGCACTCGACCCGGTGGCGGCGACAAAGATGCTGCCGACCAACCGGCGGCGGATCGTCCGGGCTCTGGAGGTGACGATCGGTTCCGGTCGGCCGTTCTCCTCGTTCGGTCCCGGTGTCGATCACTACGGGGAGACTCGGTTCCGCCTGGCCGGTCTGGAGATCGACCGTGACGAGATGGACCGACGGATCGACGCCCGCTACTCGGTTCAGATGGCTGACGGGTTCCTCGACGAGGTGGCCCGTCTGCAGCGGACCGGCCTGTCCCGGACCGCCGGCCAGGCGCTGGGCTACCGGGAGTTGGCGGCCCATCTCAACGGTGAAACCGGCCTCGAGGAGGCGCTGGACGAGGCGAGGAAACGGACCAGAAAGTTCGCACGGCGGCAACAGCGGTGGTTCCGGCGGGACCCGAGGATCACCTGGTTCCCGGCCCTGGCCGATGACCTGGTTGAGCGGGTGGCCCGATGGTGGCAGGCCGACCCGTCACCGTCCGGGGCGGCGCAAGCAGCGCCGGACGAGTCGTCCGGGCGGGGGAAATGACGGTCGCAAGAAACCCGATACGTTTCCGGCCGGGAAGCTGCGACACTGGTGGGGACAACACCGAGTAAACATGAACGACCGGGACTCCCAAGACAGAACGGAACAGGCGGGCCGCGCCGAGTCGTGTCGGCTGACCAAACATCACGGGTTGGGGAACGACTTCCTCATCGCGGTCGACCCGGCGCGCCAACTCACCGCTGAGGATGCGGTTGCGTGGTGTGACCGCCGCACCGGCATCGGTGCGGACGGGCTGATCGTTGCCGTCCCCGCCGGCGCTGCCGACCAGGAGGATGGGAAAGCGGTGGCCGACGGCCCGATCCGGCGCTGGCGGATGGTGCTGTGGAACGCCGACGGCAGCCGGGCCGAGCTCAGCGGCAACGGCATCCGGTGCCTCGGCCAGGCCATCGCCGAACACCAGGGGCTCGAGCGGAGCCAGGACCAGGAGATCACGGTAGACACCGACGCCGGTGCCCGGCCGGTCCGCATTCTTGGGGCCGGGCCCGCCGGATCGGCCGACGGCACCGCGATGGTGCGGGTCGGTATGGGTAAGGCGGTCGACGGTCCGGTGCCCAGCGACCGATGGGCCGAGGTGTCGGTGCCCATCACCGACCAGCGCGGTGTTGACGTTGGCAACCCGCACCTCGTTGGATTTGTCGATGAGCTCGGCGATGCGGACATGGCCCTCATCGGTCCGGTGATCGAGGCCGACTATCCGGCCGGAATCAACGTCCACGTCGTCGCGCCGATTGACCGGGGCCGGCTGCGGCTCCGGGTGTGGGAACGCGGCGCCGGTGTCACCCAGGCGTGCGGCTCCGGAGCCGTCGCAGCGGCATGGGCGGCGAACGCCGCCGGCCTGGCGGACGACCACATCGTTGTCGAGATGCCGGGCGGCAGCGCCGAGGTGACCATCGGCGCAGACGAGATTCACCTCACCGGTCCGGCGGTGCGGGTTGCGGAGGTGATCATCGATGGGTGATGAACGGTCCGAAGAAGACCTGCAGTTCCTCCAGCAGTTCGAGGACGAGGCCGACGCCGTGGTCTACGGGGAGAACGGCGAGGAGGTCGGCGATCACCGCGGCGCGTTCGGCGAGTACGGTGCCGACGCGCTCGGCGGAGACGCCGGGTTCCTCGATCAGAGCTTCCGGGAGCGGATCGTCCTGGTCGGGGTGACCGTTGACGGCCAGTCCGCCGAGGACACAAAGGCCTCCCTCGACGAGCTCGAGCTCCT
>JBCCGJ010000233.1:0-9562 GCA_039029335.1 Actinomycetota bacterium | reverse complement strand
GTCGGTGATCGGGTTGAGATCTCGGTCGCCGCCTATCCGGAGACCCACCCGAAGGCCGGTTCACCGGCCGGCGACATCGACGCGCTCAAGGAGAAGATCGATGCGGGGGCCGATCGGGCGATCACCCAGTTCTTCTACGACAACGATGCGTTCCTCCGCTTCCAGGATCGCTGCAGGGCCGCCGGCATCTCCGTCCCGATCGTTGCGGGCATCATGCCGATCGGTTCGTTCTCCCGGGTGTCGAACTTCGCAGGCCGATGCGGTACGACCATTCCGGCGTGGATGCCGGAGCTGTTCGCCGGACTGGACGAAGCACCGGAGGTCCATCGGCTGGTCGCGGCGACCGTCGCCGCAGAGCAGTGCCGAGAGCTGGCCGAGCGCGGGGTTCGCCACTTCCACTTCTACACGATGAATCGGGCGGAGCTGACCGCCGCGACCTGCCGAATCCTCGGTATCAGGCCGAACGGGAACGCCACGGGAACCGGTACCGGCACCGCAGGGGAAACCGCCGCCTCCGCCTGACCGCACAAGCCCCGAAATTTGGGCATCCAGGCCACAAGTTTTGTGGCCGGTGAGCCCAAATTTCGAGAGAGGGTTGGCGAGAGAGGAGGGGGCGGGCTACCAGTGCCGAAGGTCGACCTCCCACCGGTCGAGAATCGGCCGTGACGCAACCTCGTCAGTACCGGACGCCTGCGGTTCGCCGACCACCCAGAACTGATTGTGTTTTGCAACCGTCGGGTCGACGTGGGCCGGCAGCAGTTGGATCCGATCCCCGACGGACGGCAGGTCCCCGTCGAGTGGCTTCAGCGTGGTGTGCTCATCGGAGCAGAACATCACCTCACCGCGGAGCGACGTCGGCTCGCCGTGGTCCATGCCGAACGCCTTCAGTCCGGCGTCGACAACGAACCAACCCCTGGCGTTGACCGAGATCACCGACGCAACAACCGACATCGAGATCTCGAACGGCAGCCCGAGCTTGGCGTAGTCGGTGTCCATCAGGCAGTACGAGCCGGCCTGGATCTCGTTGGCCCAGGTGTTGGCGGCGTAGGTACCGGTCCCACCGGCGGAGACCACGGCGCCACCGACGGCTTCGTGGGCCGCCAGCAGCCGGCGCATCGACTTCTCCACCCGCTCCCGCTTCTCGGCCCGGTCGGTGACCATCATGAGGTGCCCCTCGTACCCCATGACGCCCCGAACCTCGAGCCCCCGCCGCCGCGCCTCGTCGGCCAGCGGGCCCGCCTCGTCGACCTGGCAGCCGCAGCGCGGCAACCCAACGTCAACGTCGATCAGCGCCTGCGTCACCCCGCCGGCAACCGCCGCATCGATGGTGGCTGATGAGTCGATGGCCACGGTGATCGATGCGCCGTCCTCGACCAACGCCCCGAGGCGACGGTAGTCCACCGTCTCGTTTGCCAGGAGCAGATCATGGCCGAGACCCGCCGCCGCCATCCCCTCGAGTTCCCGGACGGTTGCACCACAGAAGTTGGTGTGGCCCGCATCGGCCAGCGTGCGGGCGAGGGCCGTTGATTTGAAGGCCTTGACGTGCGGTCGAAGCGCCGCACCCGGCCGGGCGTCGGCCATCGTTGCGACGTTCCGGTCGAAGGCGGCCCGGTCGACAACCAGCGCCGGGGTGACCAGTTGGCCGACATCGGCCGGGCTGTCGGGCCCGCCGCTGCTCATGTTGGCCCGTCGGACGATGACTGCAGTTCCGCAAGACGGCCGTCCAGGAACCGCTGTTCCGCTTCGTTCTCGGTCAACGTACGTGCCCTTCTGTACACCTCGGCCGCCGCCGGATCCCCCAGTCGTCTGAGCAGATCGGCCCTCGTCGAATGGTAGTAGAGGTAGTCGTCGAGCCGCGAAGCCAGCTCCGGCTCGTCGAGCATTCCCAATGCGGCAGACGGACTGTCGGCGTAGGAGACCGCGACGGCCAGGTTCAACGTGGTGATCGGCGTCGGCCGGTGGCGGCGGAGTTCTCGATAGAGGGCGACGATCTGCACCCAGTCGGTCTCCGACTCCTCGGCCGCTTCGGCGTGGACCGCATTGATGGCCGCCTCGATCTGGTACGGACCGGGGTTGCCGAAGGCCAACGCTCGATCGAGCGCCTCCACACCTTCGGCGATCAGCCCCCGATCCCACAACGACCGGTTCTGATCGCCAAGCAGCACCAGATCCCCGGATGCATCGACCCTGGCCTCACGACGCGACTCGATCAGCAGGAACAGCGCCAGCTGCCCATGGGTCTCCGGGTCGTCGTTGACCAGCGATGCCAACAGCCGGGCCAGTCGGATGGCCTCACCGGTCAGGTCCCTGCGGATGAGTTCGTCACCGCTCGAGGCGGCGTACCCCTCGTTGAAGATCAGGTAGAACACCTGATGGACAACACCGAGTCGGGAGAGCAGTTCGGCGTCCTCCGGGATACGGAACGGGATGGCGGCGTTGGCGATCTTCCGTTTCGCCCGGACCAACCGCTGGGCCATGGTTGCCTCCGGGACCAGGAACGCCCTGGCGATCTCGCCGGTGGTCAACCCGCCGACCGACCGCAGGGTCAGCGCCAGCTGCGCCTCGACGGACAGCGCCGGGTGGCAACAGCCGAAGACCAGGCCAAGCTGCTCGTCCCGCAGGACACCGGCCGGCCGGTGATCGTCGACAACCCCCGCCGGATCCTCGGCCGCCGCTCTGGCCTCCAAACGGGCAAGTGTCTCCGCCTTCTCCTTACCGGTTCGCTCCCGGCGGATCCGATCGACCGCCCGCCGCCGGGCCACCGTGGTGATCCATGCCCCCGGGCGGTCGGGGATGCCGTCGTCGAGCCAGCGGGTCAGGGCAACCTCGGCCGCGTCCTGTGCCGCGTCCTCGGCAAGCGAAAGATCCCCGAGCTCACCGACGAGCGTCGCAACCAGCCGGGGCCACTCATCGCGGACCAACTCCTCGATGCGTCGGTTGACGCCGTCGTTGTTCACGACGTCATCGCAGGAGGAGTCGGCCGACGAAGGGTGG
Organism: Actinomycetota bacterium; assembly: GCA_039029335.1. Taxonomy (GTDB): domain Bacteria; phylum Actinomycetota; class Acidimicrobiia; order Acidimicrobiales; family SZUA-35; genus JAHELU01. The sequence continues at coordinate 6,568 of JBCCGJ010000233.1, read as the reverse complement.
CCACGGCCGGTTGCACGTCACGCCCGACCGGAGATCAGCCCGGCTGGTCGAAGTTCGGGACCGGGCGGATCTCGATGGTGCCGGTTGCGGCGTGGGGAATCTTGGCCGCCCAGCTGATCGCCTCGTCCAGCGTGTCGCAGTCCAGGATGTAGAACCCGCCGAGCTGTTCCTTCGTCTCGGCGAAGGGACCGTCAGTGGTGATGACGTCGCCATCCCGGACCTGCACCGAGGTTGCCGACTCGATCGAGTCGAGCGCCTCCCCCGCCACGTAGACACCAGCGGTCTGCGTGTCCGCGGTGAACGTGAAATAGCCGTTCATGATCGGCTCGAACTCTGGACTGGACGGGTCGGGATTGGCCTTCGAGTCCCGATAGTCGGAGTAGATGAGACAGGCGTACTTCATGGTTTCCTCCTTGGCGGCGAGCGCCGTGTTGCGCGCACCTGGTTGTCGGGCCCCGTCGCCGATCCACGACGACGGCTGACCCCGTTCTTGCCGATACGTCGAACGGGACATGGCGTTCTCGACAGCCTTTTTCACAACGTAGTCCGGCCGAACGAACCGGCGCTGGACGTGGTAGAAACGGTCGGGTGGATATCGCAGTTGTTGGAGCGGGTCTCGCCGGAATGGCGGCCGGAATCGAACTGGTCGGCCAGGGCCATCAGGTCACCGTCCTTGAGGCTTCGGACGGGCCGGGTGGCCGGGTCAGGACCGACGTGGTCAACGGGTTCCGCCTCGATCGGGGCTTTCAGATCCTTCTGGAGGCCTACCCGGCCGCTCAGGACATTCTGGACTACGACAAACTCGATCTGCAGCGGTTCTCGCCCGGAGCCATGATCCATCTCGACGGGTCCTTCCACCGGGTCGGCGATCCGCTGCGGGAGCCCGCCAAGCTGTTGGACACCCTCCGGGCACCGATCGGCTCCCCCATCGACAAGGCCCGTATCCTCGCCTTCCGTCGAGCGGTCAACCGGGGAACCCTCGAGTCGGTCTGGACAAGGCCGGAGACCACGGCGATGGCCCGGCTGGAGGACGCCGGCTTCAGCGGGCGGATGATCGAGCGGTTCCTGACCCCGCTCTTCGCGGGGATCACCCTTGACCCGGCACTCGCCGGTTCCAGCCGTGTCCTCGAGTTTGTGTTTCGAATGCTCAGCGCCGGCGACGCTGCGGTTCCGGCGAATGGGATGGGCGCCATCGCCGATCAGTTGGCCGCCCGACTCCCCGCCGGTTCGCTGCGGCTGTCCACTCCCGTGCGGGAGGTCACCGCCAGTCAGGTGACGCTGGAGGACGGCGAACAGATCACGGCCGATCAGGTGGTTGTCGCAACGGGCCAGAGCGAGGCGGCCAGGCTCACCTCGGCCGCCGACCGGGGTTGGCGCGGGGTGACCAGCGTGTGGTTCTCAGCGCCGGAGGCCCCCATCGAGGAGCCGGTGCTGGTGCTGAGCGCCGCCGGAACCGACCCCATCAACTCGCTGGTGGTGATGAGCCGGGTCAGCAACGCCTACGCACCGGCCGGTTCGACCAACGTGGTCGTCTCCTCCCCGGTGATTCGTGCCGGCCTCGTCGACGACATGCGGTCGAAGCTCGGTGAGTGGTTCGGTGGACAGGTCGATGGCTGGGAGGTCCTGCGGGTGGACGAAATCGAGCGGGCCCAACCGATCCAGGCCGTCGGACTCGGTGCGCGCGGGCCGGTCAAGACGGCAGACGGGATCTGGGTCTGCGGCGATCACACAACCGACCCGTCGATCAACGGCGCCCTCGGCTCCGGTCAGGCGATCGCCAGAGAGCTGTCGGCGGCCAGCGCGGCCTGAGGTCGCACCGCCGTTTGTCATGCCAGAACTCCCCGAGGTGGAGACCCTGCGCCGACAGCTGGGCCCGACGCTGATCGGCGCCACGGTTGTGGAGGCGGGTTCACATCCCTCGGCGAAGTTCACACCGGCCAGAGCGATCACCGGGGCCCGGTTCACCGGGGACGGCAGGCGGGGCAAGTTCCTGCTCTTTGGTGTCGACGACGACCGGGAGCTGGTGGTCCATCTCGGCATGACCGGTCAGCTGCGTCTGGTCGATGACCGGACCGAAACCGATGACCGTTCGCCGTACCTACGGGCGTGGTGGGCGCTGGATGACGGTCGAACGCTCCAATTCGTCGATGTGCGACGGTTCGGCCGAATCCGGGTCGTGCCCACCGGGGACTACCGAGACATCCCAACTCTGGCCGCCGCTGGCCCGGAGCCGTTCGACCCCGAGCTGGATGCGAGACGGTTCTGGTCGCTGCTGCGGAGAAGCAAACGGAAGCTCAAAACCCAGCTGCTATCACAGCGGCCGATCGCCGGCGTCGGGAACATCTACGCCGATGAGGCATTGTGGCTGGCGTCGATCAACCCCCGGGTGACCAGATTGTCCCAGGAACGGGCCGGTCTCCTGCTGGACGCGCTGCGAACCGTGCTGGCAAAAGGCATCGATAACGGTGGAACGACGCTGCGCGACTACCGGGATGCTGAAGGTCAAACCGGCGACAATCAGCATTCTCTGGCCGCATATGGACGAGCGGGTCAGCCGTGCAGACGATGCGATACGCCGCTGCGTTCGGCGGTGATCGATGCCCGGACAACAACGTGGTGTCCGCAGTGCCAGCGCCGGTGAATCCATCCCGAACGGCGTGTACCAAAGGTAAAAACCGGCCGGCGAGTTACTTTTTTCACAGCAAAAAATTTCGGGTGTCCCCATGCAGGAGAAATCTGGGGAGTCGATTCTCCCAAGACATCTCCAACAAACGACCCGGCCATGCCGCGTTTGCCCTCGTCAGGATGGGTGACCCGTACCTAGTTGCAACTATGAGTATCGCTTGCCGACTGAGGATTCTGTACTAAGAAATTGAAGCTGATTCTCTCATAAGATCAACATGCTCGTCCCCAATTGACCGTAAGATTCTTTGTGTGCATGAGGATCACGACAACGAGCGCAAGGAAAGAGCTTGGCGGGTCTTCCTTTCGGCAAACGTCCAGCTGATGGAACGGCTCGATCAAGAGCTTCAGCAGCGATCGCATCTGAATCTCACCGACTATGAGATTCTCTCGGTGTTATCGGGAGCTCCTGACCGCCGCCTTCGCATGAGCGACCTGGCCAGACAGGTGCTGGTCTCCCGAAGTCGGTTGACGTATCGGGTTGACCGCTTGGCCGAGGTCAACTTCGTGACCAGGGAGGAATGCGAAGACGACCGGCGCGGTCTGTGGGCCATCCTCACCGACGACGGTGCCAATGCGCTTGCATCGGCGAAGGTCGGTCATGACCGGGACATCGACAACTGGTTCTTCGACCATATGGGTGACGAAGAGCTGGCCATCCTCACCGACGTGATGTCCCGCATCGACGGCAAGCTGACGAACAACCGAAACCGTCCCGGTTTCTGATCACCGCAGGCCGGGGCGAATTCCGCCCGAAGCGAGGAAGATCCGCTCGCTCCTCTAGGTTTGTACGGCATGCCACGAGTCGTTCTCCGTGCCCCCCAGACGTTCGAGTCGGCATTCGACTCCATTCGAGCCGAACTGGACGTTCCCCAGGGTTTCTCCCCCGAGGTACTGCACGAGGCCGAGCAGGCCTCCGCCACCGGGCAGGAGCGGCAGGACGCCCGCCACCTGCCGTTTGTCGCGGTCGACCCCCCGGGAGCGACCGACCTTGATCAGGCCTTCATGGCCGAGCGACAAGGGGACGGGTACCGGGTCCACTACGCCATCGCAGACGTCGGCGCGTTCCTCACACCGGGCGGTGCGGTGGACCTGGAAGCCCGGAACCGTGGCGCCACGCTGTACAGCCCCGACACCAGAACGCCGCTCCACCCACCGGTCATCAGCGAGGATCGGGCCAGCCTGCTGGCCGGTACGGAGAAACCGGCTCTGCTCTGGACCATCGATCTGGACGGCGAGGGTCGGCCGACCACCTGGAACCTGACCAGGGCGACGGTCGCGGTTGACGAGGCGATCTCCTACACCGAGGCCCAGAACCGGATCGACGCCGGCACCGATACTCGTATGCAGTTGTTGGCCGAGATCGGCACCCTCCGTCAGGACCGGGAGGCGGAGCGCGGCGGGGTCAGCCTCAACCTGCCGGCCCAGGAGGTCAGCGAACACGACGGCAGCTACCGCCTCGAGTTCGACAAGACGCTTCCCGTCGAGGGATGGAACGCCCAGATCTCGTTGCTGACCGGCATCGTGGCCGGCACGACGATGCGGGACGCCAACGTCGGCATCCTCCGAACGTTGCCGCCCCCCTACCCCGATGCGATCGAGCGACTTCGCAACACGGCCGCGTTCCTGGGCCTCGACTGGCCTGACGACGTGGCCTACCCGGACTTTGTGCGCGGCCTGACCCCGAACACGGCAAGTTGTAATGCGTTCCTGCTGCAGGCGGCCCGGAGTTTCCGAGGTGCCGGATATGTCGGGTTCGACGGTGACACGCCGAGATACCCGGAGCACGGGGCGATCGCCTCGGTGTACTCACACGTGACGGCACCGCTCCGCCGGTTGGTGGACCGGTTCGGCAACGAGATCCTGCTCGCTCTCTTCGCCGACCAGCGTCCACCGGCATGGGCCCTGGAAGCCCTTGACGAGTTGCCCTCGCTGATGGGCCAGTCTCGCCAGCGGGAGTCCGCACTGGAACGGGCGATGCTGGACATGGCGGAGGCGTTGATCCTGGAGCACAGCATCGGCGAGGTGTTCGAGGGGTTTGTCGTCAGCATCGACCGCAAGCGGGAACGGGCGGTGGCCCAGATCGCCGAGCCCGCGATCGTCAGCAACATCCCCTCCGAGGGGCGCAAGCTGGCCGAGCACGTGCAGCTCCGGGTGGACGGTGTCGACGTGGCGAAGCGCCACGTCGACTTTGTTGTGGTGGACGGCTGACCCGCCGACCAAACCGACAGACCGCACCGCACCCCGCCGGGGGAAGCGGGACTCCTAGTGGGTATGGGGTGGGACGATGCCGCCCTCGGACGGCTGCACGATGACGATGCCCTGACCCTGGAAGGCCAGCTGGACCGCCTCGCCGGATCCGCGACCAACAAACGCCTGAGCCTTCACCGTCCGGTTGATGGACGTGGTCAACGACGAACTCCACGCAACAGCGGCGTCGGTGTCGGCGAACGTTGGCTGATCGGTTTGCAGGACGACCGGGTCCCCGTCGGTGGTGATGGCGACCCAGCCGTGGCCCTCCAGCCTGGTGTTGAAGAGACCACCGGCCATCATGCCGGCACCCTTGATCCGCTCGATGTCCCAGGACAGCGACGGCTCGAAGGCCAACACGTTGCGACCGTTGACGGTCAAACCGGCGCCCTCAAGGGTGATGATGTGGACCTGCTGCCCATTGTCGGCCAGGAACAGCTCACCCTGGCCGGTGCATCGCATGAGCGGCATCCCCTCGCCGGTCACCGCCTTCTTCAGGAACTTGGCGGCGCCCGACCCTTCGTAGTCGAAGTCGATCTGGCCCTGGAAGGCGACCATCGACCCCTGCTTGGCCAGGACATCCTCGCCGAGGCGGATCTTGAGCAACCGGCTGTTCTGGCGCACCACCCGCTCATTCGACTGGTTCTCGGCGAAGCGGGAATCGGTCAGCAGCTCGGTGGAGATACCGCCAACACCTCCCATACCGCCGCCCCCGCCCATGGACGGAGCCGGTGGGGCCGGGGTGTCCACCGCATCGATGGAGGCCGGTGCGGGCGGAATCGGTGCCGGCGCCGCCGCTTCAGCCGCGAATCCGCTGGCTTCGAATCCGCCGCCCTGGGGCGCCATCGGCGCCGGACCTGGTCCGGGTGCGGGCGGAGCCGGAGGGGTGTCGACCACACCGGCGCCCGGAGGAGGCGGTGGAGGCGGAGCGGCTTGACCGGGACCGGGCGGAGGCGGCGGGGGCGGTGCCGCCGGGCCGCCGATCGGCCGGGTGTTGCTGGTCCACGTTGCGCCGTCCCAATAACGTTCGAGGCTCGGATCGCCTGCCGGGTCCGGGTACCAACCTTCTACTGGTGACATGGTGCACACCCTAGCCCTCGCGCCCTGTTCGAGTGCCACGTGGTCCCAAATCCGGTTTGCCGGCCCGCTCATGGGCCGGCCCGGAAGTCCTGGTGACGTGTCCGCGACCCAGCGGTGCCTCCGTCAAGGACGCAGGAGTTCCGCTCACCCGTGAGCGTGAGCGGGACGACGAGGACACAGACGGAGGTTCCGACGGCCGTCGAGACGGACGCATGAGTTCCGGGTTGGCCCACTAGGTTGATGCCGGTGAGCACAGAGCACAAGACCGAAGACAATGTGGCCCCGTCGGACACGTCACCCGGCACCGACGGACCGGGCGGACGCCGAGCGATCGAACCGGCCGACCTCTGCCGGTTCCGAACCGTCGGCGAGATCCGCCTCCATCCGAACACCACCGACCTCGTTTATGGGGTCACCTGGCCGGATCGGGAAACCGACACCAATCGCTCGGTCCTGTATGCCACCACCGTCGACGGTGACGGCCATCGGCAACTCACCCACGGCCACCGGGACACCGGCGCATCGTTTTCGCCGGACGGCACGCGGCTGGCGTTCC
>JBCCGJ010000232.1:0-9567 GCA_039029335.1 Actinomycetota bacterium | reverse complement strand
GGTTTTGGTATCTCCAGCGCCGAGACCGCCCGGGTGGCGGCGGCGGAGGCCGACGGGGTTGTTGTTGCATCCGCCCTGCTGCGCCGCATTCTGGACGGCCGAGCGATCGATGAGGCCGCATCGCTGATCGCCGAGATCCGCGCCGGCCTGGACGCCGCCTAGCCGGAGGCGTCCGGCCGATTTTCGCCGTGACGGCGACAACTGCCACGCCACCGCCGGTTGACCCGCTCGAGGGCCGTCCCCTCCGCTCGCCGGGCGGTTGGCGCCTAGTGAAATTCCCCTATCCCATATCCCCGTGGCGGTTTCCATCGCTAGTACGGACCAGGAGCTTCTGCGTGCGGGTGCAGGTCGGCGGTGGCGTGAAGAACGAGGTTGGGCATGGGGAGTGTTTTGCGGTCAGAGATCCGGCGAGCCGGGTTTCTTGGTGTCGTTCGTGCGGCCGCCGCTGGTAGTGAGGACGCCGCAAACGAGGTGGCGGCCCACTGCATCCCCCAGGTCTCGAGCTACCTCGCCCGGCGCGGGGCTGATCACCCCGAGGCCCTTGCAAACCAGGTGGTCGCCGAGTTCCTTCGGAGCCTGCCGAGGCTCGAGTTCGCCAGCTCGGAGCGGGCGTGGAGCTACCTCTACAACGTGGCGCGGAGCCGTCTGGCCGATGAGAAACGGGTGGTCAGACTCGATCAGACGCTCGAGTTCGTCGAGGTGGCCGATCCCGGGAATTCGGCGTTCGACGAGCACCTCGTCGAGCGAATGTGGGTCTCCGGCCTGCTGTCCAATCTGACCGATGATCAGCGCAAGGTCGTCGAGTTGCGGTTCAAGGACGACCTCACCCTGGAGGAGACGGCGAATCGGACCGGCAAGTCCCTCAGTGCGGTGAAGGGGTTGCAACGGCGGGCCCTTGCCGCCCTCGCCGCGGCAGCGGCCATCGCAGCGCTCATCCTGCTGGTCGTTGCTGCCGCCTGGCTGATTCAGGGCGCAGCCGTCAGCGTCCAGTCCTTGGACCCGGTTTCGGACTTCAACTCGATCACCGGTCAGGACGGTGACGATGACGGGGCCGGGAGCGGAAACGCAGTACGGAGCTCCGGCGCCGTCCCGACCGGGATCCAGGCGGTCCCGCTCGACCCCGGTGGCCCCGAGCGAGCGTCCGGCACCGATGACCGAGGACTCGGCTCGGAACCGGGCGGCGGGCAGGGTATCACCCCGGCCACCAATCCCTTCCGGGTCGGCGAGACGGCGGGCGCCGGATCGGCCTCACCGACAACGACGGTGCCGTCGGCCACCACATCGACGGCGCCGGAAGTTCAGACAACCGCCACACCCACACCGCCTGTGGTTGTGGCCAATCCGGACTTCGCCGGATTCGTGCTGACGACCGGGGACCCGATGTGGGTCGACGTGTTTGTCCTGGCCAACGACGCCGAGGACGTGAGCGCCACCACGCTGCGGCTCTTGCGGCAGGACCCGGCGCACTACGCCCAGGTCCTCGGGCTTGACGCAACACCGTTCGTCCGGTTCCACCCCGGGGCTGGTGGGTCTTCGGAGCTGCTGTATGAGGTCTGTTCGCCGGAGGGTTGCCAGCAGACCACGATCACGATTTCGATCACCTGGTACAACCCCGACCTGTGCGATCAACTCTCGCCCACGATCGTCGGCACCGAGATGGCGGACATGCTGGTCGGAACTGCGGGCGACGACATCATCTTCGGGCTCGGTGGCCACGACGAGATCGTCGGGGGCGGCGGCAACGACATCATCTGCGGTGGTGCCGGCGATGACATCATCACTGGCGGTGCCGGTGACGACATCATCCTCGGCGGCAGCGGGTATGACGACATCAGCGGGAGCGACGGCATCGACGTCATCTTCGGCGGGTCCGACGACGACCTGCTTCGCGGTGGCCAGGGAACTGATCAGATCTTCGGCGGGCCAGGCGATGACGACATCCGGGGCGGAGCCGGATCCGACGCCCTCTACGGCGAGTCGGGGGACGACCCGATTGTCGGAGGCAGCGGGCCGGACGTCATCTTCGGTGGCCCGGGCGTTGACCGGCTCGAGGGTTCTGGCGGCGCTGATCTGATCCATGGGGGCCAGGGGGCCGACACCATGATCGGCGGACCACCGGGTTCGGACGACAGCACGCTGGTCGGTGACGAATACGAGGACGCGATGAGCGAAGGCGTTGTGGTCCTTATCGGCGACGTCGAGCCCTACGACCCGGCGTCAGGCGATGACCCGCCCAGCGACGGGCCGAGCGGCAGCGGTCTCTGACCGGGTCCGCCTTCCCGGTCCGCTACCGGCCGAGGACCGGCACGACCGGATGATGGGAGCGCTGGAGGAATGCGTCCACCGGCTCCGGCCGATGCAGCAGGAATCCCTGGACAAGGGGACAGCCGAGCTCCTGAAGGATGTCGAGATGCCGGGATTCGCAGACGCCCTCGGCAACCACGTCGATGCCAAGTTCGCCGGCCAGCTTGACCACCGACGCGGTGATGGCCCGGGTCACCGGGTTCTCCGTGATCCCTTCGACGAACGTCCGGTCGATCTTCAGCTGGTCGACCCGAAGGTCCCGGAGGTACGACAGCGACGATGCACCGGTCCCGAAGTCGTCGATGGCGATCCTGGTGCCGATGCCTCTGATCTCCTCCAGCGCCACCGACGCCCGGGTGTCCGGCTCCAGCAGTCCGCTCTCGGTCACCTCAAGCGTGATCTGTTCCGGTCGGATGCCACTCGAGTCCAAGGATCGTCGGAAACCTCTGACGAAGTCCGGTGCGGCGATCTCCGCCGGATCGGCGTTGAGGTTCATCGTTCTGGTCGGGTCGTCGGCCAGCCAGGGGGCCAGCCGCTGCATGGCAAGACCGAAGGTGACCTCGCCAAGCTGGGCCAGGAGCCCGAGCCGGCGGGCGACGTCAAGGAAGTAGCCGGGAGCCCGGCGCACATCGTTCCGGTTCTGCAGCCGGACCAGGACCTCAAGACCGACCATCGGTCCGGCGGTGGAGAAGAGACCCTGGACGTCGAAGTCGACGCCGTCATCGTCAAGTGCCTGGCGAAGGTCGGCCTCGACCTGTCGCTGTCGCTCGATCTGCTCCTCCAGTTCATCGTCGAAGAGGCGGGTTCGGTTCCGACCGGACCGCTTCGCTTCATAGACGGCGGCATCCGCCTCCCGGACCAGACCGGCCGGGGTGTGGCTCCTGGCCGACCCGATGGTCACACCCAGTGAAGTGGTGATGTGGGTCCGCCTGCCGTTGAGTTCAAACGGCCTGGTGAGGACCTCCCGGATTCGTTCCGCGGTGCGGAGGGCCTGCTCGGGTACACCGACATCGCGGAGCAGGATCACAAACTCGTCGCCGCCGAATCGGGCCACCAGATCCGGGCTCCGGATGACCGACACCACGCGACCAGCCGCCTGCCGCAGTAGTTCGTCGCCCGCTGCGTGGCCAAGTGCGTCGTTGATGCGCTTGAAGTCGTCCAGGTCCAACATGATGACCCCGGCGCCCTGTCGACCGGCCAGGGTGGTCTCCAGCTCCTCGGTGAAGACCTGACGGGTGGCCAACCTGGTCAGCTCGTCCGTTGTGGCCCGATCGTAGAGGGCGGCGGAGAGTCGCTGCTCCTCGGTGATGTCACGGCCGCTGTAGTACACCCCGCTTCCGTCGGTCGACGGGGTGAGGGTTACGGCGACCTTCCGCTCCCCGCCGCAGACGATCAGGTCGACGACCAGCTCGGCGTCGGTTCCATATCGGGTGACCTGCTCAAGCGCCTTCGTGAACTCGCTGGAGTCATCGAGATCGAGCGCCGTGGTGAGCAGCCGGCCGGTCAGGTCGGCCTCGCACGCCAGGAACCGGTCGAGGGCGCGGTTGATCCGAAGGATGCGACCCTCGTTGTCGATCAGCGCCAGCTGGCTGGCCGACAGGTTGAAGAACCGGTGCCCGATCTCCAGCTCCCGTTCGCGGTTGATTCGGTCGGTGATGTTCCGTTCGACGGTGTAGAACCGCTCGCTCTCGGGGTCGTAGGTGGTCAGTCCCTCCAGGTAGACCAGGTTCCCGTCCGCCCCGTAGGCAGGGATCTGGAAGTCGATGACCGTATCGCCGGCCTGCATACGCCGCTGGATGTCCACCAGGACAAGTAGACCCTCGTCGGGGAGAAACTCGGAAAGGTGGTGGCCGATCATCTCGTCCCTGGTGAACCCGTGAACCCGCTCAGCCGCCTTGTTGATCGTGATGATATTGCCGTGCGTGTCGGAGACGACCAGCACGTCCTCAACGAGATCGCTCAGCCGGGCGTACTGTGACAGGTCCTCCTGGCGGCGGGCCATCTCCCGAGAATCGCGGATGATGACGTAGAACGTCTCGCCGTTGGTGTCCACGCTGGCATCGCACTGGTAGAGATGGAATATGCCGTCGGCGTGGCGGATCCGGCAGGTCCATCGGCCATCGCCGGTCTCCAGCAGGCCGGCGACGTTGCCGCTTGCAATGTCACGGTCCGCATAGTGAACGTGTTTGGCCCAGTGGTGACCGACAAACTGGTCCTTCGACCACCCGGTGGCCACCGACAGGCCCCGGTCGACGGCCACGATCTTGCCGCTCGCCCGGTCGACCGCGACAAAACCCTGCCCCGCAGTCGAAAGATCGAGAGACTGGTCCACACCAACAGGTCGGCACCACGGTGTGGTGAATGAGGGGTTCGGTCTGCCAAGGCGGCGAGGGTTACGAGCGTTGCCGGAACCGGAGGGCCGTCCGCACGGGCCAGGACCGCTCGACCGGCCCGATCGTACGAGCCGAACGCGCTGCGTGCCTGCCTGCGCCTGCGTACTCGATGGCCCAGGTGTTTCCCTCCGTGTGGAGCACATCGCCGCGACTGGCGACGAGGTAGTCGATGGCGGCTCCGACGGCGGGCCAGTTGTAGTCGTCGCCACAGATCAGTGCGGAGGGAAACAGCGTGCGGGCCGAAGCCACGTCGGCAATCACGTCTTCGTAGACATGCGAGCCGTCGACATAGACCACATCCGGGCGAACCTGATGCTCAAGCACTCTGGTGAGCGCGTCCGGACTGAAGCCCCGCAGGGGAGTGATGCGATGCCGGAGTTCCCAGTTCGACGCGACAAAAACATCGAAGAGCCCGTCTGTTCGACCGACGACAAAGTCGACCAGGTCGGGGACATGCTCGAGGAACGGCCGATCGGCCACGTTGGCCACATCGGTCCAGGGATCGACACAGATCACGTGGGCCGACGGACAGTGGTCGGCCCAGAACCGCGCCGACCCACCGAGGAGCGAGCCGATCTCCAGCACAACCGCCACCTCCGGCTTGACCAGGCAGCGCAGCAACTCCTGACCCTCGATGCCCCAACCCCAGGACACCGCCGGTGCCTCCGGACGCTGCTCCGGCCACGGATACGCCTCGATCAAACCGCCTAACGCCACCCCGGAGACGATAGTGGCGTCGCCGCCCTGCATGCCAGGGGCGGGGGAATCCTTGCGTCAGCAGCCGCCGGCTCGTCCCCGATGGGCCGCGGCATGGAACCGATCGGTCGCGATGGCCTACTGTTGGACTCCTGAGGGGGCAGCAGGTGACCGCAGCAGAACGTACCGCAGCAGCAGCCGATCGGGTCGTGTTGACCTCGGAGTCAGCCGTCCAACTCGATCTGAGACCGCTCTCCGGCGCCCTGGGTGCCGAGGTTTTTGGTCTCGACCTGTCCACCGATCTGACCGACGGGCAGCTCGCCGCGATCCGGACGGCGTTCCACACCCATCACGTGCTGGCCTTTCGGGACCAGGATCTCAGTCCGGAGCAGCAGCTCCGATTCGGCAAGCGGTTCGGGGAGCTGGACACCCATCCGTTTGTCCACGGCAACCCGGAACACCCCGAGATCCTGGACATCGTCACGGAGCCGGACGACCGCATCAACTTCGGCGGAGGTTGGCACACCGACGTGACATTTCTGGAGGAGCCGGACCTCGGTTCGATCCTGTACGGGATCGAGATCCCGCCGGTTGGTGGTGACACGCTGTTCGCCAACCAGCACCTGGCGTACGAGGCGCTCAGCAACACGATGCAGGGCATGCTGGACGGCCTGACCGCCATCCACACGGCGGCGATGCAGTACAGCCCGGGCGGACTGTCGACCCAGTCGAATGCAATGGAGACCAAGAACGCCGACCGCGCATCGGAGACCGTTGAGCATCCCGTGATTCGGACCCACCCGGAAACGGGGCGGAAAGGACTGTACGTGAACCGGGCTTTCACGGCCCGAATCCGGGGCCTGCGGGTTGAGGAGTCGCGGGCACTGCTCGACTTCCTCTGCGACCACGCGGTGAAGGAGGCCTTCACCTGCCGGCTCCGATGGGAACCGGGCACGTTGGCGATGTGGGACAACCGCAGCGTCCAGCACTATGCGCTCCACGACTACGCCGGTCATCGCCGGGTCATGCGGCGGATCACGGTGAAGGGCGACCGCCCCACCTGAGACTCCCGCCCGTCTGAGTTACGGGGTCTCTTCGGCCCGACGCGGCGACCCTCCAGGTGTCGACCCCACGCGGGGACCGACCCCTGCTAGGTGTCGGCCGCCAACGGTTTCGCCGGCACCCCAACGACGGTGGCGCCGGGGGCAACGTCACGGTTGACCAGCGCGCCGGCGCCGACCGTTGCCTCGGCCCCGATCGTCACGCCGGGCATGACGGTCGCCCCGGCAAACACGGTCGACCGGTCACCGATGGTCACGCCGCCGCACAGTGTTGCCGACGGGCTGAGCGTCACGTGATCACCGAGCACGTCGTCGTGGCTGACAACGGTGCCCGTGTGTAGCTGGCAGAACGCCCCGACCGTGATGTTCCCGGTCAGGCGGGCCCCGGCAAAGACCATCGAACCCAGACCGACGTCGACCCACGGTCCGACGGTCGTGTCCGCATGGATCAACGTTGCGATGCCGAGGCCCCGGGCGTCCGCCTCCTCGATGAGCTGCGTCCGCTGGAGCTGCGAGCCGCCGGACAGCGCGATGTCGGCGCCCGCCGGGATGTCCGAGAGGCCCCCGAACAGCGGAACACCGAGACGCCCGGCGATTTCACCGACGAGCGGGCTGTGGCCGTCGCCGACGTCAAGGACACCGACGATTCGGTACCGGGGGGTGCCGCCAGCCGGTTGGCGGATGACACCGACGACCTCGGCGATCGCGCCGGTTGCGGCGGCTATGACAAGCGGACGGTCGGTGGTCATCGGCTGTTCCCCCGCTCAGCGATCGCTGACGTCGACCGGGTGCAGCGGGCAGAACAGCGCCCCGGTTCGTAGGACGCCGAACACGCCGTGATCCCCATCGGCTTCGGCTCGATCGATGGTGTTCACGCGGCCGTCCCGACCAACCTGGTCCGCAGTTGCGACCTCTGCCGTGGACGCATCGGCTTCGGTTGACTTGCCGACGGACAGGATCGAGCCGACGCCTACCAGCAGGGCGAGCACCGCTGTACCGCCGAGCGGGGCGGCAGCCAGCCTGCCGGTGGGTGGCGCCTCCGGCTGGGGGCCCTCATCGATCATCAGATGAAGCAGCGCGGCGAGTACGCCCAGTCCGACGGCGATCCACCAGACCGGGTCGTAGGACCCGGCGCTGTCTGCGAGCGAACCACCCATCCACGCCCCGGCGAACGCGCCGACCTGATGGCTGAGGAAGACGATGCCGAACAGCGTGCCGGAATGGGTGGTGCCGAATTGGCTGACGACGATGCCCGATGTCAACGGCACGGTTGACAGCCACAGGAGACCGATCAGCGCACCAAAGACGATGGTTGAGGTTCGGCTGGCGGGCAGCAACACGAAGCCGGCCAGCACCACAGCCCGACCGGCGTAGATCACGGTCAGCAGTTTCGACTTCGAGTAGCGGCCTCCGAGCGCCCCGGCGGTCAACGATCCGGCGATGTTAAAGAGGCCGATCAGCGCCAGCGCGGTGGCCGCCACCTCCCTGGTCTGCCCGACGTCCTCGGCGTAGGAGGTCAGGTGGGTGGCGATGAAGGTGACATGGAACCCGCAGACAAAAAACGCCAGGTTCAGCATTCGGTAGGAGTTGGACGCCCCGGCCCGCCGCAGCTCGGTGGACAGCGGCCGGACCACCTCCGCCTCACCGCTGTCCTGCGGCGGGGCCTGATCGGCGGACCGTCCCCGGAGGCCGGGGGCGAAGATCATCACCGACAGGATGACCCCACCAAGGATGACCGCCGCGGTCTCCCAGCCGCCGTTGTCGATCAGCCGCTGGACCAGCGGGACCAGCACGAACTGGCCGACCGAACCCATGGCTGTTGCGATCCCGAGCGCCATCGACCGTTTCTCCGGAGGGGCGATCCGCCCGAGCGCGGCAAGGACAACCGCAAAACTGGCGGCGCCGGTACCGGCCCCGACGATGAAGCCGGCCGACAGATAGAGAGCTCCGCTGGAGTCCGCGGTGGACATCAGCACCATGCCGATGGCGTAGATCACCGCCCCGGTGGCGAGGACCCGGGCGCTGCCGAACCGGTCGGCGATGGCGCCGGCGATCGGCTGGGACAGGCCCCAGACCAGGTTCTGGATGGCGACGGCCAGGGCGAACACGCCCCGCCCGGTGCCGAGCGTGTCGATGACCGGGTCGAGGAACAGCCCGAACGTGGACCGGACGCCAAGCGACAGCGCGGTGATGATGCTGCCGGCAACCAGGACAAGCCACAGCGGCGGAGTGGTCCTGGCCGAACCGGTTCCGACGGTTGTGGTGGTCATCGAAACTCCAGGCCGGCGAAGTCCCCGGCCGTCCGCCACTGCTTGATGTACTCGAAGTAGGCAACCGGTCCGTCCGGATACCCGAGGGCGTTCAGTACGCCGCGTCGACCCGCATCCTGACCTTCGAAGTTGTAGTAGCCCGGTGTACAGGTCGGGTCCGCGCCGAACCGCCGGTCGCCCGCCTCGAGTTTGGCGATCCAGGCCGCCTCGGCCTCCGCGGTCGATTCCAGTTCCGCGATCCCCTCGGCCTCGGCGTGGGTCAGGATGGCGGCAATGGTGGCCCCTGCTTCGACGAGGTTGTGCGGCACGTTGGAGATCAGGTTCGCCGCCTGCGAGA
This sequence comes from Actinomycetota bacterium, assembly GCA_039029335.1. Classification (GTDB taxonomy): domain Bacteria; phylum Actinomycetota; class Acidimicrobiia; order Acidimicrobiales; family SZUA-35; genus JAHELU01. Next base: position 506 of record JBCCGJ010000232.1, on the reverse strand, counting down.
ACCCGACAACAAACAGGTTCGGGAACCCGTTTACATGCATGCCGTGGAGGCTGAGCATGCCGTCGGCCCACTTCTCGGAGAGGGCCAGTCCGTCCCGGCCGACGGCGTCGAACCCGGACCGCCGTGCGTAGTCCGTCCCGACCTCGAACCCCGAGGCGAAGATCAACAGGTCAAGCGGGTACTCGGTCCCGTCGACCATGACACCGGCCGCGGTGATCCGCTCCACCCCCTGGCCGTCGGTGTCGATCAGATGGGTCCCCGGCGTGTTGTATGCCTGCAGGTACTGGTCGTGGAAGCACGGTCGTTTGCAGAGCTGGCGATACCACGGCTTCAGCGCCTCCGCGGTCCCAGAATCTTCGACGACCGTGTCGACCCTGGCCCGGATCTCCGCCATCTTCTCGTCGTCGCTCTCGTGGTAGGCCCGCAGCATCGACTCGGGGCTGAAGTCCTGGTTCGGGGTGGCGAAGACGCGATCCCGAATGCGCTGGGAGATGTCGGTCCAGCCG
>JBCCGJ010000231.1:0-9604 GCA_039029335.1 Actinomycetota bacterium | reverse complement strand
GTGTTCCGGATGGTGTTTCTCAGGATGTGGATCCCCGATGCCCCGATAGGCCGACGGGTCGGCGTTGCGGAGGCGTACGGATCGAACGTGTGTTTGTACGGCTACGGACAACTATGCCACGTCGAACGAACGTATGTACGACTTTCGCACAAAAAACCCGCTGGACCCGAAGGTGGCAGGTCTTTTGGTGCGGCCCGTTGCATCGAACTTGTGTTCGAGGTAGCGTTCGAACGAAAGTTCATCGAACGATTGATCGATTGATTGGTTGATCGACTAACTGATTCGCTGCGGGCCCCACCGGCAACTCATCCGGGCTCACAACCTCCGGTCGCTGCTGACCGAGCCTCGTCGGCTTCACGCCGTCGGCTTTACCCCACGGGTTTCACCACACCGCTTCACCACACCCCGCTTCACCACACCAGCTTCACTGTCACACCCGCTGAGGAGAATGGAAAACATGGTCGCACTCCTTCACCCCAACAGCTCCGACACCGCTCGGTCACCCTCGGCCCGTACCACGGACCCCGCCGGCCGCTCGACCAACCTCTCGACCAACCTCTTGACCCGGCCATCCCGCCCGGAGCGTCCCGCCCTCCGGCTGGTGGTGGACAACACCTCGGACTCCGCCCGATCAGGAGAGTCTGCCTTGCAGGCTCGCCTGTCCCGGCTGCCGTTCGATGCCTCGCATCTGTTGACCATCGCTGCGGTTGCCGTGGTTGTCTTTGGTGCGTTCGGGGCCATTCGGCTGATCCAGGGTGCCCCGGCGGTCGACCAGTCCGGTCGGTTCGTGGCCGGTGTGGTGGCGGACAATGGAGCGGTGACGGCCGGTCCCGCTGACCAGGTGATCGTCGCCAAGCCCGGCGATTCGCTGTGGACCATTGCGGTCTCCCTTTCCCCGGATTCGGACCCCCGGCCCGTGGTCGCGGCGCTGATTGAGGCCAATGGAGGAGACTCGGTCGCAATTGGTCAGCAAATCGTTATCCCGGAACAGCTTCTAGATTGATGTTGGCCGCTAGTTTTAGCGGTGTGCATTGTCCGATCTGCCACATGGCCGACACCAGGGTGATCGATTCTCGGTCCGCCGATGGTGGCGCGGCCATCCGGCGGCGGCGGGAATGCGTCTCCTGTGAGCGGCGATTCAACACCTTTGAGCGGGTGGAACACCTGCCGGTTGTGGTGGTGAAGCGGTCCGGTGGTCGCGAACCGTTCGACGGGGAGAAGGTGATTCGCGGTCTCGTTGCGGCGTCCAAGGGGCGCCCGGTGACGGCCGTCGACTTCGAGGAGCTGGTCAACAGCGTCGAGGAGGCGGCACAGGCCACCGGCGGTGATGTCACCACGGAGTGGGTCGGGCTGTCGGTGCTCGAACGGCTTCGTGAGTTGGATGAGGTCGCCTACCTGCGGTTCGCCAGCGTCTACAAGTCCTTCTCGGACATCGGTGACTTCGAGCGGGAAGCCCGGCTGATCAAACGTGAGGGCGCCGAACCGGCACCGCACTGACCGGCATCTCGCTGATCGGCACGGTACTGACCGGCATCTCGCTGATCGGAACCGCACTGACCGGCACGGTACTGACCGGCACCACACTGATCGGAACCGCACTGATCGGCACGGCACTGACCGGCATCTCGCTGATCGGCACGGCACTGATCGGAACCGCAGTGGCCGTCGCCGATCACAGCATCGGCTCCCGGGGTACGTATCACCCGGCCGGGAACCGGTATCCACTAGCCTGCTCGGCTGGACTCGGGCCTGGAGGGACAACTGGTGAAACGGCTACTTCTTATTACTGTGCTGTTTGTGTGCGTCGGCGCAACCTGCTCCGGCGAGGACGACACGACGTCGGCGGGGGTCGTGACGGGGGCCGACGACCAAAGTGTTGGCGACGGGGATTCGACCGCTGCGCCCAGTGACGAGGCGTCATCCGACGGCAACTCGTCCGGCTCGGGAACGGACGAGGGCACCGTGGGGGATGACGACGACGCAGCGGCGATCGTCGGCAACCCGGATCTCGACCTCGAAGAGCTGGCCGAGGTGGCCCCGGATGCCGCTGAGGCTCTGGACGGCATCGACGACATCGTCTCGATCGGCGCCTGTCGATCCGAGCTCGTCGGGTTGGAGATGACCTATGTGCCCAGCCTGTGGGAGTGCCGGGTCATGGACGCGCCGGTGGGTGGCATGGATGGGTTCACCCTCTTCCAGCCGGGTGCCGCCGGTGGACTGGAGATCACGATCGGTACGCCGTCACCGCTCGGGTCGCCGTGTGAGCTGATGCAGGCGTGCGACCAGGTCGAACCGCTGGACCTCGGCCCGAACTTCAGCGTTGAAGTGTTCGAGATTGCCGGTATCCCGTTTGTCTCGGGAAGCCATGTGAACGTCGAGGCGGAGCTGGCGGTGACCAAAGCCGGCCCGCTGACCGACGAGGACATCGACTTCCTCACCGAGGTCCTCAACGCCGTCGTGGAGCTCTAGCGCCGCGGTCGGGAACGACGCTAGGAGTCGGTCCGGCGAACCCACCGGCAGAACAGGAAGCTCTCATCGGTCCAAACCCGGGACAGCGTCATCTTCGGGGGCGGGCCGTCGGCGAGTGGACCGACGGCGGCCCGCTTGGAGTCCGCGCCGAGGAGGGTGGGGGAGATGGACAGGTTCCATTCGTCGACCAGGTCGGCGGCGATCAGCTGCCCGTTCAGGGAGGGGCCACCTTCGCTGAGCACGGTCCGGTGACCGCGGTCGGCCAACTCGGCCAGGGCGACCGTCAGGTCAACCCCGGTTTCGCCCGCGGTGATGACGTCGGCCCGGGATCCGATGCGTTCCCGACGGTCGGCGGGGCTTGACGCCGCGGTGAAGATGATGGGCCGGTAGTCCGGGTCCGCGAACAGCGGTAGATCCGGTTCAAGGTCAAGGCTTCTGGTCACCACCGCGATGATCGGCTTGGCCTCCTGGCCCCTGGCCACGCGGGCCGCCACCGTGGTCTCCCGGGGGTTGGATGGCCGGTACTGCTCTTCGCGCACCGTCGACGCCCCGACCAGGATCACGTCGGCCACCGAACGAAGCGCGGCGAACATCGTCTTGTCTCCGGGACCGCCCAGCCCACCCGACAGTCCGGCCACCGCAGTCCCGCCGTCGGGCGACGCGATCATGTTGGTGTACACCCACGGCCGACCGTCCGGCGGGGTCCGCTCGTCGGCGGGCACCGCGGTCCAGGGGTCTACCGACGGTTGTGCATCGCCGGGAAAGAGGCTGATCATCTCGTCACTCTAGAGGTGGCCTCGGGGCGCCACCCGATCGGATGATCTGGTCACCGCCGGGGTCGGCCGTCTGGCCGGTCACCGATCGGCCGCAGTCGGCGGCGGTCGGTGCTGAGCCCCTGTCGGACCTCGAACCACGGACATGCACCGTTGTTGCCACCGCGGCGCGTGATGGTCTCCACGCTGCTGGTGGTGGTCAACAGTTTGGCCGTTGCTATCCACCGGGAACGTCGACAATCCCCATGAAATCCACAACCTCATCCTCTTCCGATCCACAGCTGACACTGCGTAAAGTCGGTAGCCGGTGCCCTCGTGGGGCAGCAGCTTTGTGACGGAGGTCGGGTGTAAGGGCATCAGTATTGTTGGGCTCAGGCGGTTGGGCCCTTGGGTTTTGTGACGCGCCATAGGAAATCCTCGTTTGCTGTGAGTCGCTCGTCCGAAACCTTGACCTGGTCCTGTCCACCCGGCTTCCGTCATGACCCCGGCTGCGTCTCACGTCGGCTCCGGCACTCGCTGCCGATTTCCCAACCGCCGAACAAGCCAGGAGGTCAGACGAAATTCAGCCGGCGTTCGCTGCAGGGGCACGATCCGTTCCGCACTGATTCAGCGGGTTTGGCCGGCCGGTGGAGGAAAGATGTTCCTTTTCTCGAGGTCTTCATTGACACACTCGTAATTACAGTGGTGTAATGAAGGACCACATCTTGTGCGTCGCTCCGAGGGAGCCGGCGGTAAGCACAAGATCTAGTGTTCGTACGAACGCTGGGCGTTAGGCTTGTAATTACACGGGCAGCCTGCACCGCCTGGCCGATTCTCCGGAATCGGCTTGGGCAGGCAACTGCCGGTGGCTCTCATCCGGAGGGGGATTCGGGTGAGGGGAGCAGGGCACCTGGCAGGGCAGCGAGCGCTCGATCGGGTGCCGACGTCGAGTCTTCGGAAAGATGCGCAAGGTCACGTTGCGAACGGGAGGGAGTGGTCAGCTTTCGAGCCAGCCGACAGGTCGGTTCGGAAACGGTCACAACCTCCTGAAGAGAAATCGGGAAACAGCAGAAACGGCTGCTTGTCACACGAGCACCGGCCGGGTCTGCCGTTTGGTAACCCACAAAATATTCAGCAGTACAACGCGACGGGACAGCAAACCCCCAGACGCATTTCGAATCACAAACAAGATCTGTAATCCACAGGGATTCACAGACATCCGCCAACAACCATTTTCCAAGATCCAAACCACCGCGTACGGTCCGCTCGTACGTGAGGAGAGAAAGAAGCTTTCGAATGGCGCTCGCATCTGAGCAGACTCGCATCGGCCTCCGCCGCCACTTCACCACTCCCGGTGTCGACCCGTATGACACCGTCACCTGGGAGAAGCGCGATGCGCGCATCTCCAACTGGAAGACCGGGGAGATCGCGTTCGAGCAGCTCGACGTCGAGGTCCCGGAGTTCTGGTCGGTCAATGCGACCAACATCCTCGCTCAGAAGTACTTCCGGGGAACCCTCAACACCGAGGAGCGGGAGACCTCGCTCCGTCAGGTGGCGGACCGGGTGGTGAACACCATCACCAAGTGGGGCATCGAGGACGGGTACTTCGAGGCGGCGGAAGCGGAGATTTTCAACGCCGAGCTTCGACACCTGATCATCCATCAGATGGGTGCCTTCAATTCCCCGGTGTGGTTCAACATCGGCGTCCGCGACGTGCCGCAGCAGGCGTCGGCCTGCTTCATCCTCGCCGTCGAGGACAAGATGGACGCCATCCTCAACTGGTACGTCGAGGAGGGCACCATCTTCAAGGGTGGCTCCGGCGCCGGCATCAACCTGTCGGGGATTCGCTCCAGCGCCGAACTGCTCAAGGGTGGTGGCACCGCCTCCGGCCCGGTCAGCTTCATGCGGGGTGCCGACGCGTCCGCCGGCACCATCAAGTCCGGGGGCAAGACCCGCCGGGCGGCCAAGATGGTCATGCTGGACATCGATCACCCGGACATCGAAGAGTTCATCTGGTGCAAGGCCACCGAGGAGCGCAAGGCCCGGGTGCTGCGCGAAGCCGGGTTCGATATGGATCTGGACGGAGCGGACAGCCACTCCATCCAGTACCAGAACGCCAACAACTCCATCCGGGTCACCGACGAGTTCATGCAGGCCGTTCTCGACGACGGTGACTGGAACCTGGTGGCCCGCACCACCGGTCAGGTCATCCGGACCGTCAAGGCGAAAGACCTGATGCGGCAGTTCGCCCAGGCCACCTGGGAGTGTGCGGACCCCGGCATGCAGTACGACTCAACGATCAACCGGTGGCACACCTCGGCCAACACCGGCAAGATCAACGGCTCGAACCCCTGCAGCGAGTACATGCACCTGGACAACTCGGCCTGCAACCTCGCCAGCCTCAACCTCCTCAAGTTCCTGAACGACGACGACACCTTCGACGTCGAGGGTTTCAAGGTGGCCATCGAGCACTTCTTCACCGCCCAGGAGATTCTGGTCGGTCGAGCCGACTACCCCACGGAGAACATCGGCATCAACTCCCTGGCCTTCCGCCAGCTCGGCCTCGGGTACGCCAACATCGGTGCCCTGCTGATGAACCTGGGCCTGCCCTACGACTCCGACGAGGGCCGGTCCCTCGCCGCGTCCATCACCTCGCTGATGACCGGCCACGCCTACCTCACCTCGGCAAAGACCGCCATGCGGATGGGCCCCCACGACGGATACGAGGAGAACGCCGAGCACATGCTCCGGGTCCTCGACCAGCACCGTCAGGCCGCCAGGGAGATCAACGGTTCGTCGGTGTCCGCCGACCTGCTGCGTGAATCGCAGGAGGCGTGGGATGCGGCGTGTGAGCAGGCGGTCCTCGCCGGCACCCGCAACGCCCAGGCAACGGTGCTGGCCCCCACGGGCACCATCGGCCTGCTGATGGACTGCGACACCACCGGCATCGAGCCGGACCTCGGCCTGTGCAAGATGAAGAAGCTGGTGGGCGGCGGCACGATGATGATCGTCAACCAGTCCGTGCCACGGGCCCTCCGTCGCCTCGGCTACACCGCGGAGCAGGTCGACGACATCACCAACTACATCGACGAGAACAAGTCGATCCTCGGTGCTCCGCACCTGCAGGATCAGCACGTTGCGGTTTTTGCGTGCTCAATGGGTGACAACCCGATCCACTACCTGGGCCACGTGAAGATGATGGCGGCGGTCCAGCCGTTCATCTCCGGCGCCATCTCCAAGACGGTGAACATGCCGGAGGAGGTCACGGTCGAGGACGTGGAGCAACTCCACATCGACGCCTGGCAGATGGGTGTCAAGGCCATCGCCATCTACCGGGACAACTGCAAGGTCGCCCAGCCACTCTCGATGGCCAAGAAGGACGGCGATTCCGACGACGCCGACACCGGTGCAACCGCAGAAGCGGCACCGGCCCCGGAGCCCGAGGTCAAGGTGGTCTACAAGCCGATCCGGGAGAAGCTGCCCCGGGATCGTCGTTCCCGGACCTTCGAGTTCCGGGTTGCGGACTGCAAGGCCTTTGTCACCGTCGGCGAATACGACGACGGTCGTCCCGGTGAGATCTTCCTCCGGGTGTCGAAGCAGGGTTCGACGCTGGCCGGCATCATGGACGCCCTGGCACTGTCGCTGAGCCACGGCCTCCAGTACGGCGTGCCGCTGCGGGCCTACGTGGAGACCTATACCGGGATGCGGTTCGAGCCGGCCGGTATGACCGACGATCCGGACATCCGGATAGCCACGTCCATCATGGACTACCTGTTCCGCAAGCTTGCGGTGGCGTACCTGCCGTTCGAGGATCGTGCATCGCTCGGCATCTTCACCACCGGCGAGCGGACCCAGCAGACGTTGCCCGGTGTTGACGACACCATCCTGTCCTCACCGGGTGAGATGGCCGTCGATCCGCCGTCTGTGGAATCCGCCGATGATCTGATCGCCGCCATCGACGCGGTCAGCCAGGAAGCGGTGGCCGATCCGGACGCCCCGATCTGCATGCAGTGTGGCATCACCATGCAGCGGGCCGGGAGCTGCCACGCCTGTCCAGGGTGTGGGAACACCAGCGGTTGCAGCTAGGAGAACCGCACAACACAGAGCGCGCGGGTTGGAAACGGCGCCCGGAGGTTCCCCAGGGATTGATCCTGATCAGCGGAACCCCGGGCGCCGCTTTGCTGTACGGATTCTGATGCCGCCGGGTGGAACCGCCCGGGTCGGCCCCTGTGGGTTCCCGAGCCGGTACCGTTGCATGCTGGTCGAGGACCTGATCTAAGGGCCCGGTCGAGAGGATGAGGTATGTCAACAGGTGAGGAAAGCCAGCCGATGGAGGGTGGACCGGTGGACGTTGTCGGGGTCGGCAATGCCATGGTCGATGTGCTGACCACCACCACCGACGAGTTCGTACACGGCCAGGGCCTCGAGAAAGGCTCCATGTCCCTCATCGACCAGGAGCGGGCAACCGAGCTCTACGGCATGCTCGGCGAGTCCGTGCAGGCGTCCGGCGGGTCTGCGGCCAACACGATGGCCGGTATCGCCTCCTTCGGCGGCGCCGCGGCCTACATCGGCAAGGTCAGCGACGATGAGCTCGGCAAGGTGTTCGCCGAGGACATGAATGACATCGGTGTGTCGTTCAGTCACCCGACGAACAGCAGCGGTCCACCCACCGGCATGTGCCTGGTCCTGGTGACCCCGGACGCCCAGCGGACGCTCAACACGTTCCTCGGTGTGTCCTCGCTGCTCGAGCCGGACGATGTCCTGCCCGAGGTGGTCCAACGAGGGTCCCTGCTGTTCTGCGAGGGGTACCTGTGGGACGTGGAGTCCGCCAAACAGGCCATCCGAAAGGCGATGGACATTGCGATCGAGGCGGGCTCCAAGGTTGCGCTCACGCTGTCGGACACGTTCTGCATCGAACGGCATCACCAGGAGTTCCTGGAGCTGGTCAAAGGGCCGGTTGACGTCCTGTTCGCCAACAAGGCGGAGCTGACCACCCTGTACGAGTGTGATCTGGACGACGCCGTACGCCAGGTCGCCCAGGATGTTGAGCTGGCCTGCGTGACGCTCAGCGAGGACGGCTCCTGGCTGGTGTCCAACGGCGAGATCGTCGAGATCGCCGCCGAGAACGTCGGCGAGGTCATCGACACAACCGGTGCGGGCGATCAGTATGCCGCCGGGGTGCTCTACGGGCTGAGCAAGGGGATGTCGTTGCCAGAAGTTGGCAGACTGGGTTCACTGGCCGCTGCCGAGGTCATCTCCCACCTCGGACCTCGGCCGGAACGACCCCTCTCGGACTTCCTGGAGTGGTAGCCGGCCGATAGCCTCCGGCTACTCGGCGGACATCGCCACCAGCCGGGGACGCACCTCGAACGTCAGCAGTCCGGACGCCACTGCCGGGTCTGCGGCAGCGTGAGCTTCGAGTTCCTCGGCGTCGACTCCCTCGGCGGCGATCATCATGCCACCTCCGTCCTGGCTGAGGAACGGTCCGCCCATGGCCAGCTTGCCCTCCTCGTGAAACGCCGCATAGTGGCCGACGTGGTCGTACACGCCCGGTTGCTCACGAAAACCGACGCCGGGCCGCCACGCCGGTCCGGGGGTGTGGAACACGACGTAACGAGGGTGTGGCTGGTCTGACAAGGGGTTCTCCGATGTGTGGGGGCGCGGCTGGCGTCGGGTGGGATCGTACGGTTCTCTCTCGGGCGATCGGGTCGTCAGCGCTTACGGAGCGCGGCATCCAACGAGGCGACTGCGATCTCCACAATCGACTGCAATTCCTCGTCGCTGACCGTGAACGGCGGCCCGAAAAGCAGGGCGTCCGGCACGCCGGCGCAGCCCGCCGGGTAGATCCAGCAATCCCGGTCGAGCGCTTCGGCCACCACCTCGGGAGCGAGCGCGCCGCCGAAATGGGCCCCGGTCTCGCGATCCTTGACCAGTTCGACCCCCTGCATCATGCCTCGACCCCGAACATCGGACACGTTGGGATGGTCACCGAACGCCTCCTCCAGCAGCGCGGCGAAGCGGGCGCCCATCGTCTTGGCCCTGGCCACCAGGTCCTCGTCCTCCATGATCGTCAGCACCCGGTCGGCGACGGCGCAAGCCACGTCCGATCCGCTGAACGTGAAGTACATGACGGTCAGCTCCGCTTCGGCGATCGGTTCGACTACCCGCTCGGTCGCAAACACGCCACCGATGGGCACGTAGCCGCCGCCGAGGCCTTTCCCGCCTACGAGGAGGTCGGGGATGACACCGACGTGGTCGACGCTGAACTTCTCCCCGGTCCGACCGAAGCCGGTCATCACCTCGTCGCAGATCAACAGGATGCCGTGGTCATCACAGATGCTGCGCAGGCCCGGCAGATAGTCGTCCGGCGGGACCAGCGCACC
>JBCCGJ010000230.1:0-9691 GCA_039029335.1 Actinomycetota bacterium | reverse complement strand
GATGGTCGGTCGCCAGGTGGTCCTGGCGCCGGACAAACCGCCGGTGGAGGTCGGGCAACCCCGACTGGTCCTGACCGGGGTGACCGTTCGTGGTGATCGCGGCACCGTCGCGGTCTCCAACGTCAACCTCGAGGTTCGAGGCGGTGAGATCCTGGGGATCGCCGGGGTGTCCGGCAACGGTCAGCGGGAGCTGGCCGAGACGATCGCCGGGCTTCGCCCCGCCGAGGCCGGTTCTGTGGAGCTGGACGGGGCGGACCTGACAACGGCGTCGCCGGCCAAAACCCGGGCCGCCGGTCTGGCCTATGTGCCGGAGGAGCGCATGAAGGACGGCGCCGTCGGTGAGTTCCAGGTCAGCGAGAACCTGGTGCTGGTCAACCACGGGGAACGGCGGTTCCTTCGGGGCGGGTTGTTCAATTTCGATCGCATCCGGGAGCACAGTCAGCGCCTCGTCGATGCGTTCTCCATCAAGACACCAACGCTGCAGACGCCGACCAGTTCGCTGTCCGGCGGCAACATCCAGAAGCTGATCATGGCCCGGGAACTGGACAGCTCACCGAAGGTGATCCTGGCCGCCCAGCCCACACGGGGCGTGGACATCGGTGCCGCCGAGTACATCCACGGGCAGCTCATAACCCAGCGCGGCGACGGGGTGGCGATCATGGTCATCTCCGAGGATCTTGACGAGATCCTCGGCCTGGCCGACCGAATCGCCGTACTCTACGAGGGACGGATCGTGCAGCTGCTCGACCGAGCGGACGCAACGCGCGAAGGTCTCGGCCTGGCGATGGCCGGCGTCACCGACTGACCGCCAACCGGGCGGTCGACGGCCCGGCCGCAACCAACTCGGCCGCAAAAACGAGCTCCTTGAACCGGTGACTGCCGGACCGACGGAGTAGACGGCGTAGAAACGAACCGTCCCCAGGCAAAGACAGACGATGAACCCAACAGCACAACCAGCGGCAGATTCCCCTGGCCGGAAGCCGGAGCTGCTCATCAAGGATTGCCGGCTGCTGGCCACCGTCGACGACGCTCGCCGGGAGTTGGCGGGCGGTTGGTTGAGTGTCTCCGGCGGAGTGATCGCCGCGATCGGTCGCTCGACCGACCCGCCCCCCGACGCCGAGATGGTCCTCTCGGCCGAGGACTGTCTGGTCACCCCGGGGTTGATCAACACCCACCACCATCTGTTCCAGAACCTGACAAGGGCCTACCCGCCGATGACCAGCGCACCGCTGTTCGGCTGGCTGCAGAGCCTGTACCCGCTCTGGACGGCAAATCTGGACGAGGAGGCGGTCAACGTCGCCGCCTGGGTCGGTCTGGCGGAGCTGGCGCTCTCCGGCTGCACGACGTCTTCGGACCATCACTATCTCCACCCGGCGGGCGCCGGTGACCTGCTGCGCGCCGAGATCGAGGCCGCGGTCAACCTGGGGGTTCGCTTCCATCCGACCTACGGATCGATGAGCCTCTCGCAAAAGGACGGCGGACTCCCGCCGGACGATGCGGTCCAGGACGAGGATGAGATTCTGGCCTGGTCGAAGACCCACGTCGATCGGTGGCATGACCGCTCGCCGGGGGCGATGGTCCGGATCGCCCTTGCGCCGTGTTCGCCGTTCACGGTCACCCCTGACCTGATGCGTCGGACCGCCGAGTTGGCGGAATCGCTCGACGTGCGGCTCCACACCCACCTGGCGGAGAACTCCGAAGACGACGAGTTCGCGCTGGCAACGTTCGGGAAACGGCCGATCGACCTGTATGAGGAGGTCGGCTGGCTGAACGACCGCAGCTGGGGCGCCCATGTTGTTCGGCCCGACCCCGCTGAGGTCAGCCGGCTCGGCGCGGCCGGTGTCGGTGTTGCCCACTGCCCGAGCTCCAACATGATCCTCAGCTCCGGTATCGCCCCCACCGTCGACCTGCGGGCCGCCGGCTGCCCGGTCGGCATCGGCTGCGACGGCTCCTCGTCCGCCGACAGCGGGTCGCTGTGGCAGGAGACCAGGCTGGCGATGCTCCAGGGCAAGCTCCGGTCCGGGGCGGGGGCGATGTCGGCCAGGGATGCACTGGAGATGGCCACCATCGGTGGGGCCGGCTGCCTTGGCCGGACCGGCGAACTCGGCAGCCTGACCGTCGGCTCCCCTGCGGACGTCGCGGTGTGGAAGCTGGACGGTCCGGTGTTCGCCGGTGTGGTGGACGACCCGATCGAAGGATGGCTGCGCAGCGGCCCCACCGCCGCGTGGTACACGATCATCAACGGGCGCCCGGTCGTGGCGGAGGGGGCGCTGGTGTCGCCAAGACTCGATGAGATGCTGCGGCTCCATGCCGTCGTCTCCCGGCGGTTCCAGAAACCTCTGAATTAGGTACGACCCGGGCCGGTCCGGGTTCGTAACCTTTGTTTCGACGGTTGTTGTACTGCAGTTGTTGCTGGGGCAATTGTTGTTAGTTGGTGATACAGCAACCGGTCGTCATCGGCCCGATTTCTTCCCGAATTGCCGTCACCGCGAGTTCGCTGGCTCGTAGTATCCACGTTCGGTGAAGAACGGGCCGGTTCGACCGGTCCGCCCGCACCGAACACCTGCACCGCCGTCGCTGTAGTCACATGCATTGGCCGAGTTCGAACCGCCGCTCGAACTCCTGACCACTGGATTCATATGAACGCCGAACGCGCCAACACCATCGGTTGGCGGGAGTGGGTCACCCTTCCTCGCTTCTGCCCGGCCCCCATCAAGGCCAAGGTCGACACGGGTGCAAAAACCTCGAGCCTCCACGCCGAGGACCTCACCGTCATCGAGCAGGACGACGAGGTTCTTGTCCGTTTCGAGTTCTATCCCGAGTTGGAGAACCGGGAGACGATGTCGGTGATCACCGCCCCGGTTGTCGATTTTCGAACCATCAAGTCGTCGAACGGGCAGACCCAGACCCGCCCGGTCATCAGGACCGAGATGGAGATCGGCGGGCGGTCGTTCGACATCGACCTGACGCTCACGTCCCGCAGCACGATGGGCCACCGGATGCTGCTCGGCCGCCGGTTTCTGGAGAACCGGTACCACGTGGACCCGGCCAAATCGTTTGTGCTGACCGGGGAGGAACGGCCATGAGGCTTGCGCTGCTGTCCCGCCAACCGTCGTCCTACACCACCCAGCGTCTGTTGCAGGCGGGGATCTCCGAGGGCCACGACGTGGAGATACTCGACACGCTCCGACTGGCGATCGACCTGTCCGGCGACGAACCGAACCTCCTGTACGGCGGCCAGCCGGTCGTCGGGGTCGATGCGGTGCTGCCCAGGATCGGCGCATCGATCACCTGGTACGGGTTGGCCGTCGTCCGCCAGTTCGAGCAGATGGACGTGTACACCCCGGTCACCGCAAACGGGATCGCCAACTCCCGGGACAAGCTGCGGGCGTTCCAGATCCTGTCCCGCCACGCCATCGGCATGCCGGCCACCACGTTTGTCCGGGACCGGGCGGACGTCGGCCTGGCCATCGAGCGGGTCGGCGGGGCACCGGTCATCATCAAGCTGCTGGAGGGCACGCAGGGCATCGGGGTGATCCTTGCGCCGGACACGAACGTGGCCAAGACCGTCATCGAGACCCTGCAGTCGACCCGCCAGAACGTCCTGATCCAGCGATACGTAGAGGAGAGCAAGGGCACGGACGTCCGGGCTCTGGTCGTCGGTGATCAGGTGGTCGCGGCGATGCGGCGAATCTCCAAGGACGACGACTTCCGCTCGAACGTCCATCGGGGTGGTACCACCGAGGTGGTCGAGCTCGACGAGGAAACAAAGACCCTGGCCATCCGCGCGGCGAACATCATGGGCCTGCGGGTCGCGGGCGTCGATCTGCTGGAGAGCGACGACGGGCCGCTGGTGATGGAGGTCAACTCCTCACCGGGGCTGGAGGGCATCGAGGGTGTCACCGGTCTGGACATCGCCGGGGCCATCATCGAGTTCGTGGCCAGGAACGTGTCCGTCCCCGAGTTGGACATCCGGCAGCGGCTTGCCGTCTCAACCGGCTATGGCGTTGTCGAGCTGGTGGTCGGTGAATGTGCGGACCTGGTCGGCACCAGCATCGGCGAGGGCCTGCGGAAGCGGGACATCTCGGTCCTGAGCCTGCACCACGGCAGCCGGGTCATCCCCAACCCCCGCGACGAGTACCTGCTGGAGGCCGACGACCGTCTGCTGTGCTTCGGTGAGCTCGAGGCGATGCGGTCGCTGGTTCCGGAGCAGCGGCGGCGACGGGGGCGCCTCGCAGCCCGACCGTTGGGCATCGGTGCCGTTCGTGGTCCGGCAAGCGGGGTGGACATCGACCTGACCGCAACCGGTGAGCACGCCCAGGTCTACGCCGACTCGCCCGGTCCGGAGGTCTACACGACCTCGCCGTCCGAGTCCTACTCCACGTCTGCGGTGTAGCACTCGGTGTTCGGCAGCCCCCGGTCCTCGCAGTAGGCGAACGCGCCGTCGCGGTCCTGGCCGTAACGGATGTACAGGTTCCAGAACGGGAGGGCGCTGCCTTCGGCCCGGTCGCTCAGGCTGATCTCGAGACCGTCGTGCCCGTCCGCCACCAGCTGGTCGTATTGGCGAAGTGTCTCCGGCCAGTTCTCCGGTCGTGAGCGGACCGCCGCCAGGTTGACCCGGAAGCCGGACGAGGGTGGCCGGTCGGACACGTAGATCTCCACGACCTCGGTCAGCTCCACCCGGTTGTCGGTTGCCACCTCGACCTGCAACTGGTGACGACCAGGCCGGGGGAAGAACACCGGGGGCGTGGATTCCCGGCCGGTGACGGGCCTGCCGTCGACGACGATTCGGTACTCCGCCTCGCCTGGGACGCCCGTGACGGCCAGGACGTACCGCTCATCGACTCGAAGCGGGCCGATCCCGGCCCGGGGAAAGCGGAGTTCGGGTGTGAACGGCCCGATGGTGGTGACGGTGGTTGCGCTGCCGTCGGAGTTGCCCGACCCGTTGGAGTTGCCGGACCCGTTGGAGTTGGAGGCATCGGTCTCCGTCCGATCGCCGTCGCCGGTTCCCTGACCGTCGCCGTCGCGATCGACGACCGGACGATCCTCTCCGGAATCGGCAGCCGGCGCTCCATCGTCCTCATCGGTGGTGACCGGTCCGGCCACCAGCGTGTCGGTCCCGCCATCTTCGGCGGTCGACGCGGCCAGCAGGGTGTTCCGGTCGGTCTGTTCGTCCGGGCTTCGGACGGTCCGGCCCGGCCCGAACACCGAGAACAGGCCGATGGCCAGACTGCCGGCGGCGATGATGCCCAACGCGGTCAACAGGCCGGCCCGGGAGAGTCCCGGATTCCCGTCTCGATGATCGACGCCACCCGTCCCGGTGCCAGCCGCGTCGGCGGCGGTCCGCGACCCGTCGGCATCGTCGGCCGGTCCCGCGGCGTCGGCTGAACCGTCTCTGGTGGTGGCCCTGCCTTTGCCGGTGGCCCCGTTCGTGGCGGCGGCCTCATCCTCGGCGCCGGCAACGCCGGCCCTGTCGTCGGCGGTGTGCCGACCGGCCGACGTCTTGGCAGCTCGCCCGGCGACGCCAACCCGCCCGGTGGGACCGCCCGGCTCCGTGACGGCATTCGGTTCGGCGAGCTCGACCGGCTCGGTCACCCGGTCCGGGGTGACCGCCATCGGTGCCGTCGGCATGACGGCGGCCGGACGGTTCAGGTCCACAAGGTCGGCCACAAACGCCGAGGCGCTGTCGTGGCGCCGGTCGGGGTCGTGATCCATGGCGGTCCGCAGCACTCCGGCCAGGCCGTCGGAGACACCGTGGTCCGCCGGGTCCGGCGGTTCCCGGCTGAGCACCCGATCGACAACGGCCCACACGGAGCGGTCGTCCGGGTCCGCGTAGGCCGGTGCGCCGGTGACCAGCTCGAACAGGGTCGAGGCGAGGGCATAGACGTCGGACCGGGGCGTCGGTTGTTCGCTGTTGAGGATCTCCCGGCTGGCATGGACGACGCTTGCGCTGAACACACCCTCCGTCGTCTTGTGGGTGCCGTCCATCCTTGCGATCCCGAAGTCGGCCAGCGCCGGCTCCCCGTAGGCCGAAAGCAGGATGTTCGCCGGCTTCACATCGCGGTGCAGCACACCGGCATCGTGGGCCACCTGGAGCGCCCCGCCGATCTTGATCCCGATGTTGATCGCCTCCGCCTCGGTGATCCGGCCCCGGGTTGACAGTTGGTCGGCCAGGGATCCGCCGGACCGGTACTCCATCACCAGGTACGGCCGCTCGTCCCTGGTCAAGCCACGGCCGTGGACGACTGCGATGTTCGGGTGGTGGGACACCGCACCGATCGCCCGGCACTCCCGATCGAAGCGCCGGTACGAGGCATCGTCCTCCACAACGTCGAACAGAACCTTGACCGCGACCTGGCGGCCGAAGTCCTCCTGCTCGGCGAGATAGACGTAGGCCGAGCCGCCCCGATCCAGCGGGGTCGCCGGTCCGATACCGGGTATCCCAAGATCGATTGCGTCAGCCACGGCCAAAGACTAGCCACCGCCGCGCTCGGATTTTCAGCGGCCCCGGGGGCGCGGCGGACAGGCTCGCGGTGCTGGATACAGTGCCACGGTGACGAGCAGCTCAACCGGAATCCCCTCGGCCGAACCACGAGGCGACCGCCCGGCGATCTTGGCCGTCGGCACCCAGTTCTGGCTGAACGGCATGGCCTACGCCGCCGTCGTACCCCGTCTGCCGGACGTGCGGGACCGGCTGGGGATCGACGTTGCCACCCTCGGTACGATCCTGACCCTTGCGGCCCTCGGCGGACTGGCAGGCAGTGCGGTGAGCGGACTGGTGATCGAGCGGCTCGGCACGAAGCGGAGCATCCAGGTCGGCACGGTCGCCACCGCAGCACTCCTTCCGTTTGTCGGCATCGTCGACACCCCGGCCGGACTGATCGCCGTCATCGCCCTGCTGGCGATGTTCGACGTGATCATCGACATCGCCATGAACCTACAGGGCTCCCGGCTGAACGCCGTACGGCGGACACCGATCATGAACCGGCTGCACGGCCTGTGGAGCACCGGCACCGTGATGGGTGGCCTCATCGCCGTCTGGGCGGCCGGTGCCGGGGTGTCGCTCTCGGCTCATCTGCTGGGTATCGCCGCCATGCTCCTGGTTGTGTTTCTGGTCTCCGGCCGGTTCCTGCTCCGGACCGACCATATACCGGACCGGGAAGACACCGCGGCAGGCGATCCGGCGGTGCCGGGCGAGGCGGGGCAGGCCCCCGGCGTTCGCCTCGGACCGATCCGGTTGATGTTGATGGTGCTGGGGGCCGCCGCGGTGACGATGGAGCTGACCACCAGCGACTGGGCGGCGTTCCGGCTGGCCGACGATCTGGGCACGGCCCCGGGCCTGGTCGGTCTGGGCTTTGTCGCATTCACCAGCGGCATGGTGATCGGTCGATTCGCCGGGGACACGATCCAGGCCGCAATCGGTGACCGGTTGTTGGTCCGGGCCGCATCGCTGGTCGCCGCAAGGGGGCTGGCGTTGGCCACGCTGCTGCCGTACCGGTGGTTCACCGACAGCACCGACGTGGCGACGGCCATCACCGCCGCCGGCTTTTTCCTTGCTGCGTTGGGCGTCTCGGTCATCTTCCCTCAGCTCTACGACGTTGCCGCCAGGGCGCCGGGTCGGGCGGGCGCCGGACTTGCCGCACTCACCGCGGGAACCAGGATCGCCGGGGTGGTCGCGCCGATCGTTGTCGGGGCGTTGGCCGCCACCAGCCTGTCGGTGGGTACGGCGATGGCCCTGATCACCATTCCCACGTGCGCATTGACGTTCCTGATCAGACCGCCGGACGGGTCCGCGCCGAACCGAACCGCGGCGGGTTCGTGACGCGCCGGCTCCGTGACGCGCCGGCTCCGTTTCCGGGCGGCCCGCACCGTTCCGGAATTGTTGTTGTGGCTGCAGGCACGGCATCAGGCCAAAACCGGCGAGGCGTGACACAAAGTCACGGGTTTGGGGCCCAAGGATCTAGCATCTGGATGCATGGCAGCGCCGGACATCTCGGATCCGTACGAGTCGACCACCGTTGACGAGTTGTTGCCGAAGACCCTGCGCAGCCCCGCGAGGGGCGCGGCGGGACGAAGTCGATTCGGGGGATTGCTGTGGCTGGTTGCCTCCACCCCGATCGTGGCACTGGTGCTGCTGCTGTCGATGGCGCTCCGGGTTTGGATCACCGACGGGTCCTGGCCGGTCAGGAACGTTCCGGACCCCAAGGACCTGGGGTTTCACAACACCGTGACCGTCGTGGCCATCCTGGCTTCGTTTCCCGCCGCGATCGCCGTCCCGATCCTGGCCGTCGCCGGCACCCGATTCTCCCGTCGTCGAATTCCGCTGTGGCCCCTTGCAGCGGGGATCCTCGGTTTTGCCGTACTGTTCGTGGTGCTGCGGGCCGACCTCTTCGGTCTCGGCGACTGGATCGGCGACTAACCGGCGGTCACCGGGTCTGCGGTGTTCGTGCGGCCCCGCCGTCCGCTGACGGCGTACAGCACTGCGCAGAACCCGGCGATGCCGTAGAACAGGTAGGCCGCGGAGAGCGGCGTGACGGAGTCGGAGATGAACCGGTCGGTGAAGCTGGCCAGGATCGCTCCGCCGCCCATCCCGATCGTGCCCATGACCGATGCGGCGGTGCCGGCAAGCTCGCCCATCGGCTGCATGGACTCCGACCCGGCCAACGGGTTGATCAACACCCTGGTGGCGTTGCTCAGGGTCAGGAGCCCGAACCACAACAGAAACGCCGGACTGCCCGATGCGGCGATCGAGATGATCAGCAGCACCAGCACGCTCAACAGGTTGATCGGGAACAGGGCCAGGATCATCCGCTGTGCCCCGAACCGGCTGACCACCCGGGACCCGACGAACGCCGTGACCCCCATGACCAGGCTCATACCGCTGAAGTACAGCGCGAACTGCTCCTCCCGGTCGTAGACCCGATCGAACAGCAGCTCCGTCGTGGCCAGGAACGAGGCGAACGATGCAAAGTCGAACATCTGCGACAGCGCATACCCCAGGGCGGTCCGGTTTGTCACCACCGCCTTGAACGCATCCCTGGTTCGGCCGAGCGTCAGCGGTCGTCGCTGCTCCGGCGGCAGCGTCTCATCGAGCCGGAGCACGGTCCAGACACCAAGCATCAGCGCGGGGATGGCCGGCGCAGCAAACGCACCCCGCCAGTTCGTCAGGCTGAGGACCCCCTGCCCCAGCAGCGGGGCGATCGCCGGCACGATCATAAAGAGGGCTGCCGCCATCGACAGGACCTTGGCCAATCGGTCGCCGTCGTAGACGTCACGGGCGATGGCCATCAGCAGGACCCGGGGCCCCGCTGCACCGAGACCCCAGAGTGTCCGGCCGACCAGCAGCATCGTCAGGTTCGTGGCAAGGCCGCAGAAGATCGCAGCGGAACCGTAGAGCCCGATGCCGAACAGCAGCACCGGCTTCCTGCCGAACCGATCGGCCAGCGGGCCGTACAGAATCTGGGAGACCGACATCCCGAGGAAGTACGTGGTGACGGTCAACGCAACGCTCGTCGAGTCCTCGGGCAGGTCGAACGCCTCCCGGACGGAACCGAAGGACGGCAGGATCATGTCGATGCCGAGCGCGGTGGTCGCCGAGATGGTGGCCAGGAACACCACAAGCTCGTTCTGGCCCATCCGCAGGCCCCGAGAGTTCGTCACCGGCTGAGCCTACGGTAATTCCGGCAATTCG
>JBCCGJ010000229.1:0-9732 GCA_039029335.1 Actinomycetota bacterium | reverse complement strand
CGAATTCGCCGGTGGTTGCTGGGCTAAATTATCGTGATTTTGAAGCCAAGGTTGACGGTGACAATGCCCGCGTCGTTACGGGTGGTTTTGTACAAGCCCAGGAGGCCGGAGATCTCACCGAAACCGTCGCCATCAACCTTCACAAGCTGCTGGCCTACAAGGACGAGTACGAGGTGGCCCGTCTCCTGCTGGACCCCGCGGTCCTGGCCGAGGCCGAGCAACTCGGCGGACCGGGGGCCACGATCTCCTGGCAACTCCACCCGCCGGTGCTGAAGGCGGTCGGGCTGTCGTCCAAGATCGGCGTCGGCACCTGGGCAACCCCGGCAGTGCGCGTCCTGGCGGCCATGAAACGGCTCCGCGGCACGCCGTTCGACCTGTTCGGCCGCACCGAGATGCGCCGGCTGGAGCGAGCCCTGGCGGACGAATACCGAACCGCCGTCGATCAGCTCCTCGCCGACCTGACCGCCACCAACTTGGACGAGGCCGTTCGTATCGCCGGGCTCGCGGATCAGGTCAGGGGCTACGAGGACCTCAAGATCCGGCGGGCGACGGCCTATCGGGCCGAGCTGGCAGCAGCAGTCGACCGGTTCGGATCGAAGGAGTCGGGGGCCGACAACCGGGATTGACAGCCGAACCGCCGGAAACGATCGTGGTCGCCATGACTGTTCGTATCGAAAAGGACGGCCCGGTGTGGACGGTGGTCCACTCAAGACCGGAGGTTCGTAACGCCATGGACCCGGAGAGCGCCCGGGCGCTCCACGATGCGTTCCTGGAGTTCAACGCGGACGATGGTGCCTCGGTCGCCGTGTTCTGGGGCGAAGGTGGGGCGTTCTGCGCCGGCTGGGACCTCAAGGTGACGGCGGCGCTCGGCGATCGGGTGTCGATGTCGCGCTATGACGTGCCGGACCGGGCCGAGGGTGACGGCGGAGAGCCCGGCGAGCAGCTGCCGATGGCCGCCATGGGGCCGAGTCGGCTGGATCTCGACAAGCCGGTGATCGCCGCCGTGTCGGGGCCGGCGGTGGCCGGTGGCATGGAGCTGGCGATGTGGTGCGACGTCCGGGTCATGGAGGAGACGGCCT
Source organism: Actinomycetota bacterium (assembly GCA_039029335.1). Taxonomy (GTDB): domain Bacteria; phylum Actinomycetota; class Acidimicrobiia; order Acidimicrobiales; family SZUA-35; genus JAHELU01. The sequence continues at coordinate 8,653 of JBCCGJ010000229.1, read as the reverse complement.
ACATGGGTGTCTATTGCCGACGGTGGGGCGTCCCGCTGATCGACGGTGGCACGGTGCGTCTCCCGCGACTGGTCGGCCAGGGTCGGGCGATGGATCTGATTCTGACCGGACGCCAGGTGATGGCCGAGGAGTGCGAGCGGATCGGCCTGTGCGAGTACGTGGTGCCCGAGGGTCAGGCCCGCGACAGGGCCGAGGCGTTGGCCGCCGAGATCGCGGCGTTTCCCCAGCTGTGTGTCCGGGCCGACCGTCGGTCCGCCATCGATCAGCAGGGTATGTCGGAGCGGGACGGCCTCATCAATGAGTGGCGGACCAGCCGGGACATCGTTGCCGCGGAAGGGGTGGCCGGGGCCACCCGGTTTGCCGAAGGTGCGGGACGGCACGGCACGTGCGGCTGACCGGACCGAACGGTCAGCCCCTGATGCGCTGTCGGGCGGCGGCCGGACTCTCCGCCCGCTCACCCCGCTCCACCGCCTCTTTCCGAATCAGCTTCACCGGCACACCGATTGCGTCACCCGGCGGCAGCACGTCCGCCGGATAGAGCGCGATCTTCTGCTTGTCGGCAATGCGGCCACGGGCGGGGTCGAGGTCCCTGGCGTTGGTCCCCTTTGACGGTTCGATTGTCCGCCCGTCCCGCCACTCAAGATCCCACCACCACTTCTTGGTGCGGTTGATGCTGCCGTTGCCAACCCGGTCATCGAGGCTGACGATGAACCGCCTGGTGAACGGCAACCTGATCGCCGCCCACAGGAACAGCCGCTCGGCCAGCACCCCCTCGATGTTGTAGGGGCAGGTCTTCATGCAGCGCCCGCATGCGGCGCCCTTCTGGTTGCCGAGGCGGTACTTCGTGCACTTCTCGACGTCCGGCTTCCACATCTCGGCCCCGTTGAACATGATCTTGTCCCCGAAGGGGATCGCGCCACACGGACACTCCCTGGCGCACTTGGTGCATTTGCCGCAAAAGTCCTGCAGCCCGAAGTCGATCTTGGGGTCCGGCGTGATGGGCATGTCCGTCGTCAACACCACAGACTTGAACCGCGGCCCGACAAACGGGTTGAGCACCAGTTCGCCTATGCGGCTCAGCTCCCCGAGGCCGGCCTCGAGTAGCAGCGGTATGTGCAACACATCGCTGTCCCGGTTGGTCTGACTGCGGGCCCCGTAACCGAGCGACCGGATGTGCTCGGCCATGATCCCGGCGATCTGGGCGCCCCGCATATACGCCCGCATCGACTGCGCCCCGCTCACCCAGTCGTCTCCACTGGCCCCTTCCATCGTCTCGTACCCCTGGTCGAGGAGGATGACGACCGCATTCCGGTGGTAGGGGTGGATCGGCGTCCCGTCTCCACGATGTGAATACCAGGCGTAGGTCGGGATCCGACACACCCCGACCATGTCCCCGCCGAGGTGATGGGCCAACGCCTTGAGCGCCGCGGTGTTCCGGTCGGCGTCGACCGTCGACGGGTCGACCGTCGGAGCGATCTCACCGTCCTGGTGCGGAACCATGGCGGCGATCTGTTGGATGTAACTCTGGGCTTGGGGGGTCTTGGTCGCAAAGACCTTGACGTCGCTCTGGAACTTCGGCCCCATGTCGCCGTTTGCGGCTCGGGGGAACCCGCCGGCCCTGACCGGCACCCGCGGCACCTCATCCTCGATGATCAGCGTGGTGGCCTCGTCCACCTTGGTGATCCGCTCCATCGGGTACCGACCGAGGTGAAGAGGCCGGTGGTCGCCGTTCAGTCGACCGATTCCCGCCCGCGTACCACCCCGTCCGAGCAGCCAGCCCGGGCCGGCGGTGGTGCGGAGGCCGGCGACAGGGCCTCGCTTGGCCAGCGGCCCGTCCGGGGCGATGACCAGTTCGGTGGTGACCGCGGCGAGTGCAAAGCCGGTTCGCAGGTACGGGGCCCGCAGCTGACCGCCTCGTACCTCGACAATGCCGGCCTGGAGCGCAAGCCGCTCGATGTCCACCTGCGATCTGGTCGGCGTGTGGGCGGTGGCCGAAAATCCGAGATTGCGGATGTAGTCGGCGGTGATCGTCGCCAACTCCGCCGCCCGGAGGTCGGCATTGGCCTGACGGGTTCCGTCGATCCACGGATCACCCGGCCGGTCGCCTCGCAGTTTCCTGGTGAAACCGATCAGCACCACAACGGCATGGCGGTGAGGCGGATGGCCGTCCTGCTCGGCGAGCCATACAGCGTCGGGCACGGTGCCGCAGCAAACCATGTCGGCGTCGAGGAAGTACAGACCGGCCTTCAGGTTGTTGGCCCGCTCGGCGGGGTCGGCCGGGATCGGCGCGGGTGGGGCGACCGGTCCGTCGACCGCCGCATCGTACAGGTCGGTGTAGAGCCCGAATGCGTGGCCGACTCCGAGCGGCCCCTCTCCAACGGACTCGGTCGGCCGGGCGCCGGCTACGCGCCCGGTGAGGCCGGGGGGTTCCGCGTCCGGATCGCTCAGCCGGGGCAGCCGTTCGAGCGGGTAGGGGCCGAGATGGACCGGGCGCTTCCGATGGGAGAACAGCTTCACTGAACTCGACAGTACCCCACCGGCGTTTTTGCCGTCAGGTGCGGCTGCGCCGAGTCGGGATCAGTCGTCCGTCGTGACCCGGCGCAACACGGACTCCTGGGTACAGGTGAGGACAAGCCCGCCGTCGGCGGCGTAGACCTCACCGCCGTTCATCCCCCTGCCGTCGGCGGCGGCCGTCGAACGCATGTCGAACAGCATCCAGTCGGACGGGTCCGGTGTCCGGTGGAACCAGACGCTCTGGTCGATGCTGGTCGCCCAGTGCGTCTCCATTGCCATCCCGTACGGCACTACAGAGTTGAACATCAACGGACCGTCCGACATAAACGCCAGGACGATTTGCCGCTGCCGGGGCGACAGGTCTTGACCGCCCGGCACCCGCATCCAGAGCCGGAGCGTCGGCTCGCGGCCCGGCTCGTACTCCCGAAAGCTCGGGCCCGCCCATTCCATTTCCGTCCACCCGTTCTGGGCGGGCGGGAACGGGAACTTCGGCCCGCCCCTGGCCTCTCGGGCGGCTACCAAGTCATCGGCGGCCGGCAGTTCCGGAGCCGTCGGCTGATGGGTCTCGCCGTCCTCGGCCAACTTGAAGGATGCGATCATATGGAAGACCTGACGGTCTGCCTGCCAGGCCGAGACGGCCCTGGCGTCGGTTCCTCGGCCGTTCCGCAGCGTGCCGACCCGGTACTCGATGGGTTGATCGGGATCGCCCCGCTGCAGGAAGTAGCTGTGGAAGGAATGGGCCAGCTTCGGTTCGGCGACCGTTGCGAGGCCGGCGGCCAGCGCCTGCCCCAGAAAGTGACCGCCGTAGATACCCATCATGCCATAGGGGTTCCCGAGCCCGACAAAGACGGTTGGATCCTCTGTAGGCCGAGGAGTCATGATCTCGATCAGGGATTTGTCGCCGTGGATGCTGGTCGGGGTGATGCCTGCGTCCAGGTTGCGGGGTTGGAGCTCCCGACGGTCGTTGCTCATAAGCTGGCGATCGTAACCCGGCGCGACCGAAGCCCGGCATTTTGGCCACGAGCGGGCGGGGTCGGCCACAGGACGGCCGGGGTTGACCAGCACGACGGACAGGGAGGATCCGATGATCGAGGGGCTGCACATCGAAGCGATCAGCCGCCTGCCTGCGGACGAACCGCTGGTGATGGCCAACCTGATGAAGTTCCGGGAGCGGAGCCTTGACGGCGACGGATCCGGCTGGGACGCCTATGTCCGCTACAGCCGGATGGCGAACCGGCTCATCAAGGAGCGAGGTGGCAGGATCGTCTGGGCCGGTGAGTTGCTTGGCACGACGTTGGGTCCCGAGGTCCACGGCCAGTGGGACTATGTCGCTCTTGTCAGCTACCCGGCGCCGGAGGCCTTCCTCGACATGATGACCTCGGATGCATACGCCGCGGCGGACGTCCATCGCACCAACGGCTGTGAGGCGCATCTGATCATGGCCGTGCACGAGCGGTTCAACGGATTCGCCGACTGAACGATCGCACGGCCGCCACTTGGTCCGCCGATCGAGGGCTGCCCTAGGATCGCGGTCGTCCGGACAGACCGGTCAGGGAGGCCACGATGACCGACGACAACACCGGCGACCACACGGGAACTCAGACCCCGGAAACCACAACGACGACCCTGGGCGCCACGAGCCCGGACCGGGACCTGCCGGAACCGGAAGCGCCGGACTGGGACGTGATCGTGATCGGGGCCGGGGTTGCGGGGATCTACCAGATCAAGCGCCTCACCGATCTCGGGGTGAAGGCGACGGTCCTCGAGGGGCATGCCGACCTGGGCGGGACGTGGTACAAGAACCGCTACCCGGGCGCCCGATTCGATTCGGAGAGCTTCACCTACGGCTATTCGTTCAGCCAGGAGGTGCTGGACGAGTGGCACTGGACCGAACGGTTCTCGCCCCAACCGGAGACGCTGAAGTACCTGAACTTCGTGGCCGACAAGTTCGACCTCCGCCGCCACATGCAGTTCAACTGCTCGGTCGCCGCCATGCGCTTCGACGAGTCCAACGACTTCTGGGAGCTGACCCTCGTAGACGGCCGGACCATGACCGCCCGGTTCGTGGTTACCGCCATCGGGCTCTTGTCGATCCCCACCATGCCCCGCATTGAGGGGGTCGCCGATTTCGACGGCCCGTCATTCCACCCCTTCGACTGGCCCGCCGAGCCGGTCGACCTGGCAGGCAAAAGGGTTGCGGTGATCGGGACCGGGGCGACGGCCATTCAGCTCATCCCGGAGGTGGCCGAGCAGGCCGCCCACCTCACCGTCTTCCAGCGGAGGCCGAACTGGGCTGCGCCGCTCAACAACTCGCCGATCTCCGAGGAGGAGATGGCCGATATCAGAAACCGCTACGACGAGATATTCGACACCTGCGCCAGAACACCCGGTGGATTCGAGCACGAACCGGACCGGCGGGGCTGGGACAACGTGCCGCAAGAGGAGCGGCTTGCGCTCTGGGATCGGCTCTACCACAACGGACCCGGGTTCGGGATCTGGCTGCAGAACTTCGTCGAGATCTTCATGGACGAGGACAAGAACCGGGAGTTCTCCGACTACATCGCGGACCGCATCAGAGAACGGGTCGACGATCCGGAGCTGGCCGAGAAGCTGATACCGACCGACCACGGGTTCGGCATTCAGCGGGTGCCGCTGGAGACCAACTACTTCGAGACCTACAACCGGGACAACGTCACCCTGGTGGACGCGTCCGAGACACCGATCGAGCGGATCACGGCCACCGGGGTCAAAACCACCGAGCAGCTCCACGAGGTCGACCTCATCGTCTACGCAACCGGCTTCGATGCCTTCACCGGAGCGTTCGACCACATCGACATCACCGGAGTCGGCGGGGAGAAGCTTCGGGACAAGTGGCGGGACGGCCCCGTGACCTACCTCGGCATGTTCATCAGCGGTTTCCCGAACATGCTCATGCTGGCCGGGCCGCAGATCGCCGCCACCAACTTTCCCCGGGCGGTGGAGACGTCGGTCGACTGGACCATCCCGCTCCTGCAGCATGCCTGGGATGGGGGCTACACCCGCTTCGACGCAACGGCGAGCGCGGAGCAGGGCTGGTTCGAACACGTGGTTGACATGTATCGGCCGTTCCTGCTGCGAACCGCCAAGAGCTGGATCACCGGTTACAACTCCAACCTGGACGGCCACGAATACGGGAAGACCCGGTACAACCTCTACAACGGGGGTGGCCCGAAGTATGCGGCCAAGATCCGCGAGGTCGCCGAGGACGGGTACACCGGGATCGCGTTCTCCGGTGCCGACGGTCCGACGAAGGACCGGTAGCCGTGCTCACCGTTCGGTCCGACGTCCATCGGCATCATCACGGTCTGGAACTTTCGGGAGGCACCGTCGCGCCGTCCACCGAAAGCCCGGATCGGGCGGAACGGATCGCCGCCGCAGTCATCGCCGCCGGCCATCCCACCATCGAACCGGACGAGCTCGATCGGCAACTGCTGCACCAGGTCCACACCGCCGAGTACCTGGAGCTGCTCGAGACCGCCTGGGACCGGTGGCAGCAGCTCCCCGACCCGGGACCGGCGGCAATGGGCTTCACCTGGCCGGCCAGGGGGCTGATCGACCGGAGACCGGACGATCTGATCGGGCGGCTTGGCTATCACAGCTTCACCGCCGACTGTTCGATCGTGGCCGGCACCTGGGACGCGGTCAGCACCGCAGCAGCCATTGCCACAACGGCGGCCGACCGGCTGATCGACGGTGGAGCGCCGACGTTTGCCCTCTGCCGACCCCCGGGCCATCACGCAACCGCCGACCAGTTCGGCGGATACTGCTACCTCAACAACGCGGCCCTGGCCGCCCAGCGACTGCTGAACCGGGGTGCGGAGCGGGTTGCGGTGCTCGACGTCGATTACCACCACGGCAACGGCACCCAGTCGATCTTCTACGACCGGTCGGACGTACTGTTCGTCTCCCTCCACGCAGACCCCGCCTTCGACTTTCCCTGGTTCCTCGGTCGGGCCGACGAGGCCGGTATCGGTGACGGCGACGGTTGGAACCTCAACCTGCCGCTGCCCCGCGGCACCACCGGCGACCGGTTCAACGAGGCGTTGACCGTTGCCCTGGAGCGGATCCGGGATGGGCGGGTCGACGGTGTGGTGGTCTCACTCGGCGTGGACATCTTCGTCGACGATCCACTGGGGACGTTTGCGATCACCACGCCGGAGTTCCGATCGATCGGAGCGGCGATCGCCGGTCTCGACATCCCGACCACCATCGTCCAGGAGGGCGGCTACGCGGTGGACGCCATCGGCCGGAACGTGGTCTCTTTCCTCGACGGCTGGAGTTGACCGCAACCAGGACTGGCTGCGTCCGGGATCAGTCGTCCTGCAGTGCCTGCTGCATCGCCGCCGACATGTGCGGCAGGTAGCCGGGTTTCACCGCGGCCAGGATCTGTTGAAGGTGATCCTGATCGTGAAACGGCCACTCATGCACGAAGTCTCCGGCCCGGAAGATCGTGCCGCGGTAGGCCGCCGTTCGTTCGAGGTCCGCCGGGTCGAGCGAACGAACAAACGCCGCCGCTTCCGCTCGGCCGTCGGTCAGCTCACCCAGCAGCTCGTCGAGCGACGCCTGGGCGAAGTCCCGGCCGGTCAACTCCAGCGACGGGTTGAAGCCACGGATCTCCGGCTCGCCGGCGATGATCGCGGCGATCCGGTCCCGGAACGCCGCACCATCGGTCACAATGAGATGACCGATCACCTCCAATGCACACCACTCCCCCGGCTCCGGCCTGCGACGAAGCATCTCGGGGTCGAGCGGCGAAAGCAGCGATCGGAGGACGGCGGGGGTGCTCTCGATGGTGTCGGCGATCTCGGACAGCGGTTTCACATCGTCAGCATCTCACGCGATGGAGCGGGCGATCGACCGGAGCAGCATGACGTTTTCCAGGTCCCGATTCGTCTCTTCATCGGGTGACGTCCCGTACGTCCGGTTTGCCGAGAGCTTGACGATCACGGTATCGCTGGGCGGGTGGACGTAGATGAACTGGTTGTAGACACCGATGGCGACGAATTCCCCGGGGTCCACCTCGGGCAGCCACCACTGGAAGCCGTACCCGTACCGCCACTGTTCGCTGCACATCCGCACCTGGCCGGGATGCGTGTGCGGCTTGCCGAGCGTGGTCGATGCGGCGACATGGTCGGCCGGGACCAGTTGCCGACCGTTCCAACGGCCGCCGTTCCGGTACAGCTCCCCCAGCCGGGCGTAGTCGCGAGCCGACATGTTCAGCCCGTAACCGACCGCCTCCCGGCCTGCGTCGTCGACCAGCCACTGCGCCGGGTCCTGCTGCCCCATCGGGTGCAGCAGCCTTGTCGCCATGTACTCGGAGACCGATGTACCGCTGGTCTCGGCCAACAGCCAGGCGAGGGCCTGGGTGTCGGTGGTGTTGTACCGGCAGACGGTGCCGGGTGAAAACTCCCGCTTCCGGCCGGCGACAAAGCCGTCGAAGGTTCCCTGGCCGTGCAGAACGGCGGCCAGCAGGAAGATGTCCGACTCGGGATCGGCGTAGTCCTCGCTCCAACGGACGCCGGACGACATCGAGAGGACGTCCGCGACGGCTACACCGTGATAGGCGGAAGCGGCGTCCAGCGGCAGATAGTCGCTGACCGGGTCGGACAGACTGCCGATCAACCCCTCGGCCGCGGCGATGCCCACCAGCGCCGAGATGAAGCTCTTGGCCACCGACATCGACATCCACGGCACGGTCGGGCCGCCGGTCAACTCATACCGTTCATAGCGGAGTTCTCCCCGCTGCAGCACCAGCAGTGCTGCGGTGTCCGTCTCGGTGAGCACGTCCTCGACGTACCGGCGCCGCTTCCGGAACGTGAACCGCTCCGGCAGGTCCATGGGCGGCCCGACGGGCCACGGCTGCGGTGTCGGCGCCGCGGCGATGGTCACACTCGCTCCGAGTTCGCCGACTCGGCAGAAGTACTCGTGCATCGGTTCGCCGCTGAACGGCACCGGTGCGTCCGAAAAGGCTTCGTTTGTGCTCAATCGCGGGAACTCCTCTGTGATCCAGAGCCCTCCGGTCGGTCAACGCTAACCCCTGACGGTCCGCCACGGCAACGCGGCAGCAGCCCCGCTGTGTGACGGCCCCGGCGGGGCGCGG
>JBCCGJ010000228.1:0-9747 GCA_039029335.1 Actinomycetota bacterium | reverse complement strand
TCGGCCTCTATCAGGCCATGTCCGGCCGTGGACCAGTGACCAGTCAGGTCCTTGCCGAGGAAACCAACCTCGACGAGCGGCTGGTACGTGAATGGCTGCTCGGCCAGGCCGCAGCCAACCTCGTCGACCGTCATGAAGACGGTCGGTTCGAGCTGACCGCGATCGGAGCAGCGGTGCTGGCGGACGAGGACGGCTCGCTGAGCTTTGCGGCGGGCGCCTTCCGGGGCGGCACCGACCCGGCCCATGTCGACGCCCTGGCCGAGTCCTTTCGGACCGGCCTGGGTGTGAGCTACGAACAGCAGGGCACGGCGGCCGCCGCAGGTCTTGCCAGAATGACCGGTCCCTGGTCTCGACTGGCGCTGACCTCGGTGATCCTGCCCGCACTGGACGGCGTTGTCGAAAAGCTCGAAGCCGGCGCAAAGGTGATCGACGTCGGCTGCGGCGCCGGGGTGACGGTCGCAACCATCGCCGCCGCCTACCCGAACACCACCTGCATCGGCTACGACCCGTCCGGGGTGGCGATCGACCTGGCCAACGAGCGGGCAGCGGAACAGGGTCTCGACAACGCAACCTTCGTTGCGGCCCCGGCGGAATCGCTGCCGGCCGACGGCGACGCCGACCTGATCCTGTGCTTCGACTGCCTCCACGACATGCCGCGGCCGGACCTGGCCACCGCGTCGATCCGGTCGGCCCTGGCCGACGACGGCACGCTGTTGGTCAAGGACATCCGCTCGACCGGGGACTTCACCAAGGACCGGCGGAACCCGCTGCTCGCCATGTTCTACGGTTTCTCGGTCGCCTCGTGCCTGCAGTCGGCGCTGTCGGAACCCGGCGGTCTCGGCCTTGGCACCCTGGGGCTTCACCCCACCCGTCTCGAGGAACTGGTGACCGACGCCGGATTCGGCTCGGTCGTTCAGCACAACATGGACGATGCGGCCAACCTCTATTACGAGGTGCGGGTAGCGTAGGGACCCTTGGGTCCACAAACGGTCAACCGGCAACGCTGATGGCACGCATCTCCTGCGGCCACTGCGGCGAAACGCATGCATCGGTGGCCGAGGTGCGCTCGTGCGCCGGAACAAACCCGGCCCCGGTCGATCATGCAGCGCAACCGGACGGCGCTGCGGATGGACAGTCGACCCACCCGGTGCGTTCACCGGTGGCCGCCGGCGCCCGTCCCACTTCAGGCCCCTCTCGTGCCGGAGGTGCGTCGCCCGCCGACGAACCTACGCTCGCCCAGCCGACCGCCTCACACGCGGCACTCCCCTCCCTGGCACCGGACATCGACGCAACGGCCCTGGCCGGGCCGGACCACCTCGGCCGCAGCCTGCTCATCGGGCCCGATCATGCCGTTCCCGAACCGTGGCGTGACGCACCGGAGCGGACGGCCGACGCCGACGCCTCCGCCGAGACCATCGAGGAGTTGCATCGGGCCTGGCGAACCAGAACCCGTCTGGTCATCAGATGGTCCGGGCCGCTGCCCGGCGCCAACCCGACCCTCCGGATCCCCTTTCACGAGTGGGCGGTCGACCAGGAGATACCGGGGGAACGGCTGCGGTTCGCCGTAACGGCAAACACCGTCAACTGCCTGGACGGTCGGCCGTCGTTCGAACCGCTCCAACTGGCGATCGGTCTCGGCGCCACCCCAACGACCGCCGAAGCCGACGGTACCAACGGCCCCGGGAACACCGACGGCCCCGGGAACGCCGGAGACGTTCAGTTGGCCGACGGGCGCGAAGCCCACGTCGACGGGGGCCCGCTCGACCTTGACCTACCGGCCCGCGTCTCCGGGGCGGCGATCATCCCCCGCGTCCACCTGGTCTCCGGATCGCTCCGGCCAATGTCCGGTCGAAGCGGGGCCGGGGCCGATCTGGCCGCCGACCAGCTTGAGGCGGTGGAACATCAAACCGGCCCGGCACGAATTCTGGCGCCCGCCGGTTCCGGCAAGACGCGGGTCCTGACGGAGCGGGCCCGGCACCTCGTCGACGACTGTGGCATCCACGGCCGGGCCGTGTCGCTGGTCGCCTACAACCGGCGGGCCAAGGAGGAGATGCGGGACCGATTGCGCGACGTTCCCGGACTGGACATCAGGACACTCAACAGCCTTGCCCTGGCCATCGCCACATCCTCCGGACCGTTCCGCACCACGGGAGGCGATGGAAGGGACGGCCCGCGAACCATCGGGGAACTGGACGTACGGCGACTCCTCGATCGCGTGGTCCCCGGTCGGCGGCGGAAGAAGCTCACCGACCCGCTCGAGCCGTGGGTCGATGCGCTGTCGGCCTGCCGCCTCGGCCTCCGGGATCCGGAAGAGGTCGAGCAGGCCTACGGCGGTGACGTCGCCGGATTCGCCGACGTCCTCACCGAGTACCGCAGGCAACTGGTGGCGGCAAACGCCCTCGATTTCGACGAGCAGATACTGCGGGCCATCGAGCGCCTGCTGACCGAGCCGGACACCCGGGCCATCGCCCGGGCGGTCACCCCGATGCTGCTTGTTGACGAGTTCCAGGACCTGACCCCGGCCCACCTGTTACTGATCAGAACCATCGCAGGCCCTGCGGCCGAGATCTTCGGTGTCGGTGACGACGATCAGACGATCTACGGATACGCCGGTGCATCCCCCGACTGGCTGATTCACTTCGCCCGATTCTTCCCCGGTGCGGCGGACCACCGGCTCACGGTGAATTACCGGTGCCCACCGTCTGTGGTGGCGGGCGCCGTCAACCTGCTGTCCCACAACCGTCACCGGGTGACCAAGGAGATACAGGCCGGCACGGCCGACCGCAGGGCCGGGAACGGCGCCGGGGACGACGGCGTCCGAAGCGCCGGGGCTGACGGCGCGGCCGGGCTGGTGATCCTGTCCGCCGGAGACCCCCAGGAGAACCTGGTGGCCCACGTCGACAAGCTGGTGGCCGGCGGGACCGCGCCGGAGGACATCGCCGTACTGACACGGGTGAACGCCGCCCTGCTTCCGGCCGCGGTGTATCTGGCCAACGCCGGAATTGGTGCCGTCCGCCCCTTCGGACTCGGTCCTGACGTGCTGGAGCGCTCCGGTGTCGGGGCCGCCCTCAGCTGGTTGCGGCTGGCCGTTGCGCCGGAACGGGGCCTGGCCTCCGACGACCTTCGACTTGCGCTGCGGCGGCCTCCTCGGTCCCTTCACCCCCGCATCACCGACTGGGCCTGTGAGCAGGGGTCGGTCAAAGATCTGGTGGCCCTGTCCGAACGGCTGAACCGGGAGAAGGAGGCCGATGCCATCGCCGAGTTCGCGGCCGACATCAAGATGTTGCGGGATGCGGCGGCGGACGGTGCGACCACCGAGGATCTGCTGGAGACCGTGAACTCCCAAATCGGACTGCTGGGGGCGGCCTCCCAGCTGGACCGATCACAGCGGAGTGCCCGGCGAGCGGCCCACGCCGACGAATTGGCCGCCCTGAGCGCCGTCGGGCGGTTGTACCCGAACCCGGAGACGTTCGAGGCGGAGCTACGGACCGCTCTGGCGGCCATTCCGATTTTCGACCCGGAGGAACCGCAGCCCGGTGTCACGCTGGCCACCATTCACACCACAAAGGGTCTGGAGTGGCCGCACGTCGTCGTCCATGACGTGCGGGACGGGTTGCATCCCCACCGCCTTTCCGAAGATGTGGAGGAGGAGCGGCGGATCTTCCATGTCGGGGTCACCAGGGGGCGGACGTCGGTGCTGGTGACCGTGTCCGGCCCCCCGTCGCCGTTTGTCGCGGAGCTGAAGGAACCGAGGCCCGCCGATCAAGCCTGGCCGGATGAGGCACCGGAGACGCTGTTCGTGTCACGGACCGGCGCCGCCGGATCCGCAGGGGGTAAGAAGGCGACGAAACCGGATCGGGCCGATCCCGCATCGGCCGAGGAGGCCGCGCTTCGGGACGCCCTCACCGACTGGCGGCGGCAGCGATCCGCGGCGGACGGGGTCCCGGCCTACGTGGTGTTGGACAACAAGACCCTGGACGCCATCGCGGCGGCCACCCCGACCGACTTTGGCGAGTTGGGAGCGATCTCCGGCATCGGACCGGCAAAACTCGAACGCTACGGGGCCGACATTCTGGGCATCGTGGCCGCAGCGGGCGGCGGCTGACCCGTCCGGTCCCGGCGTCGCCGCGTTCGGCACACCGTTCGCTGTCACAGGCCGTCCGTAGTGTTCGGGGCATGACCGATCGACCAACCCACCACATCCCAACCGGTCCGTTGGCCCCGATACCGGCGGCAGCCGCAACGTCCGCCGGCACCACAACCCTCGGCACCACATCCGCCTGTCCGGCAACTGCTGGCACGGCAACTTCTGGCACGGAAACTGCCGCGCCGCCGGCGGTGACGCCGGCCAGGGAGGAGCTGCTGTCGGCCGCGGTGGAGCTCGGCGTCGACCCGGAGGACATCACCTTCCACTCCCTGGCGGAGCAGCTGCTGTGGGAGGACCTCCAGCGTGAGTTCCAGGCATTTGTGGCCAAGGTCGGACCGGTCTGGATCGCGGACTGACCAGCAACTCGGTAGCCCGTGATCCGCCGCGGACCACCATGCACGCAGCCGTTCTCCGGGGACCACCCGTCGTCTTGACTACGGTTGGTCCATGGCTGCGACCCCCGACTTCACCTATACGGACCTTCTTCCACTCGGTGAGGACACCACCCCGTACCGGCTGCTCACCACCGACGGTGTCCAGCAACTGGACCTCGGCGGTCGGTCGTTCCTGCACATCAGCGACGAGGCGATCCGGCAGCTGAGCGCCGAGGCCATCCGCGACATCTCCCACCTGCTCCGCCCCGGACACCTGGCCCAACTGGGCAACATCCTGACCGATCCGGAGGCGTCGGCCAACGACCGGTTCGTCGCCACCGAGCTGCTCCAGAACGCCTGTATCGCCGCTGGTTTTGTCCTCCCCGGCTGTCAGGACACCGGCACCGTCATCGTCAAGGCGAAGAAGGGCCAGCAGGTCCTGACCGACGGCAACGACCGGGAGCCGATAGCCCGCGGCGCCTTCGACACCTACCAGGCCTCGAACCTCCGGTACTCGCAGATGGCCCCGCTGTCGATGTGGGAGGAGAAGAACACCGGCACCAACCTTCCCGGAGAGATCAAGATCGAGGCGGTTGAAGGAGACACCTACCGATTCCTGTTCATGACCAAGGGCGGTGGATCGGCCAACAAGAGCTACCTGTTCCAGGAGACCCGGGCACTCCTGAACCCGGCAAGCATGAACGCGTTCCTCAACGAGAAGCTCCGGCTGATCGGCACGTCGGCCTGTCCGCCCTATCACCTGGGCCTGGCCATCGGCGGTACCTCCGCCGAGTTCGCCGTCGAGACCGCCAAATTGGCCTCCACCCGCTATCTCGACTCCCTACCGACGCAGGGCTCGGCCTCGGGCCACGGTTACCGGGACCTGGACATGGAAGCCGAAGTACTGGCCCTGACCCAGGAGTTCGGCATCGGAGCCCAGTTCGGTGGCAAGTACTTCTGTCACGACGTGCGGGTCATCAGACTGCCCCGTCACGGCGCCTCGGTCCCTGTCGGGGTGGCGGTCAGCTGCTCCGCCGATCGGCAGGCACTCGGCAAAATCACCGCCGAGGGTGTGTTCCTCGAGGAACTGGAGCGGGACCCGGCCAAATACCTGCCGGAGGTCACCGATCGGGAACTGTCTTCCGACGTGGTCCAGATCAATCTCAACCGTCCGATGGATGAGATCCGGGCGGAGCTGACCAGGTACCCGGTCAAGACCCGGCTGAACCTCACCGGCACGCTGGTTGTCGGTCGGGACATCGCCCACGCCAAAATCAAGGAGCGGCTCGACAACGGCGAGGCCATGCCGGGGTACCTTCGGGACAACCCGATCTATTATGCGGGACCGGCCAAGACGCCCGAGGGATACGCATCCGGGTCCTTCGGGCCGACCACCGCCGGGCGGATGGACGCCTACGTCGAGCAGTTCCAGGCCGCAGGCGGGTCGCTCATCATGCTGGCCAAGGGCAACCGGAGCCGGCAGGTGGCCGATTCCTGCAGGCGACATGGGGGGTTCTACCTCGGCTCCATCGGTGGACCGGCCGCCCGGCTGGCCAAGGACTCGATCCGGAAGGTCGAACAGTTGGAGTATCCGGAGCTCGGCATGGAAGCCGTCTGGCGGATCGAGGTGGAGGACTTCCCGGCGTTCATCGTCACCGACGACAAGGGGAACGACTTCTACGCCGACACGTCTCGCCCGGTCGACCTCACGCGCTGACCCCGCAGCCCCTCCCTGCGAAATTTGGGCGGCTGGCCTCCAAAATTTGTGGGCCACAGGCCCAAATTTGTGCTGCTGGCGGGCTGCTCAGCTTGCGATGGTCAGGCCACCGTCAACCACCAGCACCTGGCCGGTGGCGTATTTCATCCTGATCAGGCCGAGGGTGGCCTCCGCACAGTCCTCCGGTGTGGCCGAGCGCTTCAGCGGGGCCATTTTGGCCACTGCGGCGTGCTGGGCGTCCCAATCCTCGGTCCACGGCGTCTCCACCAGCCCGGGGGCCACCGCGTTGAACCGGATCGGTCCGTAGGACTTGGCCAGGAGGGTGGTCATCTGGTTGAGCGCTGTCTTGGCCATCGAGTAGGCCATGGATGAGCCGACCGGGCGAACGCCGGCGATGGAGGTCACGGTCACCACATTCGGGTCGTCGGACTCCCGGAGCAACGGGATGGCGGCCTTGGTCAACCACCAGGTGCCGAAGACGTTGATCTCGAAGGTCTTCAGAAAGATCTCGTCGGTCAGGTCCTCCAGCTTGTGGTGGGGCACCACCGTGGTCCACCCGGCGTTGTTCACCAGGATGTCCAGCTTGCCGAACCGCTCCACGGTCTGGTCGAGGAGGTTTCGGCCCTGGTCCTGGTCGGAGATGTCGGCCTGGATGTAGGCCGATGGTCCGGGAAGGGATTCGGCGACGGCCGTGCCGGCCGCAACCGACGAGGACGAGTTGACCACCACGGTGGCCCCGAGGTCGGAGAGCCGCCTTGCCACCTCCTCGCCGATGCCGCTCGACGATCCGGTCACCACCGCGACCCGGCCTGCCAACTCGCCAACCATGTCCTCAGCCATTGCCAATCCCTTCAAACTTGTCTCGGCGACGGATGCAACCATCGCAGACTACTGCCGCGCCGTCGAACCCGAGGCGGTGGCCATCCGGCGGATCAGGCCGACCCGGCCCTGCTTGATGCGTCGAGTACCTGGGCCAGGCAGCAGGTCAACTTCTCCGCATAGTCGACGTCGAGGAACTCGTTCGGTCCATGGGCGTTCGACTCCGGCCCGAGGACACCGGTGATCACGAACTGGGCGGCCGGGAACTGCTCGCCGAGCATGCCCATGAACGGGATGGTGCCGCCCTCCCCGTACAGCTGCAGCTGCTGACCGAACCATCGCTCCGATGCGTCATTGAGCGCAGTGCGGAGCCACGGCGCAAGGTCCGGTGCGTTCCACCCCGGGGCGCCGTCCGCATCGGCGAAGACCACCTCCGCGCCGTAGGGCGGGTCGGCCTCCAACGTGGCGGTGAGCTCCCGGGCGACGGCCTGGGGGTCCGCGGTCGGCGGAATCCGCATCGACAGTTTCAACGCTGTTCGGGGCCTGAGCACGTTGCCCGCCGCCCCGGTGGCCGGCATACCGTCGACGCCGATGTAGGACAGCGCAGGACGCCAGGTCTTGGCCAGCAGCGCCTCGGTGTTGTCGGCCACCATCGGGCCGGCGCCACCGGCGTAGGGCACGGTCTCGATCGACTTGTCGCCGAGGAGATCGGCGGTCGCCTTGGCCTCGGCGATCCGATACTGGGGGATCTCGACCGTGGCGGCGTCGATCAGGACCTTGCCGGAACCCGCCTCCTCGATGCGGTCGAGCAGCATCCTGGCGATCCGGAACGTCGACGGCACCACCCCGCTGTAGCCGCCGCTGTGGAGGCCCTCGGTGACCACCTGCACGTCAAGCACACCATCGACCAGCCCCCGTAGCGAGGTGGTCAGCCAGAGGGTGTCGTAGTTCGCGCAGCCGGAGTCCAGGCACAGCACCAGCTCGACCCGGCCGAGACGTTCGGCCAACGCCTCGACGTGAGCCGGTAGGTCCGGGCTCCCGGACTCCTCGGAGGCCTCGATCATCACCACCAGCCGGCCGTGAGATCCACCGCACTGCTGGACGGCCTCGATGGCCGCCAGGCTGGCGAACGCGGCATACCCGTCATCGGCGCCGCCCCGCCCGTACAGCCGGGAACCCTCCCTGACCGGCTTCCACGGCGAGAGGTCCTCCCGCCACCCGTCCATCTCCGGCTGCTTGTCCAGATGGCCGTACAGGACCGTGGTGCCGCCGTCGGCAGGGGCGTCGGGCCCGAACGGATCGATCTCGGCAACGACCAGCGGGGTCCGACCGGCCAGTTCCTGGCGAAACACCCGCATCCCGGTCACCGGTCTGGCAGCCATCCATCCTTCGACCTGGTCAACGGCGGCAGCGATGTGACCGCTTGTCTCCCAGTCGGCGTCAAACGCCGGGGAAAGGGCCGGGATCTCGATGTAGCGTTCGAGCTGGGGGATCAGCTCGTCCGCCCAGGTATGCCCGATCAGTTCAGCGGAAGCGGTGAGATCGAGAGGCATGCGCAACTCCAGGTGACTCGGTCGGGCGGCCGAACCCGACCACCCCGCAGGTTGCTGACGATCCTACGGGATGCCGGGCGGTCTACGGGCTGTTGATGGCGCCGCAGGATTCCATCGCATCTATGAACTTGGCCAGGAACTCGTCGCTGATGACACCGGACAGCAGGACGTCGATGTCGGCGTCGGTGAGGTCGTCGACGATGACATCCGCGACACAGGGGGCGTCGGCCGGGGCCACACCGTTGATCTCCAACTGATCGACGATCTGGACCCTGACATCACCCTCTAGGCCGCAGGCGAACATGTCCCGAAACTGCATCTCCTCAAACTCCGGGTCCGGCGGATCCGCGCCCAGTTGCTCGTCCAGGCCGTCGAGGCCGAGCCGCTCGATCAACCGGTCGACGACACAGGCACTCTGGCTCGGCGTGGCCTCCGGGTTGGCCGCCGAGAAGCTGTCGATCGCCGAGTCCCGGTCGAGCGAGTCTTCACCGCAGGCACCGAGAAGCAGACCGAACGCAACGCCGAGCGCAACAAGCTTGGCGAACATCGGCGCACCACCGGCCCGCCGGCCGCGACGGAACGGGCCAGGCCGCCAACTGTTTGGACCGCCCCGTCGGCAGCTCAGTTGACCAGCTTCTCCCTGCCCTCCCAGTAGGGGGCCCGGAGTTTGAACTTCTGGAGCTTGCCGGTGGCGGTCCTGGCCAGCTCGTCGCGCATCTCAACGGACGTGGGGCACTTGTAGTGGGCAAGCCGATCCCGGCAATGGTTGATGAGCTCGGCCTCGGTGGTGGTCGAGCCGTCCTCCAGCACCACCAGCGCCTTCACCGTCTCACCCCACTTCTCGTCCGGCACGCCGATGACCGCCGCCTCGTTGACGTCCGGGTGGGAGAAGAGCGCATCCTCGACCTCGATCGACGAGACGTTCTCGCCGCCGGAGATGATCACGTCCTTCTTGCGGTCGGTGATGCTGTAGTACCCCTCGTCGTCGCAGTAGCCGCCGTCACCGGTGTGGAACCAGCCCCCCTCGAGGGCCTCGGCGGTTGCGTCGGGATTCTCCCAGTACGCCTCAAGCACGTGGTTGCCCTTGGCCAGCAGCTCACCCGACTCGCTGGTGGTCATGGTGATGCCGATGGCCGG
>JBCCGJ010000227.1:0-9786 GCA_039029335.1 Actinomycetota bacterium | reverse complement strand
GGAATCGGTTTGCCCCGGTTCGGCGGCGGCCCTTGCGTCCACCACCGGCTCCCGGTCGACGGCACAGGCCGCGCCGATGAGCGCGGCGAGCATCAGCGCCACAGCCACCTGTACAACCCGGGATCGGCTCATCGATGGAGGGAACCGCCCCGGTCGGTCGATGCTTCCCGGTCCCGCTCTCCGGCCGCCCCCGACACTGCGGACTGCGGGCGATCAGCCCCGTGATCAGCTCTGTAATCAGCCCCGTGATCAGCCCTGTGTCAGGTCAGCGATGGCCGAGGTGACCTCCGGCCACAGCTGCATCGGCAGGTCGTGCCCCATCTGGGTGAAGGTCAGCAGCTTTGCGCCGGGGATCGCCGCTGCGGTTGCCTCGCCGCCGGACGGGGTGATCAGGGTGTCGGCGTCGCCGTGGATGACCAGCGTCGGCACATCGAGCTTCTTCAGCGCCTCGGTCCGGTCCCCGGTTCGCCCGATCGCCGCCAGCTGAAACGGTGCCCCCTGCGGATAGTGGGATCGGTCGTAGCCCTCCCCGTGGCGAATCCTGGCCCTATCCGCATCGAACAGCGGACCGGAGATCACGGCCCCGACCTTCACGTTCTGCTCGATCACGGCTTCTCGACCGACCGCCGGCGGGCTCAGCAGCGCGGCCATCGCCTCCGGCGTCCCCTGGCCGACGGCTGAGTTGCCGGTCGTCGACATGATCGACGTCATCGTCAGGACCCGGTCCGGGTGTTCGATGGCCAGCATCTGACAGATCATGCCGCCCATCGACGCCCCGGCGATGTGGGCCCTGTCGATCGACAGATGGTCCAGAACGGCAATGGCGTCGCCCGCCATGTCAGACAGGGAGTAGGCCACCTCATCGTCGGTGATGGCCTGACCGGTCGCCGCCTTTGCCATCAGCGCCATGACGTCAGGCGGTGAACCCGCCGTCTTGTGGCTGAGGCCGCAATCCCGGTTGTCGAACCTGATGACAAACAGGCCGCGATCGGCAAGCATCCGGCAGAACTCGACCTCCCAGGCGGTCATCTGGGCGGTGAAACCCATCACCAGCAGAAGTGCCGGGTCGGCCGGATCACCGATCGTGTCGAATTCCAGCAAGACGCCGTTGTTGTCGGCCTGAGGCATGGTCGGTTCCTGTTCTGTGGGGGGCGTTCTCCGTCATCCTAGGAATGGATCGGTGGTCGACACGAACCGGAATGCGCTCGCCCCACCGATTCTGTCCAACCCGTGTGGTCCGCGTCGCCGTGCCCGGTCGTCTTGCCGTTGCCGGAGATCCGTTGGAGACTCGACTGGGCGCAGACGTCCGAAGGGGGACAGAACGTGGTCATGATCGGTGAGCAGCCCGGGCGACCGCTGGCCGGGCTGGTCGTTGTCGAATTGGCCACCGGTGTATCCGGCCCGTACGCCGGAAAGTTGCTGGCCGACTACGGGGCGGAGGTGATCAAGGTCGAGCCGCCCACCGGTGACTGGAGCCGCGCCGAAGGGGCCCGCCCCGGTGAGCGGCCGGACCGGGAAACCAGCCCGCTCTTCCTCCACCTCAACACCAACAAGCGATCGGTGGTACTGGATCTCACCAGTGAGGACGGCGCCGCCACCGCGGCCAGGCTCATCGCAACGGCCGACGTGGTCATCGAGTCGTTCCCGCCCGGCCGCATGGCCGAGCTGGGCCTGGCGCCTGACGATCTTCGGCAGGCAAACCCCCGGCTGGTGGTCACCAGCGTCACCCCGTTCGGTCAGGACGGGCCGTACGCCGATCTGCCGTCGGCGGAGATCGTCAGCTACGCCCTCGGCGGACCGATGCTGGCTACGGGAGACCCGGAGAAGGAACCGATCAAGATGGCCGGCAATGTGGTCCAGTACCAGTGTGGGTCGGTCGCGGCGCTGGCAACGCTGGCCGCGGTCACGATGGCGGCGGCCTCGGGCACCGGCACGGCGGTCGACGTGTCCAACCTGGAGACCCAGGCCGCATCGATCGACCGGCGAGCGGCGTATGCGGTGGGCTACCAGTACGACGGGGTCAACAGCGTGCGGGAGGGCGGAGGACGGATCAGTGCCCTCCCGGCCGGCGTGTACCCGGCGGCCGACGGGTACTGCCAGATCGTTTTCGCCCCGAACTGGATGTCCCGCGTCGCTGACATGCTCGGCGACGAAGAGCTGATCCAGCGGATCGCCGACCCCGGGTGGATGCAGGATGACGAGGTCCCCGAGCTGCTCAACGCGGCGATCTTCGGCTGGACGCTGCAGCGCTCGAAACAGGAGACGATGCTCGACGCCCAGGACCAGCATCTGGCCGTCACCCCGCTCAACTCCACGGTGGACGTCCTGGCCGACCCCCACTTTCGGGAGCGGGGATTCTGGCAGCGGTGGGACCATCCGGTCGTCGGGGGTTATGAGGCGCCCGGGGCTCCGTTCCGCATGAAGCACGGTTGGCGGGCCGACCGCCCCGCCCCAACCCTTGGCCAGCACACCGCCCAGGTAGTGGCCGAGCTGGACCGACCGACCGAGTCGATCTCGGCCGGCCCCGCCGCCGATTCCCCGGGAGATTCCCCAGCTGATTTCACCGCCGGGCTCCTGACCGCATCCGGGTCCACCGACGGATCTCCGGCCGTGGCTCGCCGGCTGCCGCTCGCCGGGTTGCGGGTGCTTGACCTGTCCGTGGTCTGGGCCGGCCCGCTCGCCGCCATGCTGCTCGGTGACCTGGGGGCCGAGGTCATCCGATTGGACAACCCCAGCCTGTTTCCCACCGCAACCCGCGGTGCGATCCCCCGGCCGCCGCCCGGGCACGAACGGGACCTGGGTCAGGTGTGGGGTCGGTTCCCCGACGGTGACGGCGGGGAGCGGCCGTGGAATCGGGTGGCGGCGTTCGTCTGCCACGCCAGGAACAAGCTGGGCGCCACGCTCGACCTGCGGACCGAACTCGGCCGGGAGACGTTCCTGGAGTTGGTGGACAACAGCGACATCCTGGTGGAGAACAACTCGATCAGGGTGCTGCCGACGCTCAACCTGGACTGGGAGGTCCTGCACGCCAGAAACCCCCGGCTGATCGCCCTGCGGATGCCGTCCCTCGGGCTGTCCGGCCCGTACGCCGACTACATCGGTTTCGGCGCCCACATGGAGGCCCTCTGCGGGCTCTCACTTCTCCGGGGGTACCGGGACCTCGACCCGACCTCACTTGACGGCACCTACTTCATGGATCCGGCCAGCGGCGCAACCGCGGCGTTCGCCGCGCTGTGCGCGCTGCGACGACGGGAGGCCACCGGCCTCGGCGAACTCATCGAGTTCCCCCAGGCCGAAAACCTGATGAACTACATCGGGGAGTATCTGGTCGACGCGTCGCTCACCGGTGAACCGCACGACTGCCACGGCAACCGACACCCCCACCGGGCACCGCAGGGGGTCTACCCGTGCGCAGACTCCGACCGATCGTCCGACCGGTGGGTTGCGCTTTCGGTGGCCGACGACCGCCAGTGGGACGCATTGGTCCGGGCGATCGGCTCCCCGGCATGGGCCACGGATCCGAGGTTGGCGACCGAAGCGGGCAGGCGGGCGGACCACGACGAGATCGACCGCCTGCTCGGTCAGTGGACCGCCACCCGATCGACCGATGAGGTGGTTGCAGCGTGCCGCGCCGCCGGGGTCGCCGCCGCCCCGGTCCATGACGAACAGGCGCTCTTCGAGGATCCCCACCTCACCGGCCGCGACTGGTTCCGAACCAACGAAGGACCGGATGTCCCGGCCCTGGCGATGCTCGGCCACCAGTGGCGATGGGATGGTCCGGATCTGCGGTGGGATGCACTGAACGGCATGGGTCTGGACAACGACTATGTCTACCGGACCGTGCTCGACAAGACCGACGACCAGATGGACGCGCTGGCGAGGGAGCGACACCTCGCCATCGGGTACCTGGCTCCGGACGGCACGCCGCTGTAACGTCGTCGGGTCCGGGACCCACGATCGCGGAACGATCGCGGGATGGGCCAACAACAGCAGCGGGCTGACAACTACGATCGAACGGTGCCGATTCCGCCGCCGTCGACACCCCATCCCACGTGCACCCCGATCCGTCCGACGGCTGCGGTGGGCGGCGGTGCCGGGTTCGCGGTCGGCCGGATCCTGCGGCTTCTTGCGCTGCTCGCCCTACCGACCGCAGCGCTCATCGGACTGGTGGTGGTTGCCGCACCGACTGCGGCTGCCGACGGTCCGTCCCGGCCGGAGGAGGGACAGGTGGAGCGGTTGTACCAGTCGGTCTTCGACCGGCCGCCCGACCGCGGCGGGTTCGATTACTGGGTCAGCCTGCGGGTGGAGGGCCTGACCCTTCGGGCGGTGGCCGACGGGTTTCTCAACAGCGAGGAGTACCGCAGTCGCTTCGGTGCAGGCTCAGATCCGGACTTCGTCGACCGGGCCTACCGGAACGTACTCGGCCGGGACGGTGATGACGACGGGGTGGCCTACTGGCTCGGTGAGTTGTCCGCCGGTCTGGCCCGGACCGAGCTTGTGCTGCTCTTCTCCGAGTCGCCGGAGAACCAGCTCCGGACCGACACCGCACCGGTGGCACTGCCGGCCTTCGATCCGACCGTTTCACCCGTCTCGGCCGGCGACCTGGGACCTTCGTGGCGAGCCGGCTGCCCGGTCGACCCGGACGATCTTCGGTCGGTCATCGTCGATCATGTCGACTTTGGCAACGGTCACCAGCGCGGCGAGATCGTTGTCCATACCGACGCCACGCAGGACGTCATCGAGATCTTCCGGGCGCTCTATGTCGCCCGCTACCCCATCGAGTTGATGGTGCCCGTCGACCGGTTCGACGGGGACGACGACCGATCGATGGCGGCCAACAACACCAGCGGTTTCAACTGTCGGGCCGTCACCGGCGGCACCAGTTGGTCACGGCACGCCTACGGCCTGGCGATCGACATCAACCCGATTCAGAACCCGTACTGGAAGGTTTCCTCGGCCGGCACCGTCATACTGCCGCCGCCGGGGGAGGCCTACGTCGACCGGAGCGGCTACCACCCGGCCATGATCCGCCGGGGCGATGTGGTGGTCCGGGCGTTCACCGATCGGGGCTGGCGCTGGGGCGGCGATTTCCGCACCCTCAAGGACTGGCAGCACTTCAGCCGCTGAGCGGCCTGGTGGGCGGCGCCGGCGCCACTGAGCGCTACTCGCCCTGGACGACACCCTGACTCTCCAGGTAGGAGAACGTTGGATAGCGGGGCGGGTTGTCCGGCCCGCAGCAGGACGGCAGGCAGGTCATCGGGTAGTCAGCGGTTGCGTTGAAGAAAAACGGCACCGAGTACCGGCTTTCATCGGAGGTGTTGTTGGCAAAATGCCGGGTGCTCAACACCCGATCGTTCGACCACTGGCGCAGCAGCTCCCCGGCGTTGACGATGAACGCACCGGGGACAACCGGCGCCAGGATCCACTGATCACGCAGCCTGCTGTAGATCGTCAAGCCGGGGCTGTCCGGCAGCAGGAGCGTGATGAAGGTGGTGTCCACGTGGGGCGGGATGCCGAACGAGCCGAGTTCCCCGACGGGGTTCGAATCAGCGCCGTTCGAATCGGTAGCCGTGCCGTTGTCCGCAGTGGGGTTGGACGGGTAGTGGGTCATCCGCAGCCGGGAAAACGGGTGGGTGAACCCCTCGGCGAAAAAGTCCGCCTCCAGGTCAAGCGCGGTTGCGTACACCGGCAGCAGCCGGAGCGCCAGGTCCGTGATGGCCGTGGCGTACCGCTCAACAGTGTTACGGAACCCGGGCAGCTCGGCCTCCGGCAGCCAGCGGTTGTCGGCAAAGTCGATATCCCGGTCCCGCTTGATCAGGAACGCTTCGTTCGGGTTGCCCCGATCCCGCGTTGGCAGCTTGCGGGTGCCGACCGGCATGTAGCCAACGCCGCCGACCGGGTGATCCGGCTGGTCGATGAGGATGCTGCGCTTCACCGATAGCGGGAGCGCATGGAACCGCCGGGTGGTGTCCAGGATGTCGCGCATCAGCTGCGGTTCCATCCCGTGTCCGACCAGCTGATGGAAGCCCACTTCCTCAAGGGCGTACCGCAGGGTTTCGGCAGGTTGCGTGAGGTCCGCCAGGTCGCCGGTTCGGAAGTAGGCGCCGACGTCGACGGTGGGGATGTCCTCCGGAGCTGCGGGCACAACAACCGAGGTGTCCCATGACGTCGACTCCTCCACCAGCTGGGCGGCCTTGGCCTCGGCGTCGAAGGTTCCGTTGGTTTTGTCCATCTTCCACCTGCTCGACTACTGCTCGTCTGCTGCATGCAACGGTATCGCCGCCCCTCGCCACAGTCCTCCTGCGGATCGGCACGTCGAATCAGTCCGCCTCCATCGACTAGAACGGGGAGCATGACCCGCCAGACGATGACCGGCCGTGCCGTCCTCCGGGGAGAGGATCGGGACCTGCTGACCGGCCGAGCCCGATACGTCGCGGACGTCCGGAACGATCTGCTGGTCGGCGCGGTCCACGTTGCGTTCGTCCGCTCGCCCTACGCCAGCGGCGTGATCACCGGCATCGACGCCGAAGCCGCCCGTAACCAGCCCGGCGTCCTGGCCGTTGTCACCGCAGCGGACATCGCCCACCTCCACCCCGGTGCGTACACCGCCACCGAGCGGGACGCCGACCGGCAACCGCTGTTGCTGGTTGATCGGATCGGCTTCGCGGGTGAGCCGGTGGTGGCCGTCGTGGCGGAGACCGAGGCTCAGGCGGCTGATGCCGCCGAGTTCGTGGAGGTCGACTACGAGGCGGACAACCCGGTGGTGGACGTGTGGGAAGCGCTTGAGCGGGGGATGGTCTACGACCGGACCGATCTGCCCGCAGATCACGACCGGGCCCGGTTCGACAAAAATGACGTGGTGGTCACCGAGCGCTACGTCAACCCCCGGCAGTCCCCGGCGCCCATCGAGCCGAGGACGATGGCATGCGCCTGGTCCCCCGATGGTCACCTCCACGTCTGGGCGGCAACCCAGACCCCCCACGGGTTCCGGAGCAACCTGGTTGCCACCTACGGCATCGACCAGGCAAGAATTCACGTGACCGCCCCCGCCGTCGGCGGCGGTTTCGGAGGCAAGGTGACCCGGACGCCGGAGGAGCATCTGCTCCCGGAGTTGGCCAGGGTGACCGGTCGCCCCGTCCGGTGGAATGAAACCAGAAGCGAGTACTTCGCCACCGCAACCCAGGGTCGGGGCGAGCACCTGCAGATCACCCTGGCCGGCGCCGCCGACGGCCGGTTCGACTCCATTCGGATCGAGCTGGTCAAGGACGGCGGCGCCTACCCCGGGGTCGGCACGGTGCTTGCCGAGCACTACGGACGGGCGGTCGGTACCGGCGTGTACGACATCCCAAACGCGGAGTTCGCCTCCCTGGCGGTGCGCACCAACCTGCCCTCGGTCTCGGCGTTCCGGGGGGCGGGCCGGGGACCGATCATCGCCGCCATCGAACGCACCGTCGATCGATACGCCGCGGCGGTCGGCATCGACCCGGCGGAACTCCGGCGGCGAAACCTGGTGCAGCCCACCGACATGCCCTACCGAACCGCAACCGGGGCGACCCTCGACGAGGCCGACTACCCCGGCACGCTCCAACGGGCGCTCGACGTCGCCGACTACGACGGGCTCCGGCGCGACCAGGCCGACCGGCGGTCGGACGGCGACGAACGGCAGCTGGGTATCGGGATCGGCTGCTACAACCACATGACCCTGGGGGCGGGCGGTGAAGAGGCGGCGGTTCGGATCGAGACGGACGGATCGGTGGTGGTCGTCACCGGCAGCACCTCCCAGGGCCACGGTCACGCCACCACCTGGGCCCAGATCGCCGGCGATGCGCTCGGGGTTCCGGTTGAGCGGGTCACGGTCATCGAAGGATCGACCGACGCCATCGGCTCCGGCCAGGGAGCGGTGGCCTCCCGGTCGGCCCAGACCGCCGGGGTGGCGGTCCATCGGCTTTCCAACCAGCTGGTCGACCTCGGCCGGTCGCTCGCCGCCGACCATCTGGAGGCCGCCGAGGCCGACCTCGTCCTGGCCACCGACGGTGAGCCCGGATTCCACGTCGTCGGCAGTCCGACCGCGTCGGTGAGCTGGGCCACCCTGGCCACCCTCGGCCTCGACACCGAGCGGGAGCTGGCGTGCGGCGAATACTACGACGCCGAAGGCAAGGTCACCTTCCCCTCCGGCTGCCACCTTGCGGTGGTGGAGGTGGACACCGCCACCGGCCATGTTCAGCTGCTCCGGCTCGTGGCGGTCGACGACGCCGGTCCCCGGCTGAACCCGATGATCGTCGAGGGTCAACTGCACGGTGGCATTGCGTGTGGCGCCTCGCAGGTCCTCGGGGAGGTCATGGCCTACGACGGCAACGGCAATCCGGTAACGGCCAACTTCGCCGACTACGCCATCGGCTCCATTGACTGGTTCCCGTCATTCGAGGTGGTCACCGACCGGTCGGACGTCGCGTCCAGCTTCAACGAGCTGGGGGTCAAAGGGGTCGGTGAGTCCGGAACGATCGGGGCCACCCCGGCGGTCCACAACGCCATCATCGACGCCCTGTCCCCGCTCGGGGTCCAACACATCGACCTGCCCTGCACCCCCCGTCGGATCTGGGAGGCCATCGCCGCGGCCACCGGTGGCGACTAGGGCGTCAGGTACTCGGCGCGTTTCGCCGTCGGCGGTCGGTCAGCCAGGTCTGGTCGACGGTGTCGTCCAGGAAGCAGTACGCCCACTCGTCACCGATCTCGACCGAGGTGATCACCGCGTGGCCGGTCTGCTCGAAGTGGGTCCTGGCATGGCCACCCGGCGAATCGTCGCAGCAGCCGATGGCGCCACACGTCAGACACCGCCGCAGGTAGACCCACGGTTCCCCTTTTTCATGGCAGGCCCGGCATTCGAGCGCTCCGTCGACCGGGTCGGGCGTTGGGGCCTCCAGCAGGTGCCGGCAGGACCCCTCGACCTCGATCAGGTCGACGCGGATCTGCTCGTTCAGCCGGCGATCCGACCGTACGGCGACCAGGATCTCCACCCCGATCTGAACAACAACGACCAGACCGATCGCCCCCAGGCCGACCAGCGCCGAGAACCTTCCGGACGCGGTGAGCAGGCCGAGAGGAACCAGCACTCCACCGGCGACCAGCCGCGGCCCGACGCGCACCAGCGAATCGACCGCATAGTGCGGGCTCACGGTGACAACGTCCAGGAGTGCGACCGACACGAGCACCACGATCAACGCCCCGACAAGCAACCAGGTGTAGGTGTCCTTGAAGGCGTCATCGAAGGCCTCGACGCCGACCATCTTCTTGCTGGCGACACCGAACGCGGTCATCCCCGCGGTCAACGGCAGATGGGTGTACGCCCAGGCCAGCCGGTTGGTGGCCGCTCCCCGGAACAGCGCGGACTGATGCCGGATGTGGGACTCGGCGACGTCGTCGAAGTACGTCCACCAGATGGCGATCAGCATGATCGACGCCAGCCCGCCGAACACCTGGGTCTGGACGGTCAGGCCGGTGCCGGTGACCTCGGAGATCGTCTTCACGAACGTCTCGCCGAGCACGATGATGGTCAGGAGGGCGTACCGCTCCTGGAAGTGCTCGTTGTCGGCGGGGAGGCCGGTCGTCGGTCGCCGGGTTGCCGCGATCGGAGCCAGGAACTCCAGCCCGAGCGCCAGCGCCCAGATCCAGTAGCGGGCCGGCGTTGGCACCAGAAGGGATCCGGCCCAGAGCACAAGGCTCCCGGCGAACGATCGGAGGTAGAGGTCCACAAGCGGCCTGGTCTCCGGCAGGGACGTCCGAACCCGG
>JBCCGJ010000226.1:0-9957 GCA_039029335.1 Actinomycetota bacterium | reverse complement strand
CGTCGACCTCGAGGTCGACGACGTTTGTGATGACGGTCCTGTCCAGCTTCACCGACAGCCGGGCCGCAATGTCCCGGCCGTCGTAGGAGGTGCCCATCAGCAGGGCATCCGGTCCGTCCCCGCCATCGACCGCGTCGGCGATGGCAGCCGCGGTCGGCACGCCGACGAGGGCGCCGTCCAGGTCTCCGGTCTGGTGCACGGTCTCACAGCCGTACTCGCCGAGGGTCTCGGCAATGTCGTCGGCGTCGTCACCGGCGTAGACACACTCAACGGTGTCGGCCAGGTCACGGGCCTTCGTCAGCAGTTCGAGAGTGGTCGATGCGACCTCTCCGTCGGTGGCTTCCGCCAGTACCCAAATCTTGGAAAGTGTCATGACGCTCCTCAGATGACTTTCAGATCTTCAAGAAAACCGATGATTCGGGTGAACGCTTCGCCGTCGTCCTCGATGACCTCACCCGCTTCGCGCTGGGCGGCCTCGGAGACCTCGACGATCTCTTGACCGGAACCGGCCCAACCGACCGAATCGGCGTCGAAACCGAGGTCCGCAGCCGACTTCGCGTCGACCGGCTTCGACTTGGCGGCCATGATCCCCTTGAACGAGGGATAACGGGGCTCCACGACGCCGGCGGTCACGCTGACCACGCAGGGCATGGGACACTCGACATCGTCGTAGCCGGCGTCGGTCTGACGCTCGACCTTGATGCCGTCACCGTCCACCGTGATCGACTTGGCCGCGGTGACCGACGGGAGGTCCATCACCGCAGCGATCTGCTCCGGCACGGTACCGGTGTACCCGTCGGAGCTCTCGGAACCGGCGATCACCAGGTCGGGGCTGCGCTCGGCGATGGCCGCGGCCAGGATCTTGGCCGTGGTCAGCGAATCCGAGCCGATCAGGGCCGGATCGGAGATGAGCGTTGCCTCTGACGCACCCATGGCCAGCGCGGTGGCCAGTCCGGAGCGTTCATCGTTGGGGGCCATCGAGACGAGGGTGACTTCACCCTCGCCCGCGGCGTCAACCAGTTGGAGTGCCATTTCCACTCCGTAGGAATCCGATTCATCGAGAATCAGCTTGACGTCCCGCTTGAGGGTCCTGGTTTCGGGGTCCAGGGCACCGGGATCTGCGGGATCGGGGATCTGTTTCACGCAAACAACGACGTTCATGCGGAGAATGGTAGAGGAAAACTTGACTGACCGGTCAAACCAGCTCCAATACGGGCAGATTGTCCCTGCATTGTTTGCGGTCCGGTCCCGTCCCCGCCCCGGACCGGGCAGACTGGACCGGTGCGCGTGACCCTCATCGTCAACCCCTTTGCGTCCTCGGTCAACCACCGAACCCGCGTCCGGATCCAGCAGCTTCTGGGCGAGCAGCACGATCTCACGGTGGTGGAGACGACCAAGGGAGGTCATGCGATTCGGCTGGCCCACGGCGCGGAACGGGCGGGGGCCGAGGTGATCATCGCCCTCGGCGGGGACGGCACCATCAACGAGGTGGCCAACGGGGTTCTGCAGGATCGGACCGATGGGACCGGGGACGGCGACCGACCCGGGGCGGCGATCGTGCCGCTCCCCGGCGGGTCGACAAACGTGTTCGCCAGGTCGCTCGGCTACCCGAACGATCCCGTCGCCGCCACGTCGGTGCTGGTCGACGGCCTGAAGGCGCAGTCGTTCCGCCCGGCCAATGTCGGGTTGGCAAACGGCCGGGCGTTCCTGTTCCACGTCGGCTCCGGTTTCGATGCGGCGGTCGTGGCCCGGGTCGAACGCCGAGGTCCGCTGAAGCGATGGGCCGGCCACCCGCTGTTCATCGCCGCCGCGGTGGCCACGTGGGTCAGGGGGGTCGACCGCGTCAACCCGCCGTTCACCCTCGCAACCGATGACGGTCGGATCAACGAGGGCGCCCACCTGGCGATCGCCCTGAACTGCAACCCGTACACGTTCCTCGGTTCCCGGCCGCTTGATCTCGCCCCCGAAGCAACCCTGGACGAGCCGATTTCGCTGGTGACCCTGCAATCGCTGGCGCTCCACAGACTCGTGGCCGCAGCCATCGGTGCCCTGCGCAACGACACCGGGGTCCCCGACGGGGGCGCAACAAACCACTGGCCGTCCGTCACCGGCGCGACGATCGCAGGCTTCCGGCCGTTCCACTATCAAATGGACGGGGAGTACATGGGTATGACGTCGGAGTTACGGATCGAGCACCGACCGAACGCCGTCACCCTGGTGATGCCCCCGCCGGATCACTCCACGGACGTCTGATCGGCCGTCGACGGTACCCGGCTGCTGCAGTCCGGAGCTGCTCCGGACAGGGCTCGTCATCGCGCTGGGACTCGATACCGCTACCGGCCGAGAGCCGCCCCCGCTGCGGCCGGGTTGTTGGTGATGATCCCGTCCACGCCCATCTCTGCCAACTCCACGATCCGGTCCGGATCATCGACGGTCCAGACGTTGACCTGCAGTCCCGCGGTCTTCGCCCGCTCGACGAAATTCCGATCGACCAGCAGGTCGTGGGGGTGAATGGCCTCGAACCCGTGCGCCTCCGCCCGACCAACCAGGCTGGCCGGGTCGGCCTGACCCCAGACCAGCAGCGCCAGCGGGAGGGTCGGATCGAGCCGCCGGATGGAGGTCACGGAGTCCGGGTTGAACGACGAGATCATGATCCGGTCCGCCCGCGGCACCGATCGGCCACCGGAGGACTCGCCGGCTGTGGGCGGCTCGTCGTCGAACTCCAATCCGGCCAATCGGGCTGCGATCAGACCGGCCACCGCGGTGGAGATGCGATGCTCGGCGTCGTAGCCGGGTTCGTCCGGCATGTTCTTGATCTCCACGTTGACCCAGAGGTCGCCGGCAACGTCTAGCGCCTCCCCCAGGGTCGGGACCCAGTCCGGCAGTTCTTCGGCCCGCACGTCCCTGATCAACTCGCCGGAGGCCAGGTGGGCGTCGTGGTGGACGACAAGCACTTCATCCGCCGTCAGACGCACGTCCAGTTCGATGCCGTCCGCCCCCTGGTCAACTGCGGCTTGAAACGCATCGATCGTGTTCTCGTGGTGGGTGGCCGAAGCTCCCCGATGGGCGACGATTCTGACCATGTCTTCCCAGCTCCTGACCGGCGGGTCGCCTTTTGTGGCTCCGCCCAATCTAGCCCACACCGCCGGTTGTGCTTGGCCTCGACCCCCCGCCGGGCGAGCGGCCTCGCCGAGGGACCCTCGCACCGCCGCCGATCGAACCGGAACCAGCTGAAACAGAGGGGTTGTGGCCCGGTGTCGGCACAACATTCAACCCGTCAACAGCTGCATCAGCCGTCATCGGCATGCAGGACCATTGCTGATGAATCACAACGCCGTAAGACATTTGTCCAGTCAAACTCTTTACGAAGATCTAAATAATCGGTAGTGTTACAAAAAGGGGAGTAGCACCCGCTGCGGACGCCACCGGCCTTTGCGGCGCGTCGATGTTGGTCATTGTTGTTGTGTCGAACCGGCTCCCGGCATTTGCAGGCATCACGTGCTTAGGGAGGATCCGTGACCGTCGTCAATTCCAATGATTTCGTTTCACCGCCGGGGTTCGAACAATTCGAGTTGATTGCCCAGCGAGTTGCAAGCAGACCACCGGACCCGGATCCCGACCTGTCCTGGCGGCAACAGGCCGCCTGTCGTGACACCAGTCCGGAGTTGTTCTTTCCCATCGGCACCACCGGCCAGGCGATCGATCAGATCGAAGCCGCAAAGGTGGTGTGTTTCGGTTGCCCGTCCCAGGAACCCTGTCTGGAGTTTGCGCTGTCGACCAACCAGGACTCCGGCGTGTGGGGTGCCACCTCTGAGGAGGACCGCCGCCATCTTCGCCGCACCTACCTGAGCCGCCGCCGCTGACCACCGTCGCCGGCCGGGGTCGTTATCGATCCTGATCCGGATCCTCTATCTGAATTCTGACTTCGGCCACCGTCCCCGACTGGGGTGCGGTGGCCGGTCTGATTTTCAGCTCTCCGCCGAGTTCGCCCGAGATCAGCGTGGCGATGATGGTCAGACCGAGCCCGCTGGATGACCGCAGGTCGAAGTCCTGGGGAACGCCGATGCCGTCGTCATGTACCCGAACCCGGAGCTCCGTCGGTGATGTCACCAGCTCGACCACGATGGCCCCACCCGCCGAACCGACCGGAAAACCGTGCTCGATGGAGTTCTGCAGCAGTTCCGTCACCACAACCGCAAGCGAGCTGGCTTTGCTGGCCGACAGCGTTGCGCCGTCACCGACGAGGTGGAAACTGATCGGCCGGTCAGAGGAGACAAGCGATTCCTCGGCCATCCGCATGATCGGCCCGACGATGTCCTTGAAGGCAACCTCGTCGCCGCCTTTCTTGGCCAACAGCTCGTGGATGCCGGCGATGGACTGGATGCGACGGACGGACTCGTCGATCGCCGCCTTGGCCTCCGGATTCTCCAACCGCCGGCCCTGGATACGCAGCAGGGACGAAACCGTCTGCAGGTTGTTCTTGACCCGGTGGTGGATCTCCCGGATCGTTGCGTTCGCCGACATCAGCATCTTGTCCCGCCGGCGGAGGTCCGAGACGTCCCGGAGCAGGACAAGCGCACCGGTGACCTTCCCGTCCTCGATGAGGGGCAGCAGCCGACTCAGGATCGTGACATCGTCGCCCCGCTCCAGCTCGTCGATGACCGGCACCTGCAGCCGGTAGACGCTGGCCACCAGGGCGGCGTCGAAACCGAGGTCCTCCAGCCGACGGTCGACGATCCTGCCGTGGTAGCCGGCCCGGTGCAGGGCGGACACGGCGTTGGGTGAGGAGTAGCTGACGCTGGTGTCCGCCTCCAGAATCATCGCCCCGTCGCCGACCCGGGGCGTCTCCTCGGTCACGGCGTCCTCGAACGGGAACGGGAAGTTGCCGTCAACCATCATCTGGGACAACCGTTCGACGACGTCGAGGTAGGCGGTCTCCAACTCGCTCGGCGGGCGGCGGTCGACCTCGCGGCTCTCCCGGCTCTCCCTGGTCACCACGGCGATCACCCGGTCCTGGAACGTGACCGGGATGGCGGTGACCCTGGTTCGACGGCCGATGGTCTGCAGATCGATGGTCTGGTCGTGGATCTGACCGTCGGCAAAGGCCTTGCTGACCAGTGGGCGGTCCGCTGAATCGATCAGCTTGCCGAACTGATCGTCGATGTAAAGGGTCTGGGCGGTCGCCGGCCGCATTTGGCCGAGGACCACCAGGTTCCCCTCGTCCGCCGGTTCGGTCCTGGCGAACAGCAGCATGTCGGCAAAGCTCAGATCGGAGATCGGACCCCAGGAGCCGACCAGCCGCCGAAGATGGGCGCGTTCGGCGGCACCGAAGCGGGTGTGCTGTCGTGCCAGATCACTCAGGGTGGCCATGGGTTGAGCCTAATCAGTCCGGGAACAGGGCGGCGAGGCCGTCCAGGTCGGCCAGATCGACTGCGCTCCACGGGACGGTGACCACGGGGCAGGACGGCTCACCGACATCCGGCACCCGGGCCGATCCGGCCCCGGTGACCAGGTCGGTGACCGCCGCGGCAAGCTCCGGATCCTCGATGGCCGCCACGTCCGCTTCGGTCATCGCCGGCTCCACGACGTAGCCGGCGGATGCACCGCCGCCGGTCCCGCCGATGCCAGCCTGACCGTCGGCGCTGTCCATGCCATCGGTACCGTCGGTGTCCTCCACCCGGCGCAACCGCAGGGTCGGCGGGAACCGATTGAGCACCAGCAGCCCGGGGATGAGACCCCGTCTGGCCAGCTCGTCGATCAGGTCCTGACAGCCCTCGGCCACCAGCGGGTCCGTGGTGGTGACAACGGCGTAGGTGGTCGTCTCGTCCTCCAGCCGCTCCCCCACCGCCCGAGCCCTGGCCACAAACGCCGGCCGCAGCTTGGCGAAGAGGGTGAAGAAATCGACGATCTGGGTCAGGAAGTCATCACCGAGGAGCCGCTGGGCCACCGCCAGGAACGGTTTGGCCGCCACCGAGGTCAGCCCGGTGCCGGCGGTGAGCCATCGCAGGAGTCGGCTCTCGAAGAACTCGATCATGCGGCCCGGCGCGTCGAAGAGGTCGAGCGCGTGGCGGGACGGCGGGGTGTCGACGATGACCAGGTCGTACCGGTCCTGCTCGGCCAGCAGCAACAGATGGTCGAGGGCGATGTAATCGTGACTCTGGACGAAACGTCTGGTCAGCGTTCGGTACAGGCGGTTCGCCAGAAGCTGCTCGCTGACGGTGGGATCCGGGGCATGACGCACCACCAGCTCGTCCCAGCTCTTTGCCATGTCCACCATCAGCACCCACAGTCGGCCGTCCCCACCTCCGACGGGGACCAGCACCGGCTCCTCGGTCAGGCGGGCCACCCCGAGGGCCTCCGCAAGGCGGCGGGCCGGATCGACCGTCACAACGACAACCCGACGCTGGTGGACCGTGGCGGCCCGCAGGCCGAGTGCAGCGGCGGTGGTCGTTTTGCCGACGCCGCCCGGTCCGGACATGACAACAACCTGGGCCTCGGCCAGGATCCGATCAACGGCGTCGACGTTCGAGGGCA
Organism: Actinomycetota bacterium; assembly: GCA_039029335.1. GTDB lineage: Bacteria > Actinomycetota > Acidimicrobiia > Acidimicrobiales > SZUA-35 > JAHELU01. Next base: position 3,423 of record JBCCGJ010000226.1, on the reverse strand, counting down.
CAGGCTCGACCTGGTCCGGGTCAACGTTGGACGTGGAGCGTCTTGTCACCACGTGGCCATACCTGCGACGGCGTCGACCACGGCGGTGACCGCCGCCCCGTGCCGCTCCTGGACGTACACCGTCGGCAGCCGGTGTTCCGCCAACCGCTCCAGTTGGGACGCAGCCGCCTCAGCCCTGGCGGCCGCCAGCTGGGCAACCGGTGCGACAGCCGCGGTGGTACCACCGAGCGCGGCGGCCTCAGCCATGCCGGCCGGGCCGATTTGCCGAGGGGTTCGATTGGCCACCAGCAGCGACACCGACGTCTCGGTCTCGCTGCGGATCCTGGCCAGCAGTTCCCCGGTCTCGGTGACGGGCAGCTCCTCCGGGAGGGTCACCAGCACGATCTCGGTCGACGCCGCGCCGAGCACCTCGGTCAACCAGTCGGTCTGCTGGGCGAGTGGACCGGTCGGGATCAGCTCGGCCATCGACCGGGGAGCGGTCAACAGCTCAACCACGTGACCGGTTGCCGGTGCGTCGACGATGATCTCGTCCCAGTTCCCGGATCGCACCTCCCAGCCGATCTTGCCGATGATCAGGAGTTCCCGGACGCCGGGCGCCGCGGCGGAGACGTAGTCGAAGATGGTGGCCAGCGGCCCGAGCCGTGACGGGTTGAGCGGCAGCCGAAGGTAGATCTTCAGGTACTCGTCGAGGGACGAGCGGGTTGTCAGCCGAAGCGTCTGAAAGTCGAGCGAGAAACCGGTGGTGTCCACGGACGCTGCCGGGTCTGCCCCGTCGGCCTCCGAGCGGACACGCTCGATCAGCTGATCCAGCCCTCCGGAGCCGATGGCGTCGACCGCCAAAACCCGCTTGCCTGCGGCGGCGGCCCGACCTGCCAGCGCGGCGGCAACCGTGGTCCTGCCGACGCCGCCCTTGCCGGCGACGATCCGGAGGACGGTCGACTCAGCGGTCAGGCGCCAAACCCGATCTTTCGCTCCGCGTCGCTGGTGCCGATCTCAATGAAGCCGATCTGTGCAGCAGGAACGGCCAGCTCCTTGCCCTTGCGGTCCGTGACCCAGAAAATCTTGTCCTTGCCGGACAGCACGGCCTCGACGTCCTTCTTGAGCGCAGCGCGATCTGCGTCATCCTCAAGCTCGACTTCGATTATCTGCGGGCTATCGGCGATCCCGATGCGAACATCCATGGCCCCCAACCTACTGTCTTCGGTGGTTGGCCCGTCTGATTTTGCGTGCAAAAACCGGCGGTCCTGGACTAGATGATCTTGAGCTCGGAGCGGTAACGCTTCTTCGGCGCAAGCTCAACATCGACCCGCTCCGCCAGGTGGGCGAACACACCGCCCGCTTCGGTCTCCGGCTTGGTGGCGATCGGGTCTCCGCTGTCCCCGCCTTCGCGAAGTTGGGGAACCAACGGCACCTTGGCCAGCAACGGCACGTTCAGATCGTCGGCCAGCTCCTGGCCGCCACCGGAGCCGAACAGCTCATACTGTTTGCCGTCGTCACCGGTGAACCAGCTCATGTTCTCGATGACGCCGGAGACGGTGATATTCACCTTGTGGGCCATGTAGGCCGCCCGCTGGGCGACCTTCTGGGCGGCGGGCTGCGGGGTGGTGACCACGAGCAACTCGGCCCGGGGCAGGAACTGGGACAGCGACAGGGCGATGTCCCCGGTGCCGGGCGGCAGATCGACCAGGAGGAAGTCCGGGTCGTCCCAGAAGACGTCGGTCAGGAACTGCTCGAGGGCTTTGTGAAGCATCGGGCCGCGCCAGATGACCGGTTGATCCTCGTCGACGAAGAACCCCATGGAGATACACCCGACCCCGTGGGAGACCGGCGGCACGATCATCTCGTCGATGATCACCGGTTCGCGATCGACGCCGAGCATCCGCGGGATGGAGAAGCCCCAGACGTCCGCATCGACGACGGCAACCTTGTTTCCCCGGGCGGCCAGCGCAACCCCGAGGTTGGTGGTCACCGAGCTCTTACCGACGCCGCCCTTGCCGGAAGCCACCAGAATGACCCTGGTGCGGTTGTCCGGATCGGCGAAGGGAATGGCCCGACCCTCGGCGTGGCCGTGGGCGGGATTGGACCCTGCGGTCGCGGAGGGGGATCCGTGAATCGTCCTGCGCAAAACCTCACGCTGCTCGTCCGTCATGACCCCGAACTCAACGGTGACGTCCTCCACCCCGTCGAGGGCCACAACCGCTTCCTTCACGCTGCGATCGATCTCCGCCCGGAGAGGGCAACCCGCGGTGGTCAGATCGATCCCGACGGTCACCTGCGGCAGGCTGACGTCGACCTGGCGAACCATCCCGAGCTCAACGATGCTCCGACGGATCTCGGGATCCTGGACCGGGCGGAGGGCCTCGGTCACGATCTCTGCGGTTACGGTCTGAGTCACCGTGTAACACTCTCCTGGTTTGTCCACCGGCCGGGGGGCGGCTGCCCGATCGGCTCGTCGTGGCTCCTAGATGTAGGCTATCGACGTGTCTCCGCGAGCGCTCAACCCGACGGAGTTCGCCAGCCTGGTGAACGCCATCACGTCGGCGTTCGGTGACCCGACCCGGCGAAACATCTACCTGCTGGTCCGGGAACACGCCGACGGCCTCACCGCGGGCGAGGTTGCGGAGGCCACCGGGGTCCATGCGAACGTGGCCCGCCACCACCTGGACAAGCTGGCCGGCGGATCCTACGTCTCGGTCAGCCAGCGGCAGTCTTCCGGAGTCGGCAGACCGGCCAAGGTCTACCGGGCGGTCACGCCGGAGCTCTTCCTCGATCTGGATGTCGGCCACGACGACATCCTCGTCACGCTGCTCGGCAAGGCGCTCTCCCGGCTCCCGGCGGACGAAGCGGCCGAGATGGCCGAGGAGGTCGGGCTGGAGTTCGGTCGGCAGATGGCGGCCAAAATGGGCGACACCGCGCACTCCCAGCGGTCGTTCCGCTCCGCGCTCCACCTGGTGGCCGATGCGCTGTCGGCACACGGATTCGCCGCCCACGCGGAACGTGACGGAGACGAAGTGCGAATCGTCTCCGGCCACTGTCCGTTCGGGGACGTCGCCATCGAGCACCCGGTTATCTGCGCCGTTGACCGGGGCATGGTCAAGGGCCTGCTCGGCTCGCTGTACGGGGCAACCGAGGTGGCGTTGACCTCGTCGATCGCAGGCGGCGACGACCAGTGCGTGGCCGACGTGACCAGAGCCGTCACCGAACCGCAGACCCAGCCGGCCGGCTGACGCATCGCCTTACCGTCCAATTGGCGCATCACGACCCCGACGGGGGATCCTCTGATTGGACGTGACAGGAAGGTCGCCATGGACGGTAAGGCAAGAGCGGCGGTAACGATCGACCCCGAAACCGGGCTGAAGGTCTTCAACACCCGGGCCGCCAAAGCCAGCGACAACATCGCAGGCAAGAGCTACGACATCCTCG
>JBCCGJ010000225.1:0-9968 GCA_039029335.1 Actinomycetota bacterium | reverse complement strand
GGCAGGACGCGCCGATGGTCAGTGCGCTGATCGGCCTCAGTTTCAACGGCGCCTTCCTCATCGCCGGTGCGCTTGCCTCGAGCTATGACGGCGTGGTCAGCGACGCGGATGGAGTACCGATCCAGGTCATCGAGTTCGGCGCGCTCGCCGCCCTGTTCCTGGCCGCCATCGGCTTCCTGGCATTCCGGGACCGGCGGCCACTCATCCCCGGGTGAGTGGCACCGGGCGCGGCGCGCCGGGTGATCGGCCGCTGCTACCCGGGGATCGACTCTCGGTGGGCGAACCCGTGGGACGCCGCAACAAGCAGCTTCACCACGTCAAGTTCGGCCCGGTCTCTCGGCCCGTAGACCATGACAACGGTGGTCGGGATGATGCCGCGGCGGGCGAGCGGATGATTCTCGGCCCAGCCTCGCTCGATTGCGATCCTGCCGGTTTCCTCCGGCAGATTCAGATGCAGGCTTCCGTCGCTCGGGGGGTGGAGGTGGCAGAACTCGCGGTCGATCATGAAGGCCTCGGGCGGCCCGGCCGAGCACCCCTGGCGGAGCAGCATCGCCCTGGCCCCGGGCACCGAGATCTGCGACGGCCCCTCATCGACACACGCAAGGCCGAACATGAAGTCGGCCAGCTCCTGCTGCAGGTCGGGCGGGGCGTTCTGGTCGAGCTGGGTGTGGGGATTGGTCGGGGTTGTCGTCGGGCGTGGCCCGGCCCGCAGCGGCAGGTCGTCGGCAGTCAACGTCACAGATGCTCCTCCGGTGAGGTGGATGGAACGGGCACGCCCGTCGACCGGCCGGTGACGGGTGGCGGATCGACGGCCGCCTCGCCAGCATGACCATCCCGACCGAGAAGATCCAATACAAATCGCGCCGCCCATCGATAATCTTGGCCTTATGAGCAGCTCGGTGAACCTACGGCACGTGCAGACATTCCTGGTTGTGGCCGAGGAGCTCCACGTCGGCCGGGCCGCGACCCGGCTTCATGTCGCCCAACCGGCGGTCAGCCAGACCATCAAAGCGCTGGAGAAGCAGCTCGGCCTCGAGCTCCTCGACCGGTCCGGCCGAGGGATCAGCCTGACGGCGGCCGGGCGGGCGTATGCGGAGGAGGTCCGAGGTGTTGTGCCCCAGCTTGAGCTGGCCGCCCGTGCGGCAAAGGACGCCCAGCAGGGCGTGCGGGGCCGCCTGGTGGTCGGGTTCACGGCCGTGTGCACACTCGGTGGACTGCCGGAGTTCCTGGTCGACTTCATGGGACGTCATGCGGCTGTCGACGTGCGGCTCCATCAGTTGGCGACGGCCGATCAGACCGACGCCCTGCGGCTCGGTTCGATCGACGTCGGATTCACGATCCTGCCCGGCGGACCGGAACCCGTAAACTCCCGGCTCATCACCACCGACGAGTTGCATGCGTTTGTCAGCGCCGACCACCCGCTGGCCCGTCATACCCGCATCCCGGTCGCGGAACTCCTCGACGAGCCGTTCCTGCTCATGAGCAAGGAGCGCGAACCGTGTGTGCATCGATCGTTCAACCGGCTCTGCGAGGCACACGGCAAGCAGGCGGAGATCGTCCTGGAGGTCGACCACCTCGAATCGATGCTCTCGTTCGTCTCGGCCGGCGCAGGCGTTTCGTTGGCCCCGTCGACCGCTGCCCGCCTCGGCCTGGAGGGGACAACGTCCCGGCCGCTCGACCCGTCGATCCCGGCCGGCATAAGCGTCATCTGGGATCCGGCGGTGATCACCCCGACCGGCGAGCTGTTCCTCGACGAACTGGGGTCCCGATGGGACGCGGTGCGGCGGGAGGGGCGCGCTGCCTAACGGTCGACGGGCGGCCAGGGACCGATCCGGGTGAAGCCGAGACCGGTGAACAGCCGCTCCGACGGGATGTTGCCGTCGGTGATGGCCGCACCCACCTCGTCAACACCGGCGGCCCGCAGCCGGTGAAGCGACCAGCAAACAAAGCCACGCCCGATTCCCGTCCGCTTCCTGTCCGGCGTGACCAGAATCGGATCGATGTAGTGGACACCGTCCACGATCGAGACACAGCACAGCGCAACCGGTGTGTCACCGTCGACCAGGACGTTGGCGTGATCGGCCAGGGCGACGCCGAGGTAGTGGTCGACGGCGTCGACGGCATCGTCGTGGGTTTCCCCCTCATCGTCGACCGTGCCACGGTACGCCTGGAGCAGCAGAGCCGCCAGGCGGTCACGGGAGACCTCCCGGGCAGCCCGCGGCCGCAGGTCGGGCGCCGGTATCGTCAGGTCGGCCAGAGAGCGTCGATACTCACTGCGGGGACGGTCGGCCACGGAGCGATGTCTAGCACAACCGGGCCGACCGGATCAGCCGTTGAGTACCGCAACGACCTCCGGAACGACCGTGTCAAGGACAAACCCGATCGAGCGGGGTGACGGCGCGATCAGGGCGATGATGGCCTCCTCGTCGACGTAGACGACACGACCGTCTGCGACGAAGTCCTGGGACTGCCAGATCGGGTTCTCCAGCAGCGGGGCCGGGTCGCCGCCGGTCACCGACATGATGATCACGTCGGCGCCGTCTCCGGCCAGATCGAACTCCTCCTCCGACACCTCGAGTGTCTGGCCGAGGAGTTCGGCACCACCGGACTCGATAGCGTCGAGCTGGGCCTGGGGCGTCACAAACCCCAGCTGGCCGTTGAGGAACTGTCGTACGACATCGTCGGGCGAGGAGATCATCGCGTAGGTGCTGTTCAACGGGTTCCATCGGGCGATGGTCAGCCGCGCTCCGGCGATCTCCGGGTTGTCGGCGACGACCTGGGCGATCTGCTCGGTGGTTTGGGTGATCTGGGCTTCACCCTCATTGCTTCGGCCGACCGCAGCCGCTATGTGCCGCAGCGTCGTCTGCCACGAATCGACCTCTGCCCCGGTGACCGGCGAGAGGGTTGGCGCGATGGCCTTGAGCCGCTCGGCCATGTCGGGATCCCAGGTGTGGAAGCCGCCGGCGTCGATGAGCAGATCGGGATTCTCGGCGGCGATCGCCTCCAGCGGCAGTTCGGCCGCCAGCTGGGTGATCGGCGTCGCCTCGACGACGGGGCCGGATACCCAGCTTGACGGTGGCGTGAACAGAGTGGCCCCGATGGGCTGGACGCCAAGCGCCGTCAGATAGTCGAAGGACCAGTCGTCGAGCACAAAGATCCGCTCCGGCTCAGCCGGGATGGTCACCGACCCGATCTGCTGCTCCAACGTCACGGGGAAGTCGCCATCGCCCTCGCCGTCCTGGCCCCCGGCTTCGTCATCATCCTGGTTCCGGGCGTCGTCGTCGTTGCTCTCGTCCTGGGTGGCGGGCGTCTCCGAGGACTCGGCGTCATCCCCGGTTGCCGACCCCGCCTCAGACGCCGTCCCGGTATCGGTCGCTCCGACACCGCCCGCCTCGTCACCGCCATCGCTGGCACACGCGGCAGCGGCAAGGGCAAGGACAGCGGCCAGCGCAAGCAGCCTGACAATCGTTCGGCTTGAGCGACAAGAAGCCGTTACATCGGACATGAAGGACACTCTACATAATTTCTAAAAGGGTACAAGTAATTGCCTCGTCGGCGGCCACCCGTTGCAGGACACCGACTAGGGTGTGCCGCATGGCAGCGGCACCCGACGATCAGGCACCGCCAAAACAGCGTGTCGGCAGGCCCTCCACGATCCGGCTGGACGAGATCGTGGCGGCTGCCGGGGAAATCGGACTTCGTGACGTGTCGATGAGCGCGGTGGCCCGCAGACTCGGTGTCACAACCGCTGCGCTGTACGGCCACGTCGACGGCCTGGACGACCTTCGGGATCGGGTTGCAACCGCCATTGTCGACACCTTCGAGATCCCCGACCCCGGGACCGACCTGGACGGCGTCGCCATCAGGTTCGCCACGAGGCTGCGGCGGATGGTGGTGGCCCATCCCGGTCTCGCCGAGCATCTGATGCACAGCACACCGACCGCCGGCTACGACCAGTACAAGCTCATTCACCGTGAGTTCGTCGAGCGTGGGCTCGATGCGCATGCGGCCCGGCTGATCGTCGAGGAGCTGGTGGGATTCACGCTCGGCTACGACCTCATCTCCTTCAGACGCCCGCCGGAGGACTATCCCGATCCGCCGACGGCCGACACCTACGCACCGGACGGATCGATCGTCCCGGCCGACGACCTCTTTGCCTGGGCCGTGGCCGCCTACGTGGCGGGACTGCTGGATGCGATCGACCGCGGCGTCCTACCGTGGGCCTGACCAACCCACCGGCTGACCCCCCTCGACCGACATCGGACGACCCATGACAAACACCATCAGCGAAGAGGTCGACATTCCAACCCCTGACGGGATCATGAACACGCACGTGATCCGCCCCGATGAGGACGGCCCTCACCCGGTGGTCATCGTCTACATGCCCGCGTCGGGGATACGTCCGGAGCTGGTGGGCATCGCGGCGCGCATCGCGTCCGGCGGGTGGTACACGCTGCTGCCGAACCTCTACTACCGGCTGGCCCGGACGGTGGACATCGACGCCAATCGGCTCTTCGACGACGTCTACTCCCCCGTCCGGGACTACATGATCGGCCTGAGCCAGAACCTCACGAACGAACGGGTCATCGCCGACACCGCGGCGCTGCTCGACCACGCCACCTCCGACCCGGCGGCCGCGGATGGTCCGGCCGGCGGTGTGGGCTACTGCATGGGCGGGCGGCTGGTCACGGCGTCCATCGGGGCCCACCCCGAGCGCCTCACCGTGGCGGCGTCGCTGTACGGCGCAGGGATCGCCACCGACGACGCCGACTCACCCCACCTCCGCCTGGACCGGGTCCGTGGCGAGCTGTACTTCGGACTGGCGGACAACGACGTCTACGTGACCGACGAGGAGACGGCGATGCTCCGGGCCCACCTCGCCATGGTCGAGGTTCCACACACGATCGAGACCTACCCCGACACCGAGCACGGCTTTGTGTTCCCCGAGCGCTACTGCTTCGCCCCACAGGCGGCGGACCGGCACTACACCACCCTGCAAGATCTCTTCAGCCGCCACCTCCGCTGAGGATCAGCCGTCCGCCGAGCCACCCGGACTCCGCCCGGTCGTGGCTCTTCGATGTTGGTTACCCGGTACTGGCCGTTCGGTCGTCGCTAGGGCTCGTCGCGGCCGACGAACCGGGTTTTGCCGAGCAGGAAGCCGCGCGCCCGCGCCACGTTCCGGTCCACGCTTGTTTCGGTCTTGAGACTGTCGATGTAGCGGATGATCTCCTTCTGTCTCGACGGTGCAAGGCTGTCGAAGACCTCCTTCGCATCGGGGTTCTCATCGAGCATGGCGAGCAGTTTCGGGTGAGGCTCGATTCGCCGATCGTCGGGATCGAAGCCGACGGTCACCTCGATCGTCTCACCGATTCGCCGAGGTGAGTCATCCAGCATGGCCATGTTCACGTACAGCCGCCAGGCACCCCGGAACCGGACGAGTGTCTGCCGGTACGGCTTGCCGTTTATCGTCCCTCGCACCGGGATCGGCCCGGTGGACCGACCGGCTTCGTTGCACACGAGGTCGAGCACCGCAGCAGGCGGAGTCACGAAGGGATTGCCGTCCACGATGCCAAGCTCCGCAGTGAATCCGGATGTTCGGCCCACGCTTCGATTCTTGCAGAGCCTGTCGACGCCCGTTTTGCCTGCGGCCTACGATGCGCCCGTGGCCATGTCTCAGAGCCGAGGAGCCGAAACCGACGGCCCGGGTGGCAGTCCGTTCGACACGGCCGCGTCGTCGGTCACTCGGTTTGCGATCGAGGTCGTCGCCTGGATCGCCGGGCCGTGGGCGGCTGCGGTCGTTCTCGGCGCCTGGTGGTGGGCCATCCCGACCCTGGTTGTGCTGGTGGCCCTCCCGGCGGTGTTCAACACGCCGGGAGACAAGACGGTCACCGGGGTTCCGACTCCCGGACCGATCCGCATGCTTATCGAGCTGCTGCTGCTTGTTGTGGCCGTCGGCGGTGCATGGATCGTCTGGCCGACGTGGGTCGGCGTCGCGGTGACGGTCCTGGGACTCGCCATGCCGATGGCGGGCCTGGCCCGGTACCGGTGGCTCGCCTCGGGCGCACCACCGACGTAGCCGGATCACCGCGGCCCGGATCGCCAGGGCGGTTCCGACCGCCCGCAAAACCCTCTTCGCGTCGTCGGCCCGGTGCAGTACCGTGCGCTCCGTGGTCTCCTGGGCACGCCGCCGCCGAAGCAGCACAGCCGATTTGCCGGCCGCCGCGCCTCGGCGTGCGGTCTGGCTCATCGGGGCGGCCACCGCGTTCTCACTGCTCGGCGATCAGACGCTCTACTCGACCCTGCCGGTCTTCTTCGAGGACCTTGGGCTCCGACCGATCGAGGTCGGCATCATCCTGTCGGCCAACCGCTGGATCCGCCTCGGGACAAACGAACTGGCCCACCGGTTGCAGGGGGTCGGCGACGACCGCTGGTTCTTTGTCGGAGCGGTCACCGTTGGCGCGGCGATGACCGCCGTCTACGCCGCTACTCCTGGGTTTGTCGTGTTTGTCCTGGCCCGGTTGGTGTGGGGGCTGTGCTGGTCGTTCATCCGGCACCTCGGGGTTCTGAGCGTGATGGCGGTGACGGCGGGGGAACGGGCCGGCCACGCCGCCGGACGGCTCGGTGGCATCTCCCGAGCCGGATCGGTGGGTGGCCTCTTCGGCGGTGCGCTGCTCGTCGACCGCTTCGGCTTCGGACCGGCGCTGCTCATCCTGGCCGGGATCTCGGCGGTTGCGATCCCCCTTGCGTGGGCCGGGTTCGCCCCCGTCGTCGCCCGGCAACCGACCGAGACGACACCGGACGGTGGCCGTCACCTGGTTGCGGGCGTCCTCGGCTTCGCCCACGGCATGGTCGGGCCGGGGCTGGTGATGGCAACGCTGGGGGTGGTGCTCGATGAACAGCTCGGGGCCGGCGGGCGACTGTCAGCGGCGTCGCTCACCGGGGCCATTCTGGCCGCCAGGTTCGTGCTGGAGAGCGGGGCCGCGGCCCGGCTCGGCTCGATCTCGGATCGTCTCGGCGTCCGCATCACCGGCACCGCGGCCTTCTGCCTCGGTGCGCTCGCCCTGACCATCGCCGCGCTGTCGTCGTCGCTTGTGCTCCTCATCGTCGCCGTGCTCACGTTCTTCACCTCCGGCACCGCGCTCTCGGCTGCGCTGACCGGCTTCACCGGCAGACAGGGTTCGCGGTCACTCGCCCGATACGTGACGGCGAACGATATGGGGGCGGCGAGCGGCCCGATCATCGGCTGGGTTGCGCTCGACCTGTTCCAGCAACGAACCATCGGTCTGGGCATCGGCGCGGCGATCTACGCGATCGCCGCCGTTGTCGCCTATCGCGCTCTCGAACGGCGCTCCGGCCGGCCACCGGGCCCCGGTCGAGCAGGAGCCCTATCGTCTGACCAGACCGAACGCGAGGACCCCCGCGGTCAGGTAGACGGTCGCCTGGGCATTGAGCAGCACGCTGAGGCTGATCCGATCGACCAGCAGGCCGGCAACGATCGATCCGGTCGTGACGCCGATCGCCTCGCCGGCGGACATCAGGCCGACGATCCGGCCGAGGGTTTGGGGCGGGGCGGCGGTTTGCACGGTGGTGAACAGTCCAACGGCGAGCGCGGCACCGGGTAGCCCGGACACGGCGAACAGCAGTACGTAGACCCAGAGTGTGGTGGTCAAGGCGGGGGCGTTCCAGAACACAAGGGACACGGCGCCCATTCCCACCAGACCGGCGGCGAACAGCGTGGCCGGGGGGACCCTGGTTGCCGAGCGAGCGATGACCGCCGATCCGAGGAGTGCACCGATCGCCATCATGCCTCGGATGACACCAAGGCCGCTCCCGTCATCGCCGAGCGTGTCGACGACAAAGACAACAAAGAGGACAACAAAGGCCCCCTGGGCGAGCTGGGAGAACGAATGGATGGACAGCAGTGGCAGGAGCGGTCGGTTGGATCGCACAGCCCCTAGTCCATGGCGGATCGTCCCGGTGTCGGTGTGGGTGGCGGGCACCGGGCCGGTGTCGGTCCGAAGGAAGCTGGCGGCGACGGCGACCAGGAGAAAACTGGTGGCGTCGAGAACCACAACCGGTGCCAGACCGCCCCAGGCGACAAGCACCCCGCCGAGCGGGGATCCGATCAGCCGAGCCGCGCTCTGTGCGGCGGCAAGGGCCGCGTTGGCCGCAGTCAGATCATCGGGGTCGACCACCCTCGGTATGAGCGCAACGTTTGCCGGGTTGTTGACCTGGTTGAGGGCGGACTGAGCGGCCATGACGACATATGCCGGCCAGATCCGGTCGGCGGTGACGGCCAGGAGTGGCAGGACCGTCACCGCCTGGGCGAGGTTCGTGCCGACGAGCGAGCGCTTCAGATCCCACCGATCAACGAGGACACCACCGATGGGCCCGATGATCGCCCCGGTGAGGAGTTGGGCTACGAACAGGAAGGCGGTGGTGGTGCCGGACCCGGTCTCCACGAACACATGGACCGGCAGCGCAACCAGCAGCACCCAGTCGCCGGTGTTGTTGATCAGCCCCGCACCCCAGGCGATGCGAAAGTCCCGGCGCTGCCACGGACCGGCCGACCCGCCGGCGCGGTTATGCCGGGGCGGGAAGGCGGGGGAAGGCCTGGTAGATGACATGGACGGCCTGTGCGTCTTCGGGGGCATCGGTGCGGGTCGGCGCCCGGAAGCTGCGCAAAAGCTCGCCGATCTTGTTGTTCAGCTGAATCAACTCGGCGGGGGTGACAACCAGTTCATAGGTGTGGAAGTCGCCGGCGGACCGCCACTCGGGATCGATCGAGTCGCGTCCGTCGAGGAAGCGCTTTATCAGGCGCTGGTTCTCCACCAGTCCCGCCCTGGTCAGCGCCATTTCGGCGGCGCGCCCCGAGGGTGACTCCTCGGGCAACCCCGTCCCGATCGAGAAACCGACTGCGGCCGCTCGCCACGGACGGGTCCGGGCATCGCCGGTCGACTCGGCACGTTCGACCAGGCCGAAGCGCTCCAGTTCTCGAAGGTGATAGCTGCAGGCCGACGCCGTCCCCCCTACTTCCGCGGCGCATTCCGTCGCCGTCCGAGCAGGGCCGGACAGCAGGTAGTGGAGGATCGCAACCCGATGTGGGTTCGCCAGAGCCCGAACAGCGGCGACGTCTTCAACCACCCGCCGCTCGCCGGAACCATCCGACGCCGAGGCAGCCGTATCGACCGAACTGTGAAGGTTTTCCTTCATATCGCCATCCTCGCCACGGATCGCCCAAACGTCAAGGAAATCCTTCACAACATCCCACCGGGTGGTCGATGCTCCAAGCCACGGCCGCCCGGCCGGTGCTACCGTCGCGGTCATGGAAGGGCTGCTCACCATCGGACAACTCCGCCCCTCCAGCGGCCGGTGCGGACGGCGGGGACGGGCATGACCGGCCACGAGGACAACAAATCCCCGGATCCGGCACCCGTCGACTTGACCCAGGCGCTGTCCGGCCTGGCCTTCCTCCTCGATCCGGCCAACACCCCGGCGCTCGACACACCGGAAGACTCGTTCCGGCTCCTCGGCCGGCTACACGACCGAGGACTCTTTGTGTCCACCTTCTCCGGCGACACCCCCTGGGAGCGTCACGGCGCGGATGAGCTGCTGCTCATCCTGGAAGGTGAGGCGAAGCTTGTGCTGCTCACCGACGGCCATGAGCACCCGACACAGCTCTCCAAGGGACAGTTCCTTGTTGTGCCGGAGAACACCTGGCATCGGTTCGAAACCCCCGGCATACGCATCCTCGGACTCACTCCCCAGCCGACCGAAACCAGCTCGACGGATAAGCTGCCCGACTGATCGGCCCGGCTGCATCGGCGGGGTCTGCAGCGTCGCCGGTGATAGCGCGTAACGGCTGACCTCGGCCCTGTGGACGTGGAGCGGGCGTGGTCGCCGAGCCGGCACCGGCCGGCAGGAGCAGCCGCCCGTACTGCGGACGGTCGGTCGACGATCAGGTGCGG
>JBCCGJ010000224.1:0-10057 GCA_039029335.1 Actinomycetota bacterium | reverse complement strand
CAGAAGGTGGCGGCCGGCGATTGCGCTGGCCGCCACCTGCCGGCATGGGTTTGTAGCTGTTCCGGCGGCCCGCCGCAGACCACCGCAACAGTTTCTTGGGGAGACTTATTTGGCGGCTTCCCAGGTGGCCCGGACCTCGGCCAACTCGGCGTCCGGCAGTGGCACGTAGCCACTCTCGCCGAAGGCCTTGGTGACCGACTCGTTGTAGCCGTCGCCGAGGTAGAAGTCGACATATCCGGCCAGGGCCGGGTTCGACTCGATCTTGTTGTTGTTCACGTAGATGTACAGGGCCCGGCTGACCGGGTAGCTGCCGTCGGCGATGGTCTCGATGGTCGGGGAGATGCACTCGCCGCCGACCTCCGCCGCAACGGCGATCTCCTTGACCCGATCGAGGTTCTCCTCGGCGAAGGCGAAGCCGACCCAGCCGAGGCTGGTGTCCGAACCGGCGATGCCTTCGATGATCACGTTGTCGTCGGCGTTGCCTGCGAAGTCCTGACGGATGAACTGGCCATCCTCGCCTTCTTCTTCCTCACCGATGCCTTCGAGCACGATCTCGATGAAGCTGTCGTAGGTGCCGGACTCGGTGCCGGGGGCGCTAATGTCAAGCGGTGCTTCGGGGTACGGCGCCACGTCGGACCCGAGGCTTGCCGCCAAGTCGTTTGCGTCGCTCCAATTCTCGAAGCCCTCGCTCTGGCCGCCGAGCAGGGCGTACAGATCGGTGAAGCTCAAGCACTCTATGGCGTTGTTCGGGTTGGTCATGACCGCGATGCCGTCGTAGGCGACCCGGATCTCGGTGAACTCGATGCCGTTCTCCGCGCAGACCTCGGCCTCGGAGTCTTTGATGGCCCGGGAGGCGTCGGAGATGTCGGTGTCGCCTTCGCAGAACAACTTGAAGCCGTCGCCGGTGCCGGGGCCGTCCACGGTGATGATCGCATCCGGGCAGACCGCCTCGTACAGCTCGGCCGCTTTGCGGCTGACCGGCTCGACGGTTGACGAGCCCGAGATGTTGATATTGCCGTCACAGCCGTCGGTGGCTTCCGAACTGGAAGCGGAGTCGGCGCCGGCGGTGGTCTCCTCGCTCGAGTCGGTGGTACACGCCGCGGCGACAAAACTCACGGCCAGAAGCAGGCCAAGAAGCTTGGCCAGGTGCTTGTTACTCACAGGGAATCTCTCTCCTCAATCAAACCCCGACTCCTCCGCCGGGCTGCACATTGCTTTCGTGGCTCAAGCTAGGGACGGGAGGTTACTGAGGAGCCTGGACAAGGTGAACTCCGGGTGAACGGGCGGCCAATCTTCAGGCACCGCCCGCGGATTTCAGCGGGTTTGAGAGGTGGCCCGTTGGGCGGTCCTGCGGTACCGGGCAGCGAACTCAAGCCGCTCGGCAGGTGTCGGATGGTGGGCCAGGAGCCGGATCCACCAGGGCGGATCCAGGTCGGGGACGCCCTGGCCGTGCAGCTCCCGGGTGAGGTCGGCGGCCAGCGCGCCGACCGACCCAAGTGCGTCGGCATCGGCGGTCCGTTCCTGGATCCGACCGACCCAGGCGGACAGAGGCTCGAGCGCGGCGGCAACGGCCAGGACAAGCAGCACAAGGCCGGGGAGGTGGAGCGGGTCGAGCAGGTTCAGCCCCGTGGCCGACCGGAAGCGGTCGGATTCGGCGGCCAACGCCACAGCACCAACGGCGCCGAGCGAGGTTGTTACCGTCACCAGGGACTGCACCGGGAGATGTCGCCGCCGGAGGTGGCTGAGCTCATGGGCCAGCACGTACCGCTGGACGGGTTCCGGCTGATCCAGGAGCGTGTTGGTCACCACGATCCGCCGATACGGACCGAATCCGACCGAGACGGCGTTCGGGTGATCACCGGCGAGCGGGGCATCGATGGCCGAGCCGCCGACCAGAACCGGAACGTCGACGTTGGATCCGTGTATCAGATCACCCACCAGCCGTTGGCGCAGGGGCTCCTCAACCGGTTGGGCCAACCGGGACCGCATGGCTCCCTCCCCCACCGCAACAACCGCAAGAGCAACAACCACCGTCGCCCCGATCACCACGGGCCAGGTGGTGTACGCCGCCGCCAGCCAGAAGAACGCCCCAAACAGCACAACGATGCCGCCCCACACCAGCACGAGCAGCAACGACACGGTGGAGAGGAGCCGACTGATCGGCACCGGCTGAAAGTCTGCGTCCGGGCCGGTCCCGTGCCGGAAGCGATACTCGAACCAGGCATCTGCGACGGTGGCCGGAAGTCGGAGGGCCACCGCCGTGAGGGCGGCACCGATCAGCAGGGAGCGGCTGGTCAGCACCTCGGCGAAACCGATACCGGTCAACCACGACGGCGGGCCGCCGTCATCGAGCGCGCCCGGTTCGACCGAGCCGGACCCGAACCGTTCCAGGGGTCCGGAGGCGATCACCGACGCCGCGGCCAGCAGCACACCCGTGCCGATCACCGACAGCAGGCCGACCAGCCGGAGCGGCCGATGATGTTGTTGGGAGGCGAGAAGCTCGTCGGAGGAGAAGTGGCGGCGGGGGTCGGCGGGCGTGGCCCACCACACGCTGAGCCCGGTCTTCATCGACCCGGGACGGTGGCGAGGTGATCCGGCAGGGGCCCGTCCACGGATCTACTCCGGGAGGTGGGCAAGGAGCCGCCGCGGGTGGTCGTAGCTGAGACGCTCCGCCGCCTTGGTCGGCGTCAGCCAGGCCACCCGGTCAACCTCTTCGTTGGCCACGAACTCGCCACCCTGCTGCTCGAGCAGCCACCAGCGAACGGTCTTGTCCCGGCCGCGGACGACATACCGATCGGACGGCAGTTCTGGTCCGACCTCGCCGGTGAAGCCCGTCTCCTCTTCGGTCTCCCGGAGGGCACAGTCCAGCTCGGTCTCACCGTCCTCCAGCTTGCCCTTCGGGAAGTCCCAGTCGTCGTAGAGCGGCCGGTGGACCACCAGCACCTCGATACCTGCGTGGCCGTGGCGATACACCAGGCAGCCGGCGGCTCTGATCGTCTTGTTGCTCTCAGACAATGCTTCGTCGGCGGGGCAGGAACTGGCGGAGCCTTCCGGTGTTGCGGGGCTGGGCGGACTGCTCCGGTTGGGTCTCGGTCCGCTCGGCGGCCAGCCGCTCCAGTTCGTCGTGGGCGTTCACCGTCCCGTCCACCCGGGTGTAGGCACCGTCCGATCCGAGCTCCCAGGCCATTGCGGTGTCCTCCAGGTTGACCCGGAGGATCTCGTGGAGTCGATCTCGACAACCGGCATCGTCGACCCGCAGGCAGACCTCGACCCGCCGATCCAGGTTCCGGGGCATCAGGTCCGCCGAGCCCAGGTAGAAGCAGCCGAGGTCGTCGTCGGTTCCAATCCCCTCGTCCCGGTCGATGGCCCGGCCGTTTGCGAAGTAGTAGACCCGGGAGTGCTCCAGATTCCGGCCAACAAGGCTCCGGACCCGTATGTTCTCCGAGAGGCCCGGCACGCCGGGGATCAGGCAGCAGATCCCCCGCACGATGAGGTCGATCTGAACGCCGGCCTGGCTTGCCTCGTACAGGCGGTCGATGATCCGGGCGTCGACAAGGCTGTTCATCTTGAAGATGATCCGACCGGTCCCTTCCGGGGCCACCGCCTCTCCGTCGATCAGTTCCTCGAGAGACGGGCGCAGCGTTGAGGGAGCCACCAGCAGCCGCTGGTAGGAGACGTCCCGGCCGTAGCCGGTCAGGAAGTTGAACAGCTGGGTCAGGTCCTCGCCGACCGCCGGTGAGGCGGTGAGAATACCGATGTCCTCGTAAATGCGAGCGGTCTTGGAGTTGTAGTTCCCGGTGCCGACGTGGCAGTACTGGCGGATGCCGTCCGGCTCGTCTCGGATGACCAGGACGGTCTTGGCGTGGATCTTGAGCCCGACAAGGCCATAGACCACGTGGACGCCGGCTTCTTCCAGCCGTCTGGCCCAGTTGATGTTGGCCTCCTCGTCGAAGCGGGCCTTCAGCTCAACCAGGGCCGCAACCTGCTTGCCCTGTTCTGCGGCCCGGATGAGGGCGTCGATCAGCGGTGAATCGCCGGAGGTCCGGTAGAGGGTCACCTTGATGGCCAGCACGTCCGGATCCCGGGACGACAGGCGGACGAACTCGGTCACCGAGGAGCTGAACGAGTCGTAGGGGTGGTGCAGGAAGACGTCGCTCCGCCGCAGCTTGTTGAACAGATCCCTGCCGCTCTCCAGATCCCGGAGTCTCCGAGGGACAACACCCGGCGTCATCGGCACCTTGAGCTCGGAGCGGTCAAGGGACTGCAGCTGCCAGTAGCTGGAGGCGTCGAGCCAGCCCTGGTAGGAGAAGATGTCCTCCTCGTCGATGTCCAGCTCACGCTGGAGCAGGTCCCGCACCTCCTCCGGCATCTCATCGCCGATCTCCAACCGAATGGCCCGGCCGAACCGGCGGCGGCGCAACTCGAGTTCGACCGCTTCCAGGAGGTCCTCGGCGTCCTCGTCAAGGGTGAGGTCGGCGTTCCTGGTGACCCGGAACGGCCACCCGCCAACGATCTCCATGCCGGGGAACAACTGATCGAGGTGGGCGCCGATGACCTGCTCGGCCGGTACGTACCGATTGTCCGGCAGGGAAATGAACCGCGGGATCGACGGTGGCACCTTTATCCGGGCGAACCGGTGTTCGCCGGTGTCCGGCTCGACGACCAGCACCGCAAGGTTGAGCGACAGGTTGGAAATGTAGGGAAACGGGTGACCGGGGTCGACGGCGAGCGGCGTCAGCACCGGAAAGATGCGATCCTCGAACACGCCGGTGCCCCGCTTGCGATCCGCAAGACCGAGCTGGTCCCAGTCAAGGAGGTCGATGCGTTCCTCGGCCAGGGCGGGGATGAGGTCGTACAGCTGGACCCGCTGCAGCCTGGCGGCCTGGGTGTCCACCTGCTTGCGGATCTCGGCCAGCTGGCCGAGCGGGCTGAGGCCGTCCGGTGGCGCGGAGGTGACACCACCGGCCACCTGGTCCTTGAGCCCGGCCACCCGGACCATAAAGAACTCGTCCAGATTGGACGCGTAGATCGCGCAGAATTTGAGCCGCTCAAGGAGCGGGAGACGGCGGTCCTCGGCCTGAGCCAGCACCCGGGAGTTGAAGTCCAACCAGGACAGCTCGCGGTTGAGGTACCTGCGCTCCTCGGCGTTGGCCACGTCCGTCACGACTCAGTTGACCTCCCGCATCTCGTCCGGCCTCCGGCTGCTGTTTTCTCCAGTTCGTTCAAGCCTATTGTCCTCGTCCCGGCCCGCTCTTGCCAGTCGGACAAAAGCCCCGATTTCTCAGCAAAAATCGACAAACGACGGGCCAAAAGTGACCAGGGTCCGACCGGCGCGTCAGGAACGGGCGACCGAACGTCCTGGCCCGGGTCGATGGGGCCGGGAACGCCGATCAGACCGACGGAAGGCCGAGGCGGTCCGCTGCGATGATGGCCGCGCCGACGGCCCCGGCGTCATCGAGCCGTTCCGCGGCAACGATCTCGACCGAGTCGGGGCCGAACCCGCCGAAATGCGAAGAACCTCGAATGTCGTCAAGGAACGGCTCGCCAAGTTTGTCAACGACACCACCGCCAAGGACCACGCGCGGCAGGTCGAGCAGCGCCGCGGCATTACCGATGACCAGCGCCAACGCGTCGGCCGCTTCCGCCAGCAGTTCGATCGTTGTGGGATCCCCCTCCTCCAGACCTCTGGCCAGGTGGCGGGACTTGATCGGCCCGTCCTTGGCCAGGTCGAGCAGCAGTTCGTCGCTACCCGCTGCCGCTCGCCGGCGGACCTCGGCCGAGATACCGGCCCTGCCCGCGTAGGCCTCGAGGCAACCAGGACGCCCACCGGGCGCGGGTCTGCCGTTCGGGACCACGGTGACGTGTCCGATCTCACCGGTCATACCCCTGCCGCCTTCGGCCAGGGTTCCGTTGATCACCAGGCCGCCACCAACGCCGGTCCCGACAAAGACGGCAAGCAAGTCGTTGAGGCCAACCCCTGCCCCCAGTCGGTGTTCGGCCACGACGCCGCAGTTGACGTCGTTCGCCACAACCACCGGCTTCCCCAACCGACCCGTCAATTCGTCTGCGACGGCCACCGGGTGATCCCAGCCGACGATGTTGGGGCACTTGGCAACGACCCCGTTTCGGTCGACAAATCCGGGAACGCCGACACCGATGGCCGCCGCCTGTTCCCAGTTCTTCGATTTGCGGATGTTCTCCACCAGCGCGTCGAGCACCGCAGGCGGACCCTGTGGCGTCACCTCTTTTACCCGGCCGGACGCCTTGCCGGAGGCTGCGTCAACCTCACGGACCAGGATCTTGGTCCCGCCGAGGTCAACGCCGATGATCGGTTGTGGCGTAGGCCCGTTCACGTGAACGTCGTCACGCCTGGCCTGCGGTGGCCTCGGTCTCGGTGACGTCGCCAGTCGCGTCGCCACCGGCCGATTCCTCGGCGGCCGCCGCAGCGCCGGCGTCCGCTGTACCCGATTCCGCCGCGTCGGCTGCGTCGGCCTCAGCGGGTTCGGCAGCTTCCGGAGCGGCTTCTGGAACCGCCTCGGCCGCTTGCTCGGAGGCGGGCTGGGCGGTGGGGGTGACCGTGGACTCGGCGTCGTCCTCGCCGAGATCCCAGTCACAGACGATCCGCTCCCGCTCGGCGTCGCGGTTGACCCGCTCCCGGTTACGGCGGAACTGCGGATCGTGCTTCGGCAGCAACAACAAACGGGCGTTCACCCTGGTCCAGAAGTCGTCCAGCATCTTCTGGTCCCCGTAGCGGACGTTCATGGTCCAGTGGGGAGCGACCGGCCCGTTATAGACCATAATCACGTGTGCGACCGGCGGAAGGTCCTCTTCGGGCTCGAAATCAGTCATAGCGGGCGATTCTAGTGCCGTAGCGCCCGTTCTCCGGCCACGAACGGGCGAAGCGCCGAGCGGAGGGTGCTCGGAAGGCCCAGCCGGTGGGGCGAATCCGCTCTGGGGTACCGACCGGGCGATGGTCCACAGTGGTCGAACGGCGGTGGGGCGACGACCGATGATGGCGGTAGACGGTCGAGGAGACGAGATGGTTCGGCACGAAACATCCACTTGTTCAGCGGTTTCAGAGGAATCTTCTGATTCATTTGGCCTATCCGGGAACCAAAAGGCCTACTCCGACGTCTTAGACGGTATGGAGAGTAACTGGATGGCAGAAGGCCGATGCAACGACAAACCGCCTGGACTCTTCTTCCCCAGCGACGGTGTTGGGGTCGAGGTCGCCAAGAAGATCTGCGCCGACTGCCCGTCGAAAGAACCCTGCCTGGAATACGCCCTCGCCAACCGCATCGATCACGGTGTCTGGGGTGGCACGTCAGAACGACAGCGCCGGCGTATTCTCAAGGCCCGCCGAAGCGCGGCGCTGGCCGGCTGACGACCCGCCGCCCACACCTTCCCTCACGAAGCACCGACGAACCGGGAACCGCCGATTCCGGTCCATCCGCTCCGCCGTCTCCCCGGATCTTTCTACGAGGTCTAGGGGAACCCGAGCTGGCCGACGATGGCCTCCACCAGTTCCCGGCTGCGATCGATCGTTGTTTGTTCCGTCCGCGGCACCGACTCCAGCACCTGACCGACGTCCTCCACCGGTAGGCCGATGATGGTCACCGTTGCGCCGGAGGCCTCGACCACCACGATGTTGCGCGGCTCGTCGACCCAGGCTCGGACGCCATCGACCTCGGCAAGACGGCTCCGGTCGAGCGCGTCCCATCGCACCGGCCCGTCCTGCACGAACACCGACACCTCGGCGTCACCATTGTCATAGAACGCCTGACGAATCTCCTCCGCCGCCAGATTGTGGGTCCGTTCGAACCCGGCGGGCAGCTCAATCGGCGTATCGACCCGGTAGTCGACCTCGACGGCGGTGCCGAGCACCCCGGATTGCACCGCCGTGTGGCGCTGCGTCAGCTCGTCTATGCGGGGCGCAACGGTTGTCCGGCCCGCCGCGCCGGTGACCAACGTGAGAGCGATGGCGATCAC
Source organism: Actinomycetota bacterium (assembly GCA_039029335.1). Taxonomy (GTDB): domain Bacteria; phylum Actinomycetota; class Acidimicrobiia; order Acidimicrobiales; family SZUA-35; genus JAHELU01. The sequence goes on along the minus strand of JBCCGJ010000224.1, from coordinate 2,068 downwards.
CGAGAGGCCGCAGAGGCCGGCGACGCAGCGGGCCGCGTACTTGGGCCGGTGATCAAGGGCGGCGTCTATAAACCCGGGGGGCGGATCGACGCTGGGCAGGCCGCCGAGCATGGCGCCGATGTCCGCCTCCCATGGCTCCTCCTCGCGTATCGAGGTCATGAGGCCAGGGCCTCCCGGAGTTTGCCCCGACCCCGGTGAATCCGGCTTCGGACGGTGCCGATCGGTGCGTCGACCATGTCGGCGATCTCCTCATAGGAGAACGACAGGACGTCCTTCAGCACCACGGCGACCCGATATTCGGGCTGGAGGTCCATGAGCAGGGCCTGGAGATGGTCGGGAAGGTCTCTGGCAGCCAGGTCGGCGTCAACGTCCGGAGTGCCGACGAGCACCCGATCGGGATCGTCCGGAAGCGGGACCGTCGGCCTGCGCTTCCGACGCCGAACCTGATCGAGGAACACGTTGGTGGTGATTCGGCTCAGCCAGCCTTCAAGGTTGCCTGGTCGATAGCTGTTCAGTCCTCGCCGTACCCGCAAGAGAACCTCCTGCACCAAATCCTGGGCGTCCTGATGGTTCCCGCAGAGCCGGTAGGCCAGGCTGTACAGGAACCGATCGTGGCTGTGGGCAATCTCTTCCCAGGTGGGAATCGACTGCGAATCAGCGGACCCGCGGCGCGAGGAAAACTCGAACCGCCGCACTCGGTCCGAAGCGCCGCTTCGGGAGGAGTGCGTGGAACTACCGATCTCCCTGCTCAACGCCGAGGGTTGACGTTGAGTTCCAGAGGATCAGGATTTCTCCGCCTCGTCCGGCTCCATACCCTCTTCAAGCCCTGTCTTGAACTCTTTCTGGGCCTGGCCCAGGCTGCGAGCCAACTTTGGGATCTGGGTGCTGCCGAAGAGGACCAGAATCACCGCAACGATGATGAGGAGTTCGGTCGGTTTTAGTCCTGCCATAGCTTCTTACTGTAGCGGTGTCCAGGGCCGGTCACTAGAGCATCGACGATCAGGCGCTCTCGCCGGTGACCGTCAGAGGTGCGGCCTGCTGCTGGCGCTCCAGCGCCCGCTGTCGTCGAATACGGCGGCGTTCCCGCTCACTCATCCCACCCCAAATGCCAAACTTCTCACCGTTCGCCAGTGCGAACTCCAGGCAGTCGGGCCTGACGACGCAGCCCCGACACACCTCCTTGGCCTCTCGGGTGGACGCTCCCCGCTCCGGGAAGAAGAGATCCGGGTCAACGCCGAGGCAGTTTGCGAACTCCTGCCAGCTTGTGTCGAGCATGAGGTGCTTTCGCCCCATACGTGTTCCTCCTACCGCCACCGGCACGTCAGTCGTGGGTGAGGTCGTGTCTTGGACATCTGATGTTGTGACGGCGTTGGTACTCACAGTGGCTCCCGACTTCCGCTTAAGACAACCTGTGAATGTGTTGCAGGTGTAATTACAACACTGTGATCTTGCACGTTCCAACCCGAGAATACAAGGAAAGTTCGGCGATAAGTCCTCTGTTTAAGCGAGTCTCACCAGCAGCAAGGAGCACCATCGAGCGGCGCCGAAGTCACAGTCGGCGGCCGGCGCGGCGATGCACGTTTGAACCAAATCAACCACGGAGAGTGGTTTGACCGGACGCACTTGCCCCCGCAGACAGGGCCGGATTCCGCCAACGGTCCCCGAACCCCCTAGTGCCACGTGCTAGAACGATGGATCGAGCACACCACATCAGTCGTGCCGACCATCCACCGATCCGCGTCGCTCCTCACCTACGGTGAGACGAGATTCGCTCGTCCGGCCACCCCAGGTGGCCCCGTTGACGCGGCTCAGCCACCCAATCGGGTGGTCAAACAGCCTGCTTCCGGCGATCCTGCCTCTTTGTGACATTCGTCACGTAGGGCCGAAACGGGGCAAAACCAGACGGGAAACGTCATCCCCCCGCCCGTTCCGGACAACCGGAGGATCGTTAGGCGGTGATCTCCTCGGTGAACTCCTTCACCACACCGAGGAACGCGACGGCGAACGAGCTGTGTGGGCCGTCGAGGAACGCAACCTCTTTCCGGGCCCGCTCCGGCTGGACCCGGTG
>JBCCGJ010000223.1:0-10065 GCA_039029335.1 Actinomycetota bacterium | reverse complement strand
TGAGCGGTCCGTCCGAGGCCGAGACGTCGGCGGCAAAGAAGACCACGACGAAGCGGGCCTCCGCAACCCGGTCCGCCACGGCCAAGAAGCCGTCGACAAACAAGACCACGGCAAAGAAGCCCACAGCAAAAAAGCCCACCACCACAAAGGCGGCCGGGACCAAAAAGCCGGCGGCAAAGAAGACCGCAACCAAGAAGCCGGCGGCAAAGAAGCCCGCAACCAAGAAGCCGGCGGCAAAGAAGACCGATGCCAAGAAGCCGGCGGCCAAAAAGGCCACATCCAAAAAGACCACATCCAAGAAGACAACGGCCAAGAAGAAGAGTCCGGCAAAAAAGCCCGCGGCTTCCCGTAAGGCCGGGGCCGAACGCAACGGCGCCACCAACGGCGCGTCGACCAGCAACACAAACGGCACGGCCGACACCGCGGCGGCCAAGACTCAGGCGGCCGGAAAAACGGCAACGCCGAGCAGCACATGAACCTGACCGGGCAAGCCTCGTCCGTCTTCGACGCGGTCCGCCGCGCCGGGCTGTTGGACCCGCTGTCGGTTGCCGCGCTCACCTCGGCCACCGCGGTGTGGGGTCCCAGCATCGCCGCGGCATACGGTGCGGCCGCGGTCCGGTACCCGAACCGGATCGCCGTTGTCGACGACCACGGCCGCCTCACCTACACCGAGCTGGATCGGCGAAGCGCTCGCCTGGCCGCAGCGCTCCGCAAGGCGGGACTGGCCAGGGGCGATGCCATCGGCATCCTGTGCCGGAACCATCGAGGCTTCGTGGAGGCGAACCTGGCGGTGGCCAAGCTGGGGGCCAAACCGGTCCTGTTGAACACGGGCCTCCCGGCCGGCCAGCTGGCGGAGGTTATTAACCGCGAGGCGGCCCACCTCGTGATCGCCGATCACGATCTGGTCGACACCCTGGACTGCGACGAGACGGCGGGCGACCTGCTGGTCGTCACGTGCGACCCGGCGGCCAACGAGGAGTGGTCCTTCCCCGGCTTCTCCTCCCGCCGCCCACTGCTCCAACTGCCCCGGCCGTTCGACGTCGTCAACCCGGTCATCCTGACATCGGGGACAACCGGCGCGCCCAAGGGAACCCGCCGCTCGACCGATCCGAAGGCGACCGTCGGACTGCTCGGTTTCGTCGAGGCCATCCCGTATCAGCGGGGGGACGTCATGGTGTTGCCTGCACCGCTGTTCCACGCCTGGGGCTTCAGCCAGCTGACGCTTGCCGCAACGCTGGCCGGAACCGTCGTCCTGCGCGACCGCTTTGATCCGGAGACGGTGATAAACGACATCGAGGTGCACGGCGCAACCGTCCTGGCCGCGGTGCCGGTGATGTTGCATCGAATCCTGGCGAGCGAGAGGCGCCTCGATCGGTTGAACACCGGTGACACCGACCGGGACCTGACCGCGCTGCGGGTGGTGGCCACCAGCGGGTCGGCGCTGCCCGGTGATCTCGCCACCCGGTGGATGGACCGATTCGGGGACTCGCTCTACAACCTGTACGGCTCCACCGAGGTTGGTCAGGTGAGCGTTGCCGGGCCGACCGATCTGCGGGCGGACCCCGATACCGCGGGCATGCCGCTTCGGGGGATCACCGTGCGCATCCTGGACGACAACGACAACGAGGTGGCAGCCGGGGTCACCGGTCAGATCATGATCGAAAGCGCGGCCCGGTTCGACGGATACACCGACGGCGGCGGCAAGCGGATGGTCGGGGCGCTGATGTCCAGCGGTGATCGCGGCCGCCTCGATGCGGACGGTCGTCTGTTCGTCGACGGCCGGACCGACGACATGATCATCAGCGGGGGCGAGAACGTCTTCCCCGGCAACATCGAACGGTCCCTGATGGCCCACGCCGCAGTGGGGGATGCAGCGGTGGTGGGCGTCGCCGACGATGACCTTGGCCAGAGGATCCGGGCGGTGGTCGTACCGGCGGTCGCCGTGGCGGACCAGCCGGCCGCATCGCTGACCAGGACACTCAGGGCCCACCTGAAGCAGGACCTGGCGGCCCACGAGGTCCCCCGGGAGTACGTGTACGTGACCGAACTTCCCCGAAACACCACCGGCAAAGTACTCCGAACAAAACTGGCCGGACCGAAGCGGTCGGTCCCGAACCGAGCCGCTGCGCCGACCGCAGCTGCACGTCGGTCGGGCGCCGCCTAACCTGCCACGGCGGCACCGCGCGCGTCACAACCAATCTCACCCGAAACCAGATAACCGAACGGTGGACCCGTCATGAGTATCAAGCAACTCTCCGGACTGGACGTCAGCTTCCTGACCCTGGAGACCGGCCGGGCATTCGGCCATGTCAGCAGCCTGTCGATCTACGGCAGACCGGACAACCCGGACTTCAACCCCTATGACGCATTCCGAGCCCAGCTCGAGGCCAGGCTGCCGGATCTCGAACCGTTCCGGCGACGACTGGTCGAGGTGCCGTTCGGTCTGGACCGGCCGTACTGGATCAACGATCCGGACTTCGACCTGGACTTCCACCTCCGCCACATCGCGGTCCCCGGCGACGGTGACGAGTACCAGCTCGGCGAGTTGGTCGGACGGTTGATCGGCCGTCAGATGGACCGGTCACGCCCGCTCTGGGAGGCGTACATGATCGAGGGTCTTCCCGACGACGAGTTCGCCATCCTGACCAAGGTCCATCACGCAACGATCGACGGGGCCGCGGGCGCGGAGATGCTGGCCATGATCCTCGACCCATCGGCGCCGGAGGAGGATCATTGGCGCCCCGATCGGGTCCCGAGCAACACCGAGCTGATGGGTCGGACCGCGATCGAACTGGCCAGGACACCGGCCAAGGCGATGCGGTTGCAGGTGAAGGCGCTGTCCGAGCTCGGCCGGGTCACCCAGACACGGGCGTTCACCGAGGCGGCCAACCAGATCAAGCAGGGTCTGCCAGGACCGGCGGGAGCCGCGGTCCGGCGGCTGCTGGGGGACGTTCGACCGGTCGAACCGGATCAGCCGCCGCTGCTGCCCAGCATGGTCGGGCCGCGGACGCCGTTCAACGCATCGATCACCTCGCACCGGCGCTTCGCCTACCGGAGCGCCCCGCTGGCCCACATCAAGCAGATCAAGAACGCTTGCGGGGCCACGATCAACGACATCGTGATGGCGGTCTGTGCGGGGGCGCTGCGCCGGTACCTGACCGACCATGACGCGCTGCCGGACCGGAACCTGATCGCCATGGTGCCGGTGTCCATCCGGACCGGCGAGGAGACCGACCGTTGGTCGAACCGGGTGTCGGCCATCTTCGCCGAGCTACCGACCACCACCGAGGAGCCGCTGCAGCGGGTCGCCGATGTGCACCAGGCCATGGTCGACGGCAAGGGCCAGCACGACCTGGTCCCGGCCGACATGCTGATCGAGATGAGCGAGCTTGCCCCGCCGGCCCTGTCGACAAGGGCGGCCAGGATCGCGGCCAGGACAAAGGTCGCCGACTGGACGAACCCGCCGGCGAACCTGGTGGTGTCGAACGTGCCGGGACCTCGAACGCCGCTGGGATTCGGCGACCCGGACGGGGAGGACTGGGCCCCGCTGCGGCACTACTACCCCGTGTCGACCGTGGTAGACGGTCAAGGATTGAATATTACAGTTCAGAGCTATGTCGATGTGCTGGACTTCGGGCTTGTGGCGTGTCGGGAACTGGTGCCTGACCTGTGGAACCTTGCCGACTACTGCATCGAGGAGATCCAGCTGCTGGCCGACAGCCTTGACATCAAACTGACAGATGACTGACTTCTATTTATTGGATGTGACCGATCTCCCCTAAGCTCCGGCTCGTGGCTGATGATTCGGTACGGGCACCCCACCCGCTGTACACGGCATTGGAAGCACGGGCGGCGGTGGAGTACCCGCTCTGGACGGTGGTTCGGCCACTGCTGGAGAACCTCCAACATGGGGACGGCCATCCCGTCATGGTCCTGCCGGGCTTCACCGCGGCGGACCGATCGACCGTTCCGCTGCGGGCGCTGCTGCGGCGGCTCGGCTACCGGACCTACGGCTGGAAGCTGGGCACGAACCTTGGACCGACGCCGTACATCGTCGAAGGCATACAGAATCGGTTGGAAACGATCCGGGACCGCGAAGGCGGCCGCAGGATCAGCGTGATCGGGTGGAGCCTCGGCGGTATCTTCGGCCGGGAGCTGGCCAGGAACAACCCGAGGGACGTTCGGCAGGTGATCACGCTTGGCAGCCCCATTCGCATGGTGCCGGGTGACCGCAGCGCGGCAAGCGCGGTGTGGGACACCCTGGCGGACCTGCACGACCCGGACGCACTGGCCATCATGGGTCAGCCGGACCGGCCACCGCTGCCGGTGCCGACCACCTCGGTCTACACCAGAAGCGATGGCATCGTGCACTGGCGGACCTGCCTGGAAACCAAGACGGCAACGTCGGAGAACGTCGAGGTCTACGGCAGCCACTGCGGCCTCGGGTTCAACCCGTCCAGCGCCATCGTGGTGGCCGATCGGCTCGCCCAGCCGGAGGGTCAGTGGTCTCCGTTCCGGGCCCCGCTGTGGGCGAAGGGGGCGTTCCCCCGGCCGTCGAACTGGAAACCGGCACCGCTTCGGCAAGTCGCCTGAACCGGCCGATCAAGCCGGCCGAGCGACACAGCCGCCGGGGCTGACGCGACCGGTCGGCCGCGTCCGATAGCGTCTGGGTCATGTCGGGTTCTGCACCGCACGCGCCGCCGGGCTGGTATCCGGACCAACGCATGGCGGACACCGAGCGGTACTGGGACGGCGAGCTGTGGACCGAACACGTCAGGCCGACCGACCTCCAACCGCCGACGCCGGCTCTCGAGCCGGTCGCAGCGGGCCGGCTTGAACGACGACGGGCGATCGCACTGTCGTTGCTTGCCGTCGGTGCGCTGCTCACCGTGGGTCTGATGGCATTCGGCGCCCTGACGCTCGTCCGCTCCTCCGACGACGATCAGATCGCCGTCGGATCCGGCCAGGCAGCCACCGACGGGTCCGGCCAGTCAGGGCAGGTCGGCACGGTGGAGGCGGGCGACACCACCGATCTCGACGATGGCAGCGTGGTGATCAGCGAAGCGTCCCCGGACGGACTCGGCAGCCGGGACGATCCCCTTCCGTACGACCAGGAAACCCAGCTCCGATTCGAGACCTTTGGTGATGCGGACGGATCGGTCTGGCTGACCACCATCGGCTCGCCGCGGGACGTCACCGCCGAGGTGCTGGCCGAGAATCCGTTCAACGAGGAGCCACCGGACGGCGTACGGTTCGTCGGTTTCGACGCATCGATGACCCTGCTCAGGGCGGAGAGCGAACCGTTGGCTCCCGGCTTCAACTTCTCGTGGGAACTCTTCGGTGGGGAGACCGCCGCGGTGTACGACATCGGCACTATCGAGACCGAGTCGTTCGGCTGCGGCGTTGTCCCCGCCGAGTTCGACAACTTCGCCGAGGTGTTCGTCGGCGGTACTGTCTCCGGGACGGTCTGCATCCCGAAGCCCGCCGCGGACCTGGACCACCCGGACACCAGAGTCGCCATTCACTTCATCGACGACGCCCGGGCGGTCTTCGGGCCCTAGCTGAAGCCGGCCGCTGCGGGAATTCACCGTCTCGGCCGATCTGAGCCAAGATGGAGATCGATGCGGGTCGGCCGATCGGCGCCGCCGGAAGAGCTTGGAACGTTATGACAGAACACTTCGACGTCCTGATCGTCGGCGCCGGCATCTCCGGTGTCGGCGGCGCATATCACCTGCAACAGCAGTGCCCGGACAAGAGCTTTGTGCTGCTCGAAACCCAGGAGAGCTTCGGCGGCACCTGGTTGACCCACACCTACCCGGGCATCCGATCCGACAGCGATCTCTACACCTTCGGCTACCGGTTCAAGCCGTGGGTCGGCGCGCCGATCGCCACCGCGGAGGAGATCCTCAACTACATGGGTGAGGTGATCGAGGAGAACGACCTCGACAAGCACATCCGCTACAACCACACCATCTCAACCGCCACCTGGGACGGCGAGACCAATCGGTGGACGCTGACCGCAACGGACACCAACACCGGTGATACCAAGACGTTCACCGGCAACTTCCTGTGGATGTGCCAGGGCTACTACAACCACACCAAGCCGTACACCCCGACCTGGGACGGCATGGACCGCTTCGAGGGCCAGGTCATCCATCCCCAACTATGGCCGGACGATCTGGACTACGCAGGCAAGAAGATCATCGTCATCGGGTCCGGCGCAACGGCGGCAACGATCATCCCCGCGATGGCCGACGACGCCGAGCACATCACGATGCTGCAGCGGTCACCCACCTATTTCGCCACCGGCAGGAACGCCAACGAGGTGGCGGACATGCTGCGGGAGTTGGAGATCGACGAGACCTGGATCCACGAGATCGTCAGGCGCAAGATCCTCCACGACCAGGCTGCGGTGACAACGGCGTCGTTCCTGGCCCCGGACATGGTGAAGGACGAGCTGTTCGCCGGTGTGAAGGAGTACCTGGGCGACGACTACGACGTCGATCCCCACTTCTCCCCCCGCTACCTACCGTGGCGCCAACGCATCGCATTCATTCCGGACGGCGATCTGTTCCAGGCCATCGCGAACGGCGACGCCTCGGTGGTCACCGACGAGATCGACACGTTCACAGAGAACGGGATCCAGGTGAAATCCGGCGAGGTCATCGAGGCCGACATCATCATCACCGCGACCGGGTTCAACCTGAACGTCCTGGGCGACATCGAATTCACGATCGACGACAAGCCGCTCAACTTCGCCGAGACCATCGGCTACCGGGGAACGATGTTCACCGGCATTCCCAACATGGCCTGGGTGTTCGGGTACTTCCGGGCCAGCTGGACCCTCCGCGCGGACCTCATCGCCGACTTCGTCTGCCGGTTGCTGAACCGTATGGACGAAACCGGCTCGGCCAGGGTGACCCCGACGTTGCGGGAGTCGGACGCCAACATGGCCGTCCTGCCCTGGGTCGACCCGGAGAACTTCAATCCGGGCTACATCATGCGCAGCATTCACCTGATGCCGAAGCAGGGCGATCGCCAACCGTGGCTGCACACCCAGGACTACTCGAAGGACAGGGAAGAGCTACCGGTCGCCGATCTGGATGACGGCGCCCTGCTGTTCGAGTAGCGCTTGGTTTGGGTAGCGGCCGTCGAGTAGCGGTTTCGGAGAATCGCGTCGGCGGCGGCCTCAGCCACCGACCGGCTGAAAGAGCATCTCGAATGCAGCCCTGCCCGTTATCGCGGATTGGGACCACTCGTCGGAGTCGGCCGCGCCGATCCGTCGGGGCAGCATCACGTGGTTCTCGTCGCGGGTGCCACCGACCAGCTGTTCAAAGCTGGAACCGACCGACATGATGTGGATCAGGATGGCGATCACCTGGAGCGCACGCTCCTCGGACAGCTGGAGCTCGGGGCGGACCGTATAGCCGAGGTCAACCACCTTCTCCCGCAGCATCGCCGCCAATCGGGAGACCATACCGAACTCGATCTTGACCACCAGCTCCTCCAGGACCCGCCGCGACTCCGAATCGGGCTGATCGGGGATGGCCGACTTCACGAGCATCCGGCAACGCATCTCCCGCGACTTCATCATCGGCTCGAAACTGAACCGACCGATCGTTCGGAGCGCATCCGATGCCAGCTGCTGTTTCGACTCGCCTCTGCCGACCTCGTTCGGCAGCGCCGCCACCTCGGCCAGGAGGACCGGGTCGGGTTCCAGCCCCTTCCGGAGCGCCAGCCCCATGACGTCCATGCAGAATTCGTCATGGCTGGACCAGAACCGCTTGTGGACGGATGCCCGGTTCACCACCAGCCCGTGATCGGCGTAGACCTGGGCGAACACGGCGGCGTAACTCAGTGACTCCGGCCTGACGTTCAGTCCGAGGTCCTGCAGGGTCTCGACGCCACCATTCAGCACCAGCTGTTTCAGCTCGCCCCTGGTGCGACGTTTTGCTCCCTGGTCCGTGGATCGTGGCTCATCGTCGTTCGCCGAGTCGTCCGCGGTCACCGCCCCGGCCGACTGGACGTCCTTTTGGTCCGGGGTGAAGGCGGTGGTCGACGGATCATCACCGGGGCCGTCGGGGCGAACGGGCCACGGAACCGTTGGATCAGGCTCGATGAAAAACTCGAACAGGGAGCGGTGCCCCAGGGAGAAGACCTGCCACGGCATGCCGTCGTCCGGCCCGCCGAACGCGCCATCGACGCTGTGGAGCACGTGCCGGCAACCGGCGCCGTTGTTGAGGAACGAGCCGGACATCAGCGCCCAGCCTGCGGAGTAGGCGAAGTCGCTCACCTCCTCGATGGTCAAGCCCAACTCCGGCTTCACCCGCAGCCCCAACGTCCTGACCTGATCGATGAAGAGGCCCCGGAGGTCGTCCAGTCGTCGGTCGGTCCTGACCTCCAGCGTCTTCTTCATACGGGCTGCCGCCACCGGATCGTTGAACCGGGTGACGATCGCTTTTGCCGACTGGATCTGACGGTAGGTGTCGGACTCCTCCACCTGATGGAGCGACCACTCCGACAGCAGCTTGAGGATGGCCACCTGGACGCCGTGCTGGTCGTCGGCGGTACGGGCCGACTCCCGCAGGAGGGCCTCCCGCTCAGTGCTGATTATGACTTCGTTCGGCGCGAGCGACCGGACCATCAGCTCCTCCAGGACCTCCCGGCGGAAATCGTCGTGGCTTGCCCAGATTCGCTCGTGCACCGATCCCCTGGTCACCCGAACGCCGGTTGTCTCCTCGACGTGGGCGAACACCTTGGCGTAGGAGATCGATTCCGGTGCCAGATGCAGCCCCTCCCGGTCAAGAATCTTCATGGCGGCGGCAAGAACGATGTCGCGTAGGGAGGATCCGGCGACGTCCGGGGGTTTAGCTCTGACATCAGTGCTCATGTGAGCCTTTCCAGATGGAAACGCTTCCAAATCGGAGCGGAGCTGCGTGGAACTCCGGCAGTTCTACGACAGAGCCGCGTGCCCGGGGCTGGCGATGTGCCGGCTCGTGTCTCTTGTGGGTGATCCGCCTTCCCTCAAAGCTGGATCGGTTGCTGACCGTAATCTTAGGCGCCCCATAAAGAATTCGCGGAGAGCCGATTGTCCGGCCAAAAACAGCCGTGATTCAGGCCGGGAGCCGACCATAACAGCTTGCTCGCGATGACCTAGGGTCGGACTATCAGGTAGTCGACCGACATGAGCACCTCGCCGCTGAGCGACGGTTGTTGGCCCGGCGCATCGAACGCATCAAAGGCGTCCAGCTGGATCGTCGGTTCCATGTTCCAGTCGGCGATCTCCGCCGGGTCGGTCGACAGGATCACCGGTGTCCCGCCGTCGACCGCCACCGAGACCAGATCCTCCCGCCACTCCAGTTCAAAGACATGCCACTGGGTGCCGTCCACCCCGGGGTGCACCACCTGGGCCTTGTAGTCATCGGCCAGGGTGAAGGGCGGCTCCGCCCCCGGGCGAAGCCAGTGCAGGTTGGACTCCACCGGGGTTCTGGTCTCCCGGTTGCTCCAGGACTCCAGGATGTCTATCTCCCCGTCACGGGGATGCTGGTTGGATTCGGGCCACAGCAGAACCGCACCGGAGGTCACCCCGTCCGGGTCCGGCTCCACCTTCGTCCTGACCAGATAGTTCCCGTAGATCTGAGGAAAGCGGACCTTCACACCGCCGGAGACCAGCAGGCCGGCCTCGTCACCGGAGCCCATCTTGGCGGTGATGGTCAGCAGCCCGCCGGTCCGTGCGTCGCCGCCGGGCCCGACCTCGACGGCCGACGGCCGACGAAGCCCCCAGCCCGCGTGGCCCACCGAGTCGTAGATCTCCCAGTCCGCTCCGAGCGGCGCGTCGAAGTCCGTGTAGTAGCCGACCATTCCCGCGGTGCTCATCGCGCCGATCGTCTCGGCCCCGTAACCGGCCGCTCCGCCGTCGAACGAGGAAAGCCAGTAGCAGCTGGTGATCGGCGCCGCATCGGCCGGCATGCACTGGAGCACATCGCTCCGATCACCGGAGGCACCGGCGACGGAGTGGTTGCCGATCGTGCTGAGCTGCACGGCGCCGCTGGGGTGGACCGACAC
>JBCCGJ010000222.1:0-10115 GCA_039029335.1 Actinomycetota bacterium | reverse complement strand
GCTCATAGCAAGGTCTAGAGCCCCGAAGTGATTGGCCAGGAGATCGAGATCAACGGTGATCAATCCTTGATCCGGAGTCTCGAGCTGTATTACGCCAGTCAGGTGATCGGCATCGCCATATGCCACAACGGCATCGATTTCTTGAGCTTCGAATTGAGCCAACTCGATAGCCAATGATCGAGCAGCTCTCAAGTCCGAGCGATCGTCCGACAGATGCTCACTCCAACGCAGTAGATCCAGCGCAGAGAGTTGGCGCAAGGCCGAGGCGAGGTCGGACGGAAGGTAGCGCAGAGCAATACACCTTGTAATCGGGTTCTGAGGCCTCCGGTTGGGCCTCCAACCGGAGCAGTTCAGACACTGACCTCGGTCAGCATCTGCTATGACCTGGGGTTTTGTGGTGGGCGCTGAGGGGCTCGAACCCCCGACCCCCTCCTTGTAAGGGAGGTGCTCTAGCCAGCTGAGCTAAGCGCCCGACGTTCGTTCGATGACCATGGCGGTCGGAATCGAACCTCGGCAGGCAGTGTAGCCACAGACGTTGTCTCTGGAGCGGGGATTCTTCACCGCCTTGTCACCCAAGCGAAATCGGGCGGATCGGTAGGGGTCCGTACGATGGATAGGCCCTCAAACGCAGCCGCACGTAAAGAGCGCCCCTTGCCGACGCAGATCAAAAAACCATCAATCCAGTTCGCGGTGCTTGTCGCGGGAATCGCCCTGTTGACCGGCTTCGCATTTGTCTTGTCCTCGGCCGGATTGACCGGCACGGACAGCGAACCAACCGAGTCTGCAAGCCTTGTTGTCGACGGTGTGACCTATCGCTTCTCCCCCACCACCTGCACCGTCACCGACACGGATTTCCTGGCCGCCGGTGCCGGGACCATCAACGGCGAGACCTTCTGGGTCTCCGCCTCAGCCGACCGGGTCAACCTGGCGGTCGGTCCGGAGACCGAAGCGGAGCGCCCCGCCGACGACCAGCTGTGGCTGGTGAGTATCCGCGAGGTTCGCTGGCAAGCCATCAACAAGACGATCACGGCGACGGCACTACTTGGTGATGAGCGTTTGGCCGACTCGCCCCAGGTGAGAAGCCAGCTGTCGGTCAGCTGCGCCCCGTCGGTGTAGGCCTCACCTCGCCCGCCCAGCGCCCTGCTCGGCGCGCCACCGTCGATCCATCGCCTGCAGCTCGCCCAGCAGTTCCCAGGTTGCCGCGGCGATCGGTCCGCGACGCTGGGCGGGATCCAGCGTCACCAGCTCCCGACCCTTACGATCGACCACGGGAACGCCGGCTTCCCGACACACGAGCAACGCCCCCAGGTAGTCCCAGACGCCGTGTGCGTCGTCCACATCGACAAACCCGTCGAACGTGCCGGTGGCCACCGCACACAGATCGAGAGCCGCCGCCCCATAGGCCCGGAACTGCCGCCAGCCGCCATGGTCCGGTGGGAGACCGGAGAACGCCACAATGGCGTCCGACAGCTCGGTACAGCCGGACGGACCGACCTCGACCTCGTCCGATTCGACGCCTTCACCCCGGATCGCCCGGAATCGGTCCCCGGTGGCCAGGTTCACCACCTCGGCAACCAGTGGACCTTCCTGATCAACCGCGCAGATGCTGGTGGCGTACCACGGCAGCGCCCGGGAGGCGTTGGTCGACCCGTCAACCGGATCGACAACAACCACAACCGACGAGCCGGTCGATGCAGCGACAAGGCCGGATTCCTCACTCAGAACCGACAGACCAGCCTCGAGCAGTCCACCAACAAGCACCTCGTCGGCAACAACGTCGTGGTTGTACTGCGTTGCTCGTAGACCGGAGGGTCCCCAGTCCTCCAAATCGGACAGCGCATCGGCGACATCGGCGATCAGCCCGTCGAACAACTCAAGCAGGTCATAGCGATCCACGGCCGCAACTCTAGGCCCTCCGCCGGATAGCTTTGCTGTTGGAGATCTACCGTGGCCCTTATCGACATCCCCGGCTTTGTCGCCGAACTCAAAGATCACGCCGGTGATCATCAGTTCCACATCCATGATGAGCGGCACTTCGTGGAGACCTACTCCATGCGGCAGGCATGGGAGGTGGACCTGCATCCCGAACACGCATGCGGCGGTCCGCTCGACCTCCACCTCTCGATCGATTTGGATCCCCGGGTCGCACTGGCCTTTGAGGACCAGGTGATGTCCCTGCCTGAGGATGTCCCGCCCCGAACCGGACTGACCATCCCGCTGGTGTTCACCTGGGCTCTTCCCCCACTCAGCGATGCGCCGGACCTGCTGGTCCTGGCCACCGAGCTGGCGGGCGTCGGCGGGGCCGATCTGCCGCTCAAGGTCGCCGCCATCGACTCGACCGCCGAGGTCACCGACGCCTCGGAGCGGACCCTGTCGATCAACGCCATCATCGACCTCAGCCTCGATGATCTGTTCATGCGCCAGGAGTCCCTGTGTGACATCTTCGACCGCTGCTATCTCGTCAGCGAGTTCCTGCTCGACCGGGCCCCGGCCTGGTTGGGCGAACTCTGACCCAGCGGTGCCATGGCGAACGGCACGACGCGGCGGGACCTTCTCGACCGCCTGAACCAGCAGCTCAACTATCCGGCGGAACTGCCCATCGTGGCCCGCCGCCAGGAGCTGGTCGACGCGATAGCCGCCAACCAGGTGCTGATCGTTGCGGGCGAGACCGGCTCCGGAAAGAGCACGCAGCTACCGAAGCTCTGCGTGGAGGCCGGGCGAGGCCGCGACGGGTTGATCGGCCACACCCAGCCTCGGCGGCTCGCCGCCCGATCCATCGCGGAGCGCATCGCCGAGGAAACCGAAACAGAGGTTGGCGACGCCGTTGGGTTTGCGTTCCGGTTCACCGACCGGGTGAGTGACCGCACGTCGATCAAACTGATGACCGATGGCATTCTTCTGGCCGAAGTCCAGCGGGACCGCCAACTCCGCCAGTACGACACGCTCATCATCGACGAGGCCCACGAACGCAGTCTCAACATCGACTTCATCCTCGGTTACCTCCGCCAACTTCTCCCCCGCCGCCCCGACCTGAAGGTCATCGTCACCTCCGCAACGATCGACACCGAACGGTTCTCCCGCCATTTTGACGATGCGCCGATCATCGAGGTGTCGGGCCGGACATACCCGGTGGAGATCCGCTACCGCCCGATCGACGGGCCGGAGGTCGACGAGCCCCTGTCCCAGCAGGACGCCGTCTGCCAGGCCGTGCGTGAGCTGTCGCAGGAGGGTCCCGGTGACATGCTGGTCTTCCTGGCCGGTGAGCGGGACATCCGGGAAACGGCTGACGCGCTGGAGGACCTGTCGCTCCCCGACACGGAGATCTTCCCGCTGTTCGCCAGACTCTCCGCCGCCGAACAACACCGGGTGTTCCAATCCCACCGGGGCCGTCGGGTGGTGTTGGCCACCAACGTGGCCGAAACGTCGGTCACGGTCCCCGGTATCCGATACGTGGTCGATCCGGGGAACGCCAGGATCTCCCGCTACAACCGGCGAACCAAGGTGCAGCGGCTGCCGATCGAAGCGGTGTCCCAGGCATCGGCGGACCAGCGAGCCGGTCGATGTGGTCGGATCGGACCGGGCATCTGCGTCCGGCTGTACGCCGAGGACGACTACAACACCAGGGACGAGTTCACCGAACCGGAAATCAAGCGGACCAACCTGGCGTCGGTCATCCTCCAGATGGCGTCGCTCGGCCTGGGCGACATCTCCTCATTCCCGTTCGTCGAACCGCCGGACGACCGCAGCATCACCGACGGGATTCAACTCCTCGAAGAGCTCGACGCGCTCGACCCGGAGCACCACGGCACGAAGAAGTGGCTGACCCCGATGGGGCGGGAGCTCGCCAGGCTTCCCGTCGACCCCCGCTTCGGTCGGATGATGATCGAAGCCACGGACCACGGTGTCCTAAACGAGGTGGCCGTCATCGTTGCCGGGTTGTCGATCATCGACCCTCGGGAGCGGCCGACGGACCAGGAGCAGCAGGCCGCGGAGTCTCACCGACGCTTCGTCGATGAGCGATCGGACTTTCTCACCCTGCTCAACCTGTGGGAGTACATCAACACCACCCGCAAGGGCATCTCAACCGGGCGATTTCGCCGGCTCTGTCGCCGGGAGTTCCTCAACTACAACCGGATCCGAGAGTGGCAGGACATCCACCGTCAGCTCACCACAACCGCCAAGGACCTCGGCTACCGACGCAGCGGGAATCGCCTCGGTGAGAAGGAACTGCCGGACGCCGTGCACCGGGCGGTCCTGTCGGGGTTGCTGTCCCAGATCGGGGTGAAGGACACCAAAGACAGGAAGGATCGTGACCAGAAGGGCAGAGACCGGCGGGACGGCCGGGGCCGACGACCCCGAACCGAGTACATCGGGTCCCGCAATTCCCGGTTCGCCATTGCACCCGGCTCCGCGCTGACCAAACAGTCCCCGAACTGGGTGATGGCCGCAGAGCTGGTCGAGACCAACCGTCTATGGGCGAGAATGGTCGGCCCCATCGATCCCCGCTGGGCCGAGGACCTCGGCCACTATCTGGTCACCCGCAGCTACACCGACCCCACCTGGGATCCCGACCATGGGGTTGCCAACACCACCGAACGGGTGACCCTCTACGGGCTGCCGCTGGTCGGCGGCCGCAGGATCACCGTCGGCAGTGTCAATCCGGAACTGGGACGTGAACTCTTCATCCACTACGCCCTCGTCGAGGACGAGTGGACCGCTGATCACGCATTCCGGGACCACAACCGACGGACGAAGGAGGAGATCGAGGAGTTGGAGGCCAGGACCCGTCGGAGGGACCTTCTGGCCGACCAGCGGATCCGCCATGACTTCTTCGACCGGCGCGTCCCGGACCACATCACCTCGGCGAAGCATTTCAACAGGTGGTGGAAGAAGGCCGGACGGGACCAACCGGATCTCCTCAACCTGACAACCGCCGACCTGCTGACCAACGAAGCGGACGGACTGGACCTCCGGGACCAGGCCGACGCCTTCCCCGACCTCTGGACCCAGGGCGACATCGAGCTGGAGTTGGCGTATCAGTTCGACACGGCCAGCCACGTCGACGGGGTCAGCGTTCACGTCCCGATCGAGGTGCTCAACCAGCTGGAACCGCGGCAGTTCGAGTGGACCGTGCCCGGGCTCCGAGCCGAGCTGGTGGCCAGTCTGATCCGCTCGCTCCCCAAGGTCCACCGCAAGGCGCTGATGCCCATCAATGAATCCGTCGAGGCCATCCTCGATGACCTCGGGCCCGTCGGGCCCGGTGCGGGCGGCGGCCTCTACGATGCGCTCCTCCAGGCTGCCGGCAAACGGGCCGGAGTGGTCCTGCCGAAGGACTCGTTCGACCTCGACCGGCTGCCGCAGCACCTCCGCCCGACGTTCCGGGTGATCAACGACCAGCTTGAGGTTCTGGCCGAGGGCAAGGACCTGGTGGCGCTGCAGCGTCTGATGGCCGACCGGGTCAAGTCCGCACTGTCCGAGGTTGTCTCGGCCGCAACCGACATAGAACGAACCGGGCTGCGGAGCTGGAGCTTCGGAGACCTCCCGGCCGAGATCGAAACCCCGGGCCCCAGCCACACCATCAAGGCCTACCCGGCGCTCGTCGACGATGAGGATTCCGTCTCGATCAAGCTTTTTGCGGACCGATCGGAGCAGGCGGATGCCATGTGGCCGGGAACCAGGCGGCTGCTTCGGTTGCAGCTGCCGTCGCCGGTTCGGCGGTTCGACCGCCTGCTCCCGAACGCGACAAAGCTGCAGTTGGCCACGGCCCCGGTGCAGTCCAGGGCCCAGTGGTACAACGACGCGATCGACTGTGCCATCGACGACGTCATCGCCGTTGCCGGCGGCCCGCCCCGGTCCGAGGCCGGGTTTGCCGAACTGGTCGGTCGGGCGAAGGACGCCGTGCCGGACCACCTGGCGGTCCTGGCCGATGCGGTCGTCGAGCTCGTTGACACGGTTACGGCCATCGCGTCCGCGGTCACGCCGCTGCTCGGTTCGACGGTCGACGTGTCGGCCCGAGACGTGCAGGCTCACACCGGTCGCCTGGCCTACCCCGGGTTCATCACGGGCGTCGGTCTCGACCGGGTGGCCGACGTGACCCGCTACCTGGCGGCCATTCGGTATCGCGCCGAGCGGTTGACCGACAGCCCCGCCCGAGACGTGGCGGCCGCCGCCGAGTGTGTGCGGGTCGAGCAACGCCACGCCGAGTTGGTCGCAGCCCTCGGCCTGACCCCGCCGCTCGAGGAGATCACCTGGCAACTGGAGGAGCTTCGGGTTGCGCTTTTCGCCCAGCATCTCAAGGCACCGGGCAAGGTCAGCGCCACCAGGGTGGAGCGCAGACTGGCCGAGGTCGCCCGGTCGGCCGGGTTGTAGGCGGCGACACGTCGGCCACCCGGCTCACTCCGGCTGGAAGACCGCGACCCGATAGCCGGACCCGTCGAACGGATCCCGGTCCCAGGTCCCGAACTGTTCAAGCAGCCGGAGTCCGGCGTCGCCGCACCAACCGTCGACCCGGTCGAAGGTGCAGGCCTCGACCTCGGACGCCCCACAAACCAGCAGACCGTCACACAGGAGGTGGTCACGCAGGTTTTTGACCACCGCGGCGCGGCCGGACGGCGCAACGTAGTTGAGGATGTTGCCGGCCAGGACGATGAGGTCAAACGGCTCGCCGAGCTGCACCGCGGCAAGATCACCGAGCACCCACCGAACGGGCTCCGGCTTCAACCTGGCGTACGCAAGCATGTCCGGATCGTTGTCGACGCCGACAACGGTGCGACCCCGGCGGGCCAGCTCCGTCGCCACCCGACCGGTTCCACAGCCCGCGTCCAGCACCAGCCGTCCGGGGAGGGCATCGCAGAAGTAGGCCTCACCGTGGACGGCGTGGCCCTCGGCGGCCAGTCGATCCCAGCGGGCGTCATACTCCGCCAGGTCGACCGTGGCTCGCCATCGGCGCCACGCGTCACTGGCGCGGGACTGGTTGGTGGTCAGTCGATCTTCAACCTGGCGAAGAGTTCGACCTTGGCTTCTTCAAAGTCGTCTTCGGAGATGGTGCCGGCTTCCCGGCGGTTGTGGAGATCCTCGATCAGCTGCAGCAGTTCTTCCGGCGAGGGCTCTCCCTCTCCGGCGACCATGCTGACGGCATCGGCGTCGGCTGCATCTTCCGTTGGTTCTTCGCTTACGTCAGCGTTTTTGCGATCAAGCCGATTGGCCCGCTTCATGGCGGCCCGTTCTTTTTTGGCTTTATCCCGCTGCAACTTCGCGAAGCTCGATCGTTGTTTTGCCATAGCGAGCTCCTAAATGTGAAGTGACATCTTCCGGGCGGACCGGAAGGCGGTCACTTAGGGTAGAGGATTTCGGGGGGATTGCTACCCAGGGTGACTAATTGATTCTATTCTCCCAGTGTTCACCGCCAGAACCTGGGGACAGGAGTAAGTCTACCCACCAAACGACCCAAATCGGGTGTTCGCTTACTCCGCGGTAGCAAAGACGCCGGCAGCAACGAGCTCGTCGACGACCTCCACAAGTGCGCTGGTGAACCCGGACCGATCCTCGTCGCTCACCACCAACGAAAGGGCGACAAAACCCCGCACGGCCAGGTAGAACCCCCGCTCGAGCATGCCGTGGAACAGCAGCGGGAGCAGTCGATGGTCGGTGTCACCCAGGTCGGACGGCGCCAGAACGGTGCCCCGTGCCGGGTGGATCCCCATGAGCGACCCCATGCCCGTCGCACCCATCCCGACGGGTTCCAGCACCCGATCGACCTCCATCCGCAGCGCCTCGCCGGCGGCAAAAAGACCGTCCAGCGCTTCGGAGGTCAGGATCTGTTCCGATGCGGCGACACCTGCGGCCATGGTCATGACGTTGTTGTTAAACGTGCCGGGGTGGGTCAGTGGGCCACCGCGATCCTGATCGAACGCGGCCAGAATCTCCTCCGAACCACCGAACGCACCAAACGTCATGCCCCCGCCGAGGTACTTGCCGAGGGTGGTCAGGTCCGGCGTGACACCGACCATCGCCTGCACCCCACCGAGCGACATCCGGGACGTCATCACCTCGTCGAAGATCAGCAGCACACCGTGGTCGTCGCAGAGCTGCCGAAGTCCCTGCAGGAATCCGGGCCGAGCCGGGATACAACCGCCCGACCCCATCATGGGTTCAACCAGCACACAGGCGGTGTCCGCACCGTGTCGATCAAGCGCATCGGACACCGCGCCGAGATCGTTGTAGGGGCACAGCGTGTAGTCGTACGGGGCCCGCAGGGGCACCCCGGCGTCGCCGAAGTACAGAACGCCGCCGTGATACCCGCCCTGGAAGCCGAGCACCCGCCGCTTCCCCGTGTGGTGACGGGCCAACGACACGGCCATCAGATTGGCCTCGGTCCCCGAGTTGGTGAAGCGGATCAGATCGATCGATGGATACCGGGCGCAGAGCAGCTCCGCCAGCCGGTGATCCGCCTCGCCAACGGCCCCCATCGACCACCCTCGACGGATGGCCTCGGTCAATGCCTCAGCCACCTCCGGCGGGTTGTGGCCAAGCAGCCCGGCGGTGTAGTCACCGAGGAAGTCGACGTAGCGGTGGCCGTCAACGTCGACCAGCGTGGCCCCGTGGGCCGACTCGACCCGGAACGGGAACGGGTCGATGTGCAGGACGGATCGGGTTGAACCGCCCGGAAGGACCTTCGCCGCAGCCTGGGCGTGGGCCGCACTGATCGGACGCTTCTCCGCATACCGACGCTCGGCCTCGGCTTTTGCGGCATCGGCGTTCCGGTCGTCGACGAGAGGACGGATCACGTCTGTCATGGATCAAGTCTCGCATCACAGCGACCCGGGCCGCTAGCGCCGGCATGGGGCCGGTTTGATACTTCGAGGAACCCAGGCGGAGCCACTATGTTTGAACGAACAGGCCGAATCAGCCAAGTGAGGAACCATGATCGAAACAGCGCCGTTCGGATCGACCGGTCACCACAGCAGCCGAGTGCTCTTCGGAGCCGCGGCGCTGGGCGGCATGAGCCAGGACCGGGCCGACGCCACGTTGGCCCAGCTCGCCCCTGCGGGGGTCAATCACATCGACACCGCGGCGTCCTACGGCGAGTCGGAGTTGCGGCTTGCCCCCTTCCTGGCCGACCACCGGGACCAGTTCTTCCTGGCAACCAAGACCGGAGACCGGACCGGTGACGGGGCGAGGGCATCGCTGGAGCGGAGCCTGGAACGTATGGGTGTCGACCAGGTCGACATGATCCAGCTCCACAACCTGGTCGAGCCGGACGAGTGGGACGTGGCGTTCGGCATCGGCGGTGCGGTAGAAGCGCTCGCCCAGGCCCGGGAAGAGGGGCTCTGCCGTTTCATCGGTGTGACCGGCCACGGGACCAGGATTCCGGCCATGCACCTGCGGAGCCTCGAAGCGTTCCCGTTCGACTCGGTCCTGTTCCCCTACAACTACTCGATGATGGCCAACGAGGCGTACCGCCAGGACGTCGAGGCGCTGCTCGCCCGCTCCGCGGAGCGGAACGTTGCGGTACAGACGATCAAATCGATTGCAAGGCGGCGGTGGCCGGAGGCCCCGGAGCGTCGTTTCTCCTGGTACGAACCCATCGACGACCCGGACGCCATCGTCCGAGCCGTACGGTACGTGCTGGCCAGGCAGCAGCTGTTCCTCAACACCTCAAGCGACGCCCGTCTGCTGGCCCAGTCGATGGACGCCGCCGTCGGCGACATCACCGCTCCAACCGACGAGGAAATGGAAGCCGACGGCGTGCGGCTGGGCATCACCCCACTGTTCGACGGATCGGAGCTGGAGCGCATCTGACGCCGCTCCAAATCCAGCGACGGTGCTGCGCCGCTCGTTAACCCCGGCGGTCCCGTACCGCTCCAAATCCGGCGACGGCCCTGCGTCGCTCCAAAGAGCCCGGGCCGTCCGCTCTGAGCTGTGACCGGAGTCTCGGTAGCAAACCGGGGCGTCCGCCGTCCGGTTCGATATGACAGCAGCGCCACACGCAGATCCATCACCGGGTGAGGAAGGCGGCACGGGTGGGGCCGGCAACACAGCTGGTGGCCTCCACCGGATCCGGGCGACCCCGGCCGCCACGGTGCCGCCGCTTCCGGCCGGGCCGGCACCGGAGT
>JBCCGJ010000221.1:0-10137 GCA_039029335.1 Actinomycetota bacterium | reverse complement strand
CGGCGCCCCACCGTTCCGGCCGAACAGATTTGGCCGACCCTGATTAAACCGACAAATCAGGCCGCGGATTCCGCAGGCCTCGGCTCCTTCTTCCGCCACAGCACTGCGCCGATCAGGATAAAGATGCCCCCCAATATGTAGTACGCCAGCCACGTCTCCCCGGACTCCACAAACGGGAGCAGCGACGTCAGCGACACCAGCAGCCGAACAAACAGCACCAGTAGCAACACCGCAAGCACCATGGCGATCAGCGCCATGGCCAACACGTACACCAACATCCGGGAGGCCACCAGGGCCGGGCCCGTCGTCTTGTCCCGCACGGTGCCGACGTATTGCACCACGGTGGCGGAAGCCCGGGCGGGCCAGTCCTCATCGTGTTGTTCGGCCGGGTGTTCTTCTGTCGGACCAAGCGAATCGATAGACATCACAGGGGAGCCTATCGGCCTGACTCACCATCGTCGGCCGCAACCGGGCACAATCGACCAATGCCCGAAGGACACGTGCTACATCGCGCGGCAAAACAACACAGCAAACTGTTCGCCGGTCTTACCGTGAACACCGCGTCACCGCAGGGCCGGTTCGACGACGGCGCGGCGCAATTGAACGGACGGTTGCTCGAGTCGATCGACGCAAAGGGTAAACACATCTTCTATCGGTTCGGTGGTGGCGACGTTCTCCACATCCACCTTGGTCTCTACGGCAAGTTCCGGATGCAGAAGCCACCGTTCCCCGACCCGTCGCCGAACGCACGGTTGGTGATGAGCACCGACGCGCACCGACTCCACCTCGCCGGTCCGACGGCCTGTGACGTGCTGACCACCGATGAGGCAACGGCGGTTGCCGCCCGCCTGGGACCGGATCCAATACTGGCTCCACTGGACGGGGCGACACAGGTGATCGACCGGCTCCGACGTCGGTCGATTCCGATCGGGGCGGCCATCCTGGACCAGAAGGTCATCGCAGGCCTTGGCAACGTGTACCGGGCGGAGTTGCTGTTCCTCATCGGACTGCATCCGTTCACCCCGTCGAACGAGGTGGCGCCCGAGGATGTCACCCGACTCTGGGACCTGTCGGTCAAGGAGTTGAAGGCCGGGGCTCGGGCGGGGCGCATCGTCACGGTCGACCCGGCGGAACTGGGTGCGCCGTCCCGGGCGAAACTCCGATCGAACGAGCGGCTTTACGCCTACAAACGGGACGGCGACGGCTGCCGCAGGTGCGGGACGCTGATCCGGTCGGCCGACATCGACGGCCGGTCGATCTGGTGGTGCCCCGCGTGCCAGCCCGGCTAGCGGACCAACCCGATCGGACCCCCCGTCGGTGACGAGCCGTGGATTTGCGCCGGCTGCTTCGTCGTGGCGGAATCAGCCGTCCGCTTCCGCCGCCAGCTCCCGCGGTCTGACCAACTGGACCAACCGGCCGCTCCCGGGGCCGACGTCGGACCACGGGCCTTCGAGCGCCAGGTCGGCGATGGCTGCCGTTGTCAGCAGTTTGCCGTTCGCCTGACGACCCGGTTCGTCGATCGAGAGCAGCTCGAGCAGTTCGTCGCAGCCCGGGTTGTGGCCGCACAACAGGAGGGTGGCGGCGTGCCGCTCGGTCCGGATCGCCGCCAGCCACGACTCGGCATCGGCCAGGTAGAGATCATCTCGATGGACAACGGTCGCCGGGTCTAGCGACAGCCCGGTAACCAGGTGTTGCACCGTACGGCGGGTCCTGGTGGCGGCCGAGCACAGGATACGGTCCGGCCGAAGATCATGGTCGGCCAACCACGCCGCCATCCGGATCGCCGCAGCGTTCCCGCGACCGTTGAGCGGCCGATCGACGTCGGCCAGGGCTGGGTCAGACCAGTCGGACTTGGCGTGCCGCATGATGAGCAGCCGGTTGGCTCCACCCCCGTTGGACATACCTGAGGTCTACCACCTCGGCGGGTGGGCGCCGAACATCGCAGCGACACGACAATCAGCCCCCTCATAAGATGAGGTGATGGTTCTCTCGGCCGAACAGCAGCGCCGATTCCACACCGACGGCTACGTCCTGGTGCCCGGGGCCGTAGATCCCAACACGATCGAGCGGGCGGCGGCCGCCCTCCCGACCGAGTTCCCCACCCCGGACGAGTTCTTCGCCGACCCGGACGCCTACGCCGATCTCCACGGTCCGTTTGCCGGGAACCGGGACTTTCCGTGGAATCATCTCGACCTCAACCTCGTCGCAGCCGATCCCTGGTTGACCGCGGCCGCCGAGCAGCTGCTCGACTCGACCGACATCTCGATCTACAAGGCCGAGCTGTGGGCCAAGTACGCCGGGGCCGGCCCCTACGATCAGGGCCACCATCGGGACTTCGGCAACCACACCCTGGTGGTGCCCCGGGCCGACGGCCGTTGGCGGCAGGTGACCACGTTCGTCTATCTCACCGACGTCGGCCCGGGAGACGGCCCCACCGCCGTGGTGCCCCGGCCGGAGACCAACCACATTCCGCTCGGCGAGCGCAAGGTGCCGTTCGGCGACCTGTTCGATCGCGAACTGACGGTGGCCGGCCCGGCCGGATCGGTGTTGCTGTACCAGACCGACGTCTTCCACCGAGGCACCGAGCTGATCGGCGAACGCTCCAGCCGGTTCGCCGCTCTCATCGACTTCAAACACAACGACATGTCCTGGGGCGGGAAGCACGCGTGGCCGCACCGGGCCAACGCGCCGGCCCTGTCCGAGTTCCTCAGCGCCATCAATCCCCGACAGCGGTACCTGTTCGGCTTTCCGCCGCCGGGTCACGAGTACTGGAACGAGCAGACCCTGGCCGACGTGCAGATCCGCTATCCGGAGATGGACCTCGACCCGTACCGGAGCTGATCGCCCGGGACGGATCGTCCGGCTCCACCGGGAGCGCTCGGTGGTTAGCCGGTTCGTTCGGCGGGGGAGAGGGGCAGCAACCGGCGATCCGGGGTGAACAGACGGGACATACCGATGAGGATCGTCACAAGAACCGACGTGGCGACCGCCCCCAGCACCAGATACATCACGATCAGCTGCACCAGCACCGCATCGATCGGATCGGCCCCGGCCAGCAGCAAACCGGTCATCGCCCCCGGCAGAGCGATCAGCCCGACCACGTTCGTCTTTTCGATCTGGGGGATCAGCGCCGTCTGCACGATCCGGCCCGCGGTGAACCGGATCACCTGCCACCGGGACATACCAAGGGCCAGCAGCGCCTCGATCTGGCCGCGGTTGTCCCGAAGCTCGGCCACGAGCCGGTTGGACCCCAGGACCTGCGACGGCATCGAGTTGGCGATGGTGATGCCGGCGATGACGATCACGTTGACCGGTTCGTAGTCCAGAACCCGCAGCCCGAAGATGACCAGGAGGCACACGCCGACGGTGAACGCAACGGTGATCCCGGCGATCGGCCCGCCACCGGGGAGTTCCGGAGCCCGCCGCCTGGCCACGGTCGAGGTCACCACCACCATCACCGCAACCCACAGCCAGGCCAGCACCATCGCCCGATCCGCGTCGATGATGAACCCGAACAGAAAACCGACGGCCAGGAGTTGGACCGCGGCCCGGACCGACGCCACCGTCAGCCGCCGCGTCAGCCCAAGCCGCAGCAAGCCACTCAACACCGCCGCCAGGCCGACCAGCGCCAGCGACGCCACCACCTGGACCGCCTCGATGTCGTCGATCATGCGGAGCGACCCGTCGCGTCCGAGCCGTCCATGAGGATCGAGGCGAAGAGGGCTGGGTCGACGTTGCCGCCGCTGATCGTGACGCCGACCCGCATGCCCGGCTCCACCAGGTCGCGAAAGAGTGCGCCGGCCAGCGCACATGCCCCGCTCGGTTCGACCACCAGCTTGTGATGATCGAACAGAAGCCGCATCGTTGCCCTGATCTCGTTGTCGGTTGCGGTGGTGAACGTGTCGGTCAGGGCGTTGGTGATCGGCCACGTGAGCGCACCGGGAGCGGTGGTCTGCTGTCCGTCGGCGATCGTCCGTGGCACGTCCGGCAAGGCCACGATTCGACCGGCGGCTCGGCTCCGGCGGTGATCGTCTCCGGCCTCCGGTTCAACACCGACGAGTCTGGCGTTCGGCTGGTGGGCGGCGACGGCGGTGGCCACACCGGACAGCAGGCCGCCCCCACCGAGACAGACAAAAACAAGGTCGAGGTCCGGGACCTGTTCCGCCAGCTCACGGCCGACCGTGCCCTGTCCGGCCATCACGTCCGGGTGGTCGTAGGGCGGGATCAGGACGGGCCCGGGGTCACCGGCCGGGCGCTCCGCCAGGAACCGTTGGGCCACCGACTGTCTGGTCTCGGCATACCGGTCGTAGGGGACGATGGCGGCGCCCCAGTGCTCGGTTGCGGCGCGCTTGATGGCCGGAGCGTCGGTCGGCATGATGACCGTCGCGTCAACCCCGAACAGTCCGGCGGCGCGGCTGATGGCCTGCCCGTGGTTGCCGGACGAGTACGTCAGCACGCCCCGGGCCCGCTCGGCGTCCGACAGCGAGGCGATCGCATTGCAGGCCCCCCGGAACTTGAACGAACCGGTCCGTTGCAGGTTCTCGGCCTTGCAGAACACCCGGGCGTCGAGGCGGGCGTTCAGGACGGTCGACTCCACGATCGGTGTTCGCCTTGCGTGATCGCGGATCCGTTCGGCGGCCGCGTCGACGTGGGCCGGGGTCAGCAGCGCGGGCTGATCCGGCGCGGCCGGTCCGTCCGGTATGTCGGTCTGGTCGGGCACCGTCCGCCGCCGCTACCGATCCTGGTCGAAGTTGCGCATGATCCACCAGCCGGTCCCGGCCAGGGTTGTGGTGGCCAGGCCGTTGATCATCGCGAACCAGATCTTGGCCAGGAAGTCGCTGTAGCTGAGAGCCAACGTGTGGAACGTGGCCGCCATGCCGATGATCGCGACCGCCGCAACCGCCCGTCTGGTGATCCGAACGAGGCCTGTACTGATACTGCCGCTGGGGGAGAGGACAACCAGCAGCACCGTAGCCAGCGTCAGCATGCCGACCGTTGAGCCGATCGGGGCGAACAGCCTGCTCAGCAGCGACCGGAAGGTCCACTGACCGCCGAGCTCCTCGATCAGCTGGAAGACCCCGGCACCGACCCGAAGCGTTGCCGCGGCCAGCAGCCCGATGACGGCGATCTCTCTCGCCTCGTCGCGGGAGATCGACATCACCCTTTGAACCGGGCGGTCAGCTGGGCGAACGCACCGGAAAGCACCATCGTGTCAACACCGACGATCACCAGCGTCGCCCCGGCCGCCGCATAGCGCTCGGCCGTCTCCGGTGTTGCGGCGTAGACACCGGCCGGCTTTCCGTTCGCCGAGATTCGCTGCAGCGTCTCCAACACAGCGTCCTGAACTTCGGGGTGGCTGGAGTCACCGAGGTGACCCATGTCCGCCGCCAGATCCGAGGGTCCGACAAACAGCGCGTCGAGCCCGTCGACCGCACAGATGGCGTCCAGGTTCTGTATGCCCTCCTGCGATTCGATCTGGGCGATCACACAGACCTGGTCATCGGCGGTGTCGAAGTAGCCGTCGACCCGACCCCAGCGGGCGGCACGGGCGCTGGCGACACCCCGCAGGCCGCGCGGCGGGTACCGGGTCCACGCCACAACCTCGGCCGCTTCCTCCGCCGTGTCCACCATGGGCACCAGCAGGGTCTGGGCACCGATGTCCAGCAGCCGCTTGACCAGAGCCCGGTTCCCCTCCTGGGGCCGAACGACGATGTCCGGACCGTAGGCCTCGGTCGCCTGCAACTGCACCAGCGTGGTTCGAAGGTCGTTCGGGGCGTGCTCGGTGTCGATGATCAACCAATCCATGTCGGACGCCGCTGCGATCTCCGCGGCCACCGGGTCGGCCAGGCTGACAAACAGGCCGTAGCGAACCTGGTCCTTCGCGGCGGGATCGGTCAGTCGTTGTTTGAAAGTGTTGATGATCGGATCCACGGGTCGAGCCTAGGCCGATCGACCATCCGGGGTGACCTGGAACGGGGAGGAGATCCGATTCGGTCCGGTTCCGTAATTCGCCGTCTCGCCGTGTAGGTGGTTCGTAGACTGCGGTCATGGTCGAGATTCGAGCGATTCGTGATGATGAGTGGCAGCAGTACCACGATGCCATCGGCTTCGGCTTTGGCGGCGATCCGCAGGACTCCGATGAGGCGGTCGAACAGTTCCGGGCGACAAATCGCATCGAGACGACGATCGTCGCAGTCGACCGCGGCCGGATGGTGGCCACGTTTGGTTCCTACGATTTGGAGATCACGATGCCGGGTGGTGGCCGTTTGCCGATGGCCGGCACCACCCACGTCACCGTCCACCCGACCCATCGCCGCAAAGGGATCCTCACCGAGATGATGCGGATGCACCTCGACCAGGCGGTCGAACGGGGTCAGCCCATGGCCGGGCTGTGGGCGTCCGAGGAACGGATCTACGGCCGGTTCGGCTACGGCCCGGCGGTGTACAGCCACGAGCTGCAGATCCCGGTCGATGTTGCGGCCCTGCCCCCGGGTGATCCGAACATCACCCTTCATCCGATCGACGTCGACCAGGCCAAGGAAGCGCTGCCCCCGATCTACGAGCAGCAGCTCACCACCGCGCCCCCCGGTCGGCTGGTCCGCAGCGACGAGTGGTGGCGGGGCCGTCGGTTCTTCGAACAGACCCCGCAGGAACAGGGTCCCCGTCGTCGGTACGTCGTCGCCGAGCGTGACGGCGAACCGGTCGGTTACCTCATCTTCCGACAGATGTCCTCGGGCGACTGGTCGGAGGGGACCACCGAGATCAAGGAGCTTGTCGCCGCCGACGATGACGTGCGGCGCAGCCTGTGGAACTTCGCAACCAACGTCGACCTGTTCCGCAATGTGAAGTGGTGGAACGCCCCGCTCGACGATCCGCTGGTGATCGAGGCCCATCGGTTCCGCCGGGTCACCCGCTCGGTCATGGACACGGTCTGGCTGCGCCCGCTCGACGTGCCGGCGGTGCTGACCGGTCGCCGGTATGAGCGCGACGGCGGTGTCACCATCGCGGTCACCGACCGGTTCGGCCCCGCCGCCGGGACGTACCGGCTGGACGTGACCGACGGAGCAGCTGTCTGTGAGGCGACGACCGCAACGCCGGATGTGACGCTTGCGGTCGAGGAGCTGGGGCGGATGCTGCTCGGTGGTGGTGCCGCCGCGCTGCTGGCCCGGGCCGGGCTGATCGTCGGTGACACCGCAGCAATCGGGACACTCCACGATCTCTTTGTCGCCCGGGTGCCACCCCACAGCCCCGAGGTGTTCTAATCGGCGGTCAGGCGCAGCCGTAGTCGTCCTCGGTGATTCTGACAAACACCCGGGCGGTCTCGCCCTGCACGTCGTACAGCGCAGACCGGTCTGCAGCCAGGCGCAGCGACCGGCCGGTCACCGTGCGAAGCCCGGTGTCGGTCGCGGTAGCCGGGACGTCCGCGGCGGCCACGGTCTCGCCGGTCGGCAGCCCCTCGACCGCACCGTCGGTGTTGAAGAGGAACAGCGGTTCCCAATCCTGGCCAGGCGGATCAGCCACCTCACCGGTGTAGGGCGTCCCGACCGGGAGCCCGAAGGAGATTGACTCCACAAACTCCCAGCCACAGTGATCGTCACCGAAGGTGTGCCAGACGTGGTCCAGCCGAACGGCGCAGCCGGACTGGTCGGTCCAACCGACCGACGGCTGGTCGTCCCGCCATGCCGGATCCTCCCCGGTCAGGTCCGTCCAGGAACCGGCCGGTTCGGTGCACAGCAAATACTCCACCTGGCTTCCTCGGTCCTCCGGCGGGGCGGACGTGCTGTCGTCGGCGGAGCAGCCGGCAACCAGCGCCACCAGAACGGCAAGGGCCAGCAGGACCGAGTGGGGCACCGCCACGCCGGTCCCGTACCGCACGACGCCCGGGATCAGCCCGGGTTGAACCCGTCCACGTACAGCCACTTGCCACCCTCCCGTCTGAAGCTGCTGAGTTCGTGCAGCTCGAAATGCTGTTCGCCCCGGGTGAAGGTGGCCTTGAACTCGACGGTCCCCTCCGTCTGGAGTCCTCCGCCTCCGGTGGTGTCAACGATGGTGAGACCGAGCCACCGCTGCTCGTCCGGGAAGCTGACGCTGTCCGGCCGGTGATCGGGGTGCCAGGACGTGAGCAGGAACGGTCCGTCCTTCAGGGCGTACGCGCTGTAGCGGGCCCGCATCAGTTGTTCTGCGGTGGTGCCGAGGCCTGCTCCGTCGGCGTGGATGGGCCCGCAGCAGGACCCGTAGACGCTGCCGGTCCCGCAGGGGCAGGTGGCCTGATCGTCGAGCAGCACGAATCGATTTTATGTGGAATTTCTTTGCACCGGCTTTCGGCCGACTGTCGTACCTTCATCTCACACGAAGAACGGCATGGAGAAAGTGAACCCGATGTCCCCGGTCCCCGCCGCTCCGTCGGAGCGGTCTACAGCTCTCGGAACGACACCTGAGGATTCTCCTCAGGGTCCGCCACGGCAAACACCCATGGAAAGCCCACCCGCACCATCGCCGTGGTTCTCTCAGCCGACGGAGGGGACGTTAAGCGCCCACTCCGTCCCCCCGTCGGCTGAGCATCTCGCCACACCGGACACAACATCGGGATCTGCTCCATCGGCGTCGGTATCGGCCTCGGCCACCGCCATCCCGGCCACCCGGGCATCGACCACGCCGGACGCTGCACCATCAACCTCTCCGTTCTCGGGGACGGCAGGCTCACCCCCACTCCCGTCTGGACAAGCCGCCGTCCCCGCAAGGCCTCCCCAACCGCTACCGGACAGAACCGGCACCACCCCGTCGTCGGTCCGGACCGAAACCGTCGCCACCAAGCGGGGACGGTTCCCCGTCGCCATCACCGCGGCGGCGTTTGTCCTCGGTGGAGCGGTGGGAGCGGGCGGGTTTGCCCTCGGGCAGGCCGTCGACGGCGGTGACAACTCCGCCGCCGTTGTGAACACGGTCGCCCCGGTTGCCGAAGTTGAGGCTGCCGCCCCAAGCACCGTCGCCCCGGTCACTCCCGCCCCCCGGTCGGAACCGATCACCCCCGGCGCGGAACCGGCGGCCGACGTCGCCCGTATCATCGGCCCGTCCGTCGTCCAGGTCGAGACCAACCGCGGTCAGGGGTCCGGTGTCGTGTACGCCGACGGGCTCATCCTGACCAACCACCATGTGATCGACGACGCCAGCCAGGTCAGGATCAGGACCGAGGACGGTCGGGTGATCGAGACCGAGGTCCTCGGGTCCGACCCCCGCAACGACATCGCGGTCCTCTCCGCCCCGGGCAGCAACCTGCCGATCGCCACCATCGGCTCGAGCGCCGACCTGGAAGTCGGTCAGCTGACCGTTGCCATCGGGAGCCCGTTCCAGTTGCAGCAGACCGTGACCGCCGGCATCGTCTCGTCCGTGAACCGCCCGGTACCGAACAACGTCGGTGGCCTCAGCTCAATGATTCAGACCGACGCACCGATCAACCCCGGCAACTCCGGTGGAGCGCTGGCCAACCGGTCCGGTGAGCTGGTCGGGATCAACGCATCGATCCGGACGGACGGCACCGGCAACTCCAACGTCGGCATCGGCTTTGCCGTCCCGATCGACACGGCCATCTCCGTCGCCGAGCGGATCGTCTCCGGAGAGTCCCTCGAACCGGGTGTGCTCGGCGTCTCCGGCGGCGGCGAGGACGCCGACATCGGCGTCCCGATCGACGAGGTCTTCGACGGTTCCGGGGCCGAGTCGGCCGGCATCCAGGTCGGGGATCGGATCGTCAGCATCGACGGTGCCCCGGTCACCGCCATCACCGAAGTGGTCGGCCTGGTCCAGAGCAACTTCAGCGGCGACACCATCGAGGTCGAGGTACTGCGGGACGGTGAACGTATCACCGTGGCCGCAACCCTCCAGTAGCTCGAACCACCAAAAACGCAGCCCGTCCCCCTCCGGGCTGATGACCCTCCTCGACTGCCCGCAACGGCGGACGGGGAGGGTCCTACGCGTTGGTGAGCGATGGTCTTTGTCGAGCTTTTTGGGGTGTTGTGGTGCCGACGGCGTCTTTGAGGTCGTTTTCGACGTCTTCGAGTTCGGTGGTTCGTGCTTGGGATTCGTTGGCGAATCGGGCGACGATGTCTGCGAGGCCGCGGAGGTCGTCGCTGGAGTTGGAGAGGT
>JBCCGJ010000220.1:0-10157 GCA_039029335.1 Actinomycetota bacterium | reverse complement strand
GGTTTCGGCACCCACAGTGAAGGGTCGATACAGTGCATCGGCCTGCGAAGGCCCCGACCATAGGGGCCATATGGACGATTCCCGCTCCGATCTCTGGACCATTTCGCCTACCCGATCGGTCCCCAGGCCCGCTGGCATCGATGGGCACCGGTCCCGTCGACCGCCCGTCGGAACCCCAGTTTGTGTCGCAGCGTGTCGGTCACATCGGCCACCATCCCGCCCTGCGTGTCCCCGCCGAATCCCAGGGAGCGAGCGGACCGGATCGGACCTCCTGGTCGGCTCACCAGCGGGTCCTGGTCGGCATGCTCTCGCAGGTACCGATCCAGGTTCTCCGCGGGAAGGAGCAGATCGGCCTCCAGGTAGTGAACCAGGGCCGAATCCGGCGCCGCGGCATGGAGCCGCACCACCGACGGCTCCCCGTCGGCCGAGCGGACGGCCGGCACGATGAGATGGTTCGACCGGCCGTCGACGACCGCCAGATTGGCGTACATGTTGAAGGCCGCCGCCGACCGATACTCCAGGTACGGGCCAAGCCCGTTCAGCATCGCCAGGCCCACCACAATCAGCAGCGGCGCTGCCGGCCGCAGCCGGTGCTCGCGGCCGGGTCGGTTGCCGCGCTCTGCGCCGTCTCGACCGGGGTCGGCCCCTCGCTGCACGTCGGTGCCGCCCACCGGTTCATCACCGAACGGCGACCGACCTGGCGCGCTCGGCCGGCGCACAGCCCGACAGGCCAGTGCCAGCGTCCCACCACCGACCACCAGCCAGACCGGGTAGGCCGGGAACCATGGCCCGACCAGGGACCACAGCACCGATGACCCATCGGGTTCGGCGCCGCGGACGGCCGTGAGCAGCAGGAACAGCCCCTGGACCGAACAGAGGGTGACCAGCAGGAGGGTCAGCTCCCGTTTCGGAACGCCACGGATCCGATCGGCCGCTCGATCGAGGGTGCGCCGCAGTTCCGTAGAGCCGAACAGCAGGAACATCGGGAGCAGGGTGGCCGAGAAGTCCCAGATGTGGCTCACCGGATCGAGGGCCAGGACCAGGTGGAACGTCAGCGCAACCGCCAGTCCGAGCCGTCTGGTCCGGCCGACCACCAGCAGCACGGGTATGACCAGCTCGATCCCTGCGGTAAGCCAGACCGCCGACCACGCCGGCAGTCCAACCGGTCCGCCACCGGGTCCGAACGGACCCAGGAGTTCATCGGCGAAGACCACCGCGCAGCTCACCGCCAGATCGAAGAAGCCGGTGTTCAGCTTGGAGATGGCGATGCTGCCGTAGCCGATGAGTAACGCGGACCGAATCGCCGGGGCGGCGACCGGAACCCACCACGTCCCCCGTCTGGCGGCGTGGGGCACCGCGATCACCACGGCAAGG
Source organism: Actinomycetota bacterium (assembly GCA_039029335.1). Taxonomy (GTDB): domain Bacteria; phylum Actinomycetota; class Acidimicrobiia; order Acidimicrobiales; family SZUA-35; genus JAHELU01. The sequence continues at coordinate 8,783 of JBCCGJ010000220.1, read as the reverse complement.
GCCACGAGAGCCAGGAGCACCTCGTGATTGCCCACAACCGGGAGCTTCAACCAGAAGACCAGCAGATAGGTCGCGCCGAGCGCCGCCGAAAGCCAGGGCCGTGGGCGAACGATCGCTCCCACCGCCGCTGCGGCAAGGAGGAGCTGGAGCCCCCCGATGCGATCCAGCGGCACCAGATGATGTCCGTTCGCCGCCAGATGGAACAGGATCGCCGCCGGCCAGAGCACACCGAACCACCTGTCGGGTCCCCCATCGGATGGGAGCGTCGACCGGCCGGGCGCCGATTCGCCCTGTCGATGGGTCGATCCGGGTTCTCCGGCGGACTCCGGTCCCACACCGGATGACAACGCCGGCCGCGGATCGGCGGACACCCCGCCCGCGGCGGAGCCCGATCGGTTCGTCGGAACCTCCCGGTCCCTTCCGCTGGTCATAGGGCAAAAATCGGCAACTTCTCCAAAGATCTAAGGCGCAGGCCTATCCCCGTACACTCGGCCTGATGCGGACCCTGCTGGTCGCCGTTGACGGTGACGCCTCCAACTTCGTGGACATCGCCGTACCGACCTGGGCCTGGACGCTCCTGCTCGGCTCGATCGTGGCCCTCCTCGCCCTTGATCTCTGGCGCCACCGGGACAATCACGCACCGAGCTTCCGGGAGGCCGGACTGGAATCCGCATTCTGGGTCCTGTGCGCGCTGGTCTTTGCCGGGTTCATGTTCTGGCAGTTCGGCGGCCAGGCCGGCGGTGAGTACCTGGGCGTCTACCTGACGGAGAAATCGCTCAGTGTCGACAACGTCTTTGTCTGGTCCCTGCTGTTCTCGTCGATGGCCATACCGCTTCGGTACCAGCACCGGGTCCTGTTCTGGGGCATCTTCGGCGCTCTGACCATGCGGGCGATCTTCATCCTGATCGGGGCCCAGCTGGTGCAGCGGTTTGTGGCCGTCCTAGTGCTGTTCGGCCTCTTCCTGGTCTACACCGGCCTCCGGATCATCCGTCACCGCGACGATGAGGGGGACGATGCATCAACCGCGGGTCTTGGGCTGTTACGGCGGATCATGCCGGTCACCGAGGAGTTCGACGGCCACAAGTTCTTCACCCAGTTGGACGGCAGGCGGGCCGCAACCCCGCTGTTCGCCGCGCTGGTGGTGGTTGAGGCCACCGATCTGGTCTTTGCGGTCGACTCCGTGCCGGCCTCGTTCGGCGTGGCCAACGACCCGTACATCCTGATTTCGGCGAACGCGTTCGCCATCATGGGGCTGCGAGCCATGTACTTCCTGCTTGCCGACGCCCGAGAGCGGTTCCACTACCTGTCCCACGCCCTCGGTGGGATCCTCATGTTTGTCGGCATCAAGCTGATCCTGACCCCCTGGTATCACATCCCGATCGAGTACTCGCTGGGGATCATCGTGGTGATCCTGGTCTGGGCCATCGTGTTCAGCATCCGCAAGGCGAACCAGATCGAGGAGGAACGGCTGGCGAAGGCGCACGATCAGCCCCGTTCCTGACCGGATCGGCCCCGTGTTGGTCACCTCGGCCACGCGGCGCTATAACGATCACGGCGTCGCCGGCCGGCGGCGACATCGTTCGATTGAACCGACAAACACGAAGGAATGGTTTCCATGCCTCGAATGAATCTTGAAGGTGCCTCCGCGCTGGTGACGGGCGGGGCGTCCGGTATCGGCGAGGCTTCGGCCGAGCAGCTTGCGGCGCTCGGCGCCCGGGTCGTCGTTGCCGACCTGAACGAGGAGAAGGGCCAGGAGGTGGCGTCCCGACTTGGCGGACTGTTCGTCAAATGTGACGTCTCCAGCGAGGAGGACGGCGCCGCCGCTGTTGCCGCCGCATCGGAGATGGGGCCCCTGCGAGCGCTGGTCAACTCGGCCGGTCTCGGCCGGGCCGGTCGAACCGTCGACCGGAACAACGATCCGATGCCCCAGGCCGATTTCGACTTCGTGATCCGCATCAACCTGCTCGGCTCGTTCAACATGCTCCGTCAGTCGGCGGCCGCCATGGCAAAGACCGACCCGGTCGATGAGGACGGCAGCCGCGGCGCCGTTGTCAACATGGCATCGGTTGCGGCGTTCGACGGTCAAATCGGCCAGGCCGCATACTCGGCATCGAAGGGCGGCGTTGTCGGCATGACCCTGCCGATCGCCCGTGACCTGTCGGCCGTCGGCGTTCGGGTCAACACGATCGCCCCCGGTTTGATCGACACCCCGATCTACGGCGAAGGTGAGCAGTCCGACCAGTTCAAGGCCCACCTCGGTCAGTCCGTGCTGTTCCCCAAGCGGCTCGGCTACGGCGAGGAGCTGGCCTTCATGGTGACCGAGCTGATCACCAACCCGTATATGAACGGCGAAGTCGTCCGGGTGGACGGCGGCATCAGGATGCCGCCCAAGTAACCCACGCAACGCCATACGGACACCCCCCAACTCTCTGCGAAATTTGGGCCTCCAGGTACCAAACTTTGTGGCCTACGAGCCCAAATTTCGCTGGGGCGGGGTTACTCCGAGACGACCAGGCGGGTCCAGGCGCCGACGTAGATCGGACTGCCCGGCTTGACCTCGAACGGGATGCCATGCGTGAGGGCCTCGGCGTCGACCGTGCCCAGGAACGTTCCGTTCGTCGAACCGACGTCCACGATGGTCAGCGTGCCGTCGTTGGCCACCCGCAGCACGGCGTGGCGGCTGGACACGGCCTGATCGTTGGTCAAGTCGGCGACGTCGATATCGGGGTGAATCGCCCGGCTCTCGCTGGTCCGGCCGATGTGGAACTCGGTCCCGGCCAGGCTCAGCTCCTGGTCGGCGGGGATCGGATCGGGAAAGTCGATCTCCCCCTCGTTGACAACCTCGGCAAAAAACGCCTCGTCGACGGCAACCGTCACCGTCACCCGAGGCACCTCGACCGCGACCGCAGGACCGGACCCCGATGACTCCACCGCCTCGTCCAGCACCGATGGTGCCTCCGGCAGTGCCGATGCGGTGATACCGCTCGTGGCCGACGTTGGACTTGCCGGCGGGGCTCCGTCGGCCTCGGTCGGCAGGGAGCCGGTCACGAAGTCGTACCCGCAGTTCTCACAGAAGAGATCATCCGGGCCATAGGCCACACCGCAGTTTTCGCAGTTCCTGGTGGTCATAGATCGCTCCGCTTGCCGCCCTGCTAACCCCTGTTTACCCGAACGGTCCTGGTCGACCGAACATCCAGAGCCATTTCATCGGCTTTGTCGACCTGTCGTTTGAGCCGAACCGTCCCGGTGGCGGGGTCGTCGACGTCCACCACCTTCTGGAGAAGCCGGACCGTGTCGCCGTTGCCGGCCTGATGGGCGATCTGCACCGCCCGGCCCAGCTTGACCGTTGCGGTGGCCTGGTCACCGGCGTCCCGGGCCGCCAAACCTTCGGCGATGACACCGGCAAGTTCGGCCTGACCCGTGTAGTGGGCCACCTCCCGGTTGATCCTGGTCGACAGCCGCTCATCGTCGGTCCAGATCGCCCGGACCAGCGCCGCCGGCTGGTCAACCCCGTCGATCACCAGCATGACCCGGGCCGCCAGCCGCTCATCCCCGACGTTGCCGACCGGGATCCGGATGCGGATGTGGTAGTCCCGCTCTTCCTCGCCGGCCCACGAGCCGAGCGGAAAGTCGTTGGTGAGCGGGTTCACCGACTGCGCGGAGTACGTCAGATCCTCCAGCGACGGCGCCACCTGCTTCACGAACTCACTGGCCGACCCCTTCGGGGTCCACAGCCGGAGGGCCACACTGCCGATCTGCTTGCCCATTGCCGCCTCGGTGAGCCTGGTGAACTCCGCCTCCATGTCCTCCGGGCGGGGAATGATGTCAACCGAGCCGAGCAGCGCCGTGGAGATCTTGCGCATCTCCTCGATATCCCAGTCCGAGCCGAGGCCCCGGGCGTCGCACTGGAACAGGCCGATGCAGCTGGTGATCGCCCCGTCCAGCACCCAGTCCTCCTCATGCTGGTTCTTCCCGTCGGTCAGCAACAGGCAGTGGGCGATCGCCCCCGGCCGGAGCCCCGCAAGGTAGCCGGCCGCCTTCAGCCAGGTGCCGATGGCCGTGCCCCCGTTCGCCTGGACCCGGTTGACCATCTGTTTGGCCTCCTCCCTGGTCCGTGCATCGGCGATGGCCAACCCCTCGTGGGGGTAGATCATGTAGGCGCCGGCGTTCCCACCGACGATGGCGAAGTAGACACCGTCGTCGATGGTGTCGATGGCGGCCTTTGTCGCCTCACGGGCGGCTCGCATCTTGCGCCCGCCTTCCTCCTGCATCGATCCCGAGGTGTCGATGACGATCATCTCCACCGCGTCCTTGCGACTCCGGCCGACGTCGACCTCACCGCTGGATCGAACGGTGACCACGGCATCGACCGTGTCCGCGCCCGCCGGCAGGAACTCGTTCTGGAAGACTTCGGCGGTGAAGCTGGTCATGGTCCTTGTTCTCCATCCTCTTGATCGGCCTGGTTATCGGCATCGTGGTCGACCGGTTGATCGGCATCTTGTTCGACCGGTTGATCGGCATCTTGTTCGACGGCCTGCCCAGCGGCGTCCGAACCGGCCGGGGTGTCCGGCGTGTCGGTCCACAACGCCACCGAGATGTTGTCGTGGCCGCCCTGTTCGTTTGCAAAGGCCACCATGGCCGAAGCCAGGTCGACCCCACGGTGCCCGTCCGACAGGAAACGTCCGGCCAGCTCGGAAAGTTCCTCGGGTTCGGGGGCGTACCGCCAGAGGCCGTCACTGCAGACCACCACGTGCCCTCCGTTCGGCACCACCGTGCTGACCACGTCCGGGGTTGCGTTGATCGTGTCCGCCCCGAGCCAGCGGACCAGGCTGCCGCCCAGCTCGTGGTCCGCACCGGTCAACTTCTCGGCCTGCTCCCCCAGCCAGTAGGCCCGGCTGTCGCCGACCCAGGCTGTGCTGAGCAAGATCCCCGCGTCGGCCGGTCTGGCCACCACCGCAACAAACGTGGACGACGGCGAACCACCATCGTGACCGGCGCCTGCGCCGACGCCCGCCACCGCCGCGACGGACCCTTCGGTGTCGGGCACCTCGGCGGACGCCGCCGCCTGCAGTTGGGCCTCACCGACCGCCCGGACCAGCAGCTCCTCCACATCCGGCGAAACGGCCTCGCCGGTCTCCGGATCCGCATCGCCCTCCTCATCGGCGGGGCTGAGGCCGACAACCAGAAGGTCGCGGGCCGCCGCAGCCGCCCGGAGCGACGCCTCCGCCGAGCCGGACGTGGACGAGACCCCGTCACACACCACCAGAACCGCACCGCCACCGTCGAGCTCGGCGACGGCGACCGCATCCTCGTTGTGCCGGTGCCGCTTGCCCCGGTCGGTGACGGCGACCGCGGCGCCGGCCTCGACCGTCAGATGGTCCCGCTCCTCCGGTTGTTTGTGGCCGCACGACAGGCAGTACCCCTCCTCGGCCACCTCCCGCTCGCCGCAGGCGACACAGGCCGGAAGCGGTTCGGTGTTGAGATCGTGTCCGCAGGCCTCACAGAACTTCGCATCCTCCGGTGCCTCCTCCCCGCAGCTGGGGCAGACGATCATCATCAGAACAGGCTCCGGGGTCGCACCAGGTTCGCCTTGTCGACGAGACGAACCCGCTCCTCGGCGGTGGGGGCCAGCCTGGCCTGGATTCGGTAGGTGTGCTCCAGGCCCTCTCGAAGGGACCGCTCGGTCAGATCCCGGCCCAACATCGCACCCGCATCCGGGGGAATCCGCCCCGCTCGGACGCCGGCCAGGGCCCGCTCGAAGATGTCGGCCGACAGGGCGGCCCGCTCGGCCGCGTCCAGTTGGAGGCGCTGGATGGTGGCGGACGCCGCCGCCAGATCGTCCAGCGACGGTTCACCTGCGGGACCGCCTGCCACCAGGGCCCGAGCCGCCGCAACCTGGGCGTCGTAGTGGGCGGCGGAGCTGGTCGGAACCCGGTTGAACGAGGCGACAACCCCGTCCGGGTTGCTCAGCTGCCAGTTGCACCGGGCCATGCCGAACGCGGCCGACACAAACGACGAATCGGTGCTGATCACCAGGTCGTACAGCTCCAGCGCCCGCTCGAACTCCCCCGCCAGCTCGGCGGCCAGGGCCACCGCCAGTTTGGGGGCCGTCTCCCCCGGCAGTTCCGTCCACACCCGGCTGAAGCCCTCTGCAGCGACGGCGGCCCGCCCGATCTGCAGGTTGTGGATGGACCGATACCACGCAACCCGCCACTCCCACGGATTGGACGCCTCGACCTGGCGCAGGACGTTCTCCGGATGTTCGGCGGAGATGTCGGGACCGCCGGACCCGGCCGGCGCCGGTCCGGCCTGGCCGGGGGCGCGTCGATGGCGGAGCTGGATCAGTTCCCACGTGTATCGCAGGTAGACCTCGTCGGACTGCGGCACCTGGCCGCTGTCCAGGGCGTTCTTGATGGCCTGAGCGGTCCGCACCGGGTTGCCCTCCGGCAGGCCGATCAGGAACGGTGCGGCGGGGTCGTCCTCGTTGACCCGGGCGGCGGGCAGCACCCGCCAGTCGGCGGCGGTGACGTCATAGCTCTCCGAGCTGGCCACCAGCATCTCGGCCAACTGATCCCCGTCAAACAGGGTGGAGGTGGTGGGCCGAGGCCGGCTCTCGGTGAGGGCGACGATCTCCCGAAGGACACCGGTCAGCTGCTCCGCCATCTCCGCCGCGGTTTGGAACCGGTCGTCGGGGTGGAAGGCGGTGGCCCGCAGCAGGAATCGGTAGAGGGATTCCCAGCGGGCGAACAGCGGCGCTTCGGCCGGGCTCGGCAGGGAGTAGAGGTAGGTGCCCTGGTGGAACACGAACCGGATGATCAGCACGGCGAGCGTCCGCCCGACCGTGTACAGGTCGGACGCGACCGATGGCCCGGTGGTGGCCACCTCCGGCGCCTGGAACCCCTGGGTCCCGAAGATCGCCGCCTGCCGGTCGTCGATTCGCATCACCGCGCCGACGTCGATCAGCTTCACGCCGTCGGCGACGGCCATGACGTTTGCCGGTTTGAGGTCGTTGTAGACAAGGCCGAGCTCGTGGAGGTACCCGAGCGCCGGCAGGATGCCCAGCATGTAGGCGATGGCGTCCGCGACGGGAAGCGGGTTGTGGATGCCGCCGTTCGCCTCCCGCCGGGCTTTCAGCTTGGCGTTGAGGGACTCACCGCCCACCATCTCCATGACGATGTACCCCGCCCCCCGGTGGGTGACGAAGTTGTAGATGTTGACGATGTTGGCGTGTTCGATCTGGGCCAGGAACTGCCGTTCCGCCACGGCCGCGGCCACGGCGTCCGGGTCGTCCTCGTTGAGAAGACCCTTGAGCACCACCCACCGGTTGGAGACGGCCCGGTCCCGGCCGAGGTAGATCCAACCCATGCCGCCGTGGGCCAGCGGACCGAGGATCTCGTACTGCCCGGCGACGATCTCCCCTCTGACGAGCGACGGTTCATTGGTGACGAAATCGAACGCGGTTCGACAGTTCCCGCAGAACCCCTTGACGCGTCCCGGTTTGTCCGCCGTTCCCTGCCCGACGGGCCGTCCGCACGCCGCACAGTGCCGATCCTCCTCCGGCACGATGCCCAACTCGCCCTGAACCTTCTCGTCGGACATGACCGCAGCGGCCGGGTCCCCCACGGTCGTTGGCGGCACGGTGACCAGGCCGACGCCGATTCCGGTCCTGGCCGAACCGGTCCGACGGGAGCTTGCGGTGGTTGTCCGACTCCTGGCGGTCGCGGTGCCGGCGCCCGGCAGCCGGGTTGACACGTCCGGCGCCAGCGGGACGGCGATGGAGGGAATGGAGCCGCTGTCCACGTCCAACTCGGCGAGGACCGGTGCGCTACGGACCGGGCCACCGGCGCTGTCCGCGGCGAGACCGCAGGTGTCACAGTATCCGTCAGACGCGATGTGGCCGGCGCAGCCGTCACGGCCGCACGCCGAACCGACCGGCCGGACCGGCACCCGTTCGGCCGAGCCGGCCGAGGACGAACCGGACGCTCCCGACCCGCCCAGGCTGCCGCCTCCGGCGGCCGCAGCCGGTGGACCCGGTGCCTGGGGCGTCGGTGTCCGCAAAGCAGGTGGTGGACCCGCGCCGGGAGCGGTGGCCGCGGCTGCACCGTTCGAGGCCTCCGCACCTGCACCGGACGGACGGGCGGCGGGTGCCCCACCCTTGACTCCGCACGTATTGCAGTACCCGTCGGCCAGGATGGCCCCGCCGCAGCCGGATTCGGTGCAGGCCGTCATGCTCGGAGCCTCGTTGCCAGATCGGTGATCGCGGCCTCGGCGGCGGCCAGGTCGGTTGGGGCGGTGTACAACTCGGCCCTGGCCCGGTCGACCAGGTCGGCCAGCTCCAGGTCCTCAGAACGGCCGATGGCGGCGATCTTGGCCGCATAGGCCTGCAGCCGCCCCCGCAGCTCGTTTCTGACCTCGATCGGCGCACGGTTGACCTCTCCGGCCCGAACGAGCTGTGCCTCCAACTTGCGGGCGGTGGTCAGCCAGCCGTCCAGCATGGTTCGCTTCTGGGTCCATGCCGCCGTTGACGCGGCGTCGAACAGCGCATCAAGCCGCTTTGCCATCCCGTCCGGACCGTCCAGCAACTGTTCCGAGGGCACCCGTACCAGGTGCTCCGGATCCGTGATCTTGTTGACCGCCTCGATCCGGGCCGCCTCCGCCCTGGCCCGAAGGACCCGCAGGGAGGCCAGCAGTTCCTCGGTCACTTCGAAATCGCTGTCCAGGTTGTCGTGCCCGGCTCGCAGGATCGCCATCTGTTTGGCCGCCTTGGACACCTGGGTGTCCAG